>CAKQGD010000020.1 GCA_934232845.1 uncultured Oscillospiraceae bacterium
AAACGACTCTGTCACGAGCGAAGCCTTGGTGATGCCCAGCAGCACCGGAACGGAGGTTGCGAAATGCGGCTCGGTACCATTCTGCTCCGCTTTGCGGGCAATCTCGGCATTTGCGCGGTTCAGCTCGCTCTTTTCGACATGAACGCCGGGAATCAGCGTGCTGTCTCCGCCGTCCTCGATACGCACCTTGCGCATCATCTGCCGGACGATGACCTCGATATGCTTGTCGTTGATGTCAACGCCCTGCGTACGGTAGACACGCTGTACTTCCTTAATCAGGTAGTCCTGCACAGCCAGTTCACCGGAAACGGTAAGAATTTCGTTCGGCTCCGCGGAACCTTCCGTCAGCATCTCGCCCTTTTCGACGACGTCGCCCTCCTGGAAGCGGCGGGTTGCGCCGTAGACGACCTGTTTTTCATAGCGTTCCCCGTCGGGTGCGGTAATCACAACGAGATCGCCGCCCTTGGGATCCTTTTCGTAAGAAACCGTACCGCCGATATGGGCGATAACCGCAGCGTTCTTCGGCTTTCTGGCCTCGAACAATTCTTCAACACGGGGAAGACCCTGCGTGATATCCGACGCGGACGCGATACCGCCGGTGTGGAACGTTCTCATAGTCAGCTGTGTGCCGGGCTCGCCGATCGACTGCGCGGCAATGATGCCGACCGCTTCGCCGATGCCGACAGGTTTCTTGTTTGCGAGGTTCGCACCGTAGCAGTGCGAGCACACGCCGTGCTCCGCACAGCAGTTGAGGAGAGAGCGGATCTTGACCTTGGTAAAGCCGGCATCCACAATGCGCTGTGCGTCGGCGGGAGAAATCATTCGCTCGCGGCTCATGATGAGCTCACCGGTCTTTTCATCCACGAGGTCGTCGGCCAGATAACGGCCGGTCAGACGCTCCTTGAGGCTCTCGATCTCACGGCCGGAATCCTCAATCGCAACGGCGACAATTCCCTCATGCGTGCCGCAGTCCTCTTCACGGATGATGACGTCCTGCGAAACGTCAACAAGGCGGCGGGTCAAATAACCGGAGTCCGCGGTACGAAGCGCGGTATCGGCCAGACCCTTACGGGCGCCTCTCGAAGAGTTGAAGTAGTCAAGGACGGTCAGTCCCTCACGATAGTTTGCCTTGATCGGCAGCTCGATTGCGCGGCCGGAGGTATTGGCAATCAGACCGCGCATACCGGCAAGCTGACGAATCTGGTCCATCGAGCCGCGGGCGCCGGAATCGGCCATCATGAAAATGGGGTTATCCTCTGTGAAGCACTTCTCCAGTGCGTCCTTTACCTTGGCGGTCGTCTCGTTCCAAGTATTAATCACACGTTCATAGCGGATTTCGTCGGAGATAAAGCCGCGGCGGTACTGGCGTGTAATCGCGTCGACCTTCTTTTCCGCTTCGGCGAGATACTGCGCCTTTTCCTCCGGAATGACGGCGTCGCAGACCGCGACGGTCAGAGAGGACTTGGTCGAATACTTAAAGCCCTGCGCCTTAATACGGTCGAGCATCTCGGATGCCTTGGCAGTGCCGTGCTTGTCGATGCAGCGGTCAATGATATCGCCGAGAGACTTCTTCTTGACAAGGAACTCGACCTCAAGATTAAAACGGTTTTCGGGCTTGGTGCGGTCGATATAACCGAGATCCTGCGGAATCGGATCATTGAAGATGATGCGGCCCGCGGTCGTGGTAAGCATACCGGTATAGCTTTCGCCCTCATATTCGACGGTGCGGCGCACACGAACGGGCGCGTGCAAGCCGATCACATGCTCGTTATAGGCCATCAGCACTTCGTCAAAGTCGCGGAACGCCTTGCCTACGCCCTCTTCATTCTCGCGCACCATGGTCAGATAGTAAGAGCCGAGAACCATGTCCTGCGTCGGAACGGCAACGGGGCGGCCGTCAGACGGCTTAAGCAGGTTGTTGGCGGCAAGCATGAGAAAACGTGCCTCGGCCTGCGCCTCGGCGGAAAGCGGAACGTGAACGGCCATCTGGTCGCCGTCGAAGTCGGCGTTGAAGGCCGTGCAGACCAGCGGATGCAGTTTGAGCGCGCGGCCTTCGACAAGGATCGGTTCAAATGCCTGAATGCCCAGTCTGTGCAGCGTGGGTGCGCGGTTCATCAGCACGGGATGGTCCTTGATGACAACCTCGAGGGCGTCCCAAACTTCCTTCTGCTGGCCGCGCTCGACCATTTTGCGGGCATTCTTGATATTAGTGGCGACCTTCTGGTCGACAAGGCGCTTCATGACGAAGGGCTTGAACAGCTCGAGAGCCATCTCCTTCGGCAAACCGCACTGGTACATACGCAGCTCCGGACCGACCACGATAACGGAACGGCCGGAATAGTCGACACGCTTACCGAGCAGGTTCTGACGGAAGCGGCCCTGCTTGCCCTTGAGCATGTCGGACAAAGACTTGAGCGCACGGTTGTTCGGGCCCGTCACGGGGCGGCCGCGGCGGCCGTTGTCGATCAGGGCATCGACGGCCTCCTGGAGCATGCGCTTTTCATTGCGCACAATGATGTCGGGCGCGCCCAGCTCAAGCAGCTTTTTCAGACGGTTGTTGCGGTTGATGACACGGCGGTACAGATCGTTCAGGTCGGAGGTCGCAAAGCGGCCGCCGTCAAGCTGCACCATCGGGCGGATATCCGGCGGGATGACGCTGATGACGTCGAGAATCATCCACTCCGGCTTGTTGCCGGAAAGGCGGAAAGCTTCGACAACCTCAAGGCGTTTAAGAAGCTTGGCGCGTTTCTGGCCGGCGGCGGTCTCAAGCTCTTCCTTAAGCTCTGCGGAAAGCTGCTCGAGGTCGATCTGCTGCAGAAGCTTTTTGACGGCTTCGGCGCCCATTCCGGCGTCAAACTCGTCCTCATACGCCTCACGCATATCGCGGTATTCCTTTTCGGAAAGAAGCTGATATTTTTTCAAATTCGTGATGCCGGGATCAATCACGATGTAAGCCGCAAAGTAAAGCACCTTTTCCAGAAGGCGCGGAGACATATTGAGCAGCAGACCCATGCGGGACGACGTACCCTTGAAATACCAGATATGCGATACGGGCGCGGCCAGCTCGATGTGGCCCATGCGCTCGCGGCGAACCTTGGCGCGGGTGACCTCAACGCCGCAGCGTTCGCAGATCTTGCCCTTGTAGCGGATCCTTTTATAGCGGCCGCAATAGCATTCCCAGTCCTTGGTCGGCCCGAAAATTCTTTCGCAGAACAGGCCGTCGCGTTCGGGCTTCAGTGTGCGGTAGTTGATGGTCTCAGGCTTTTTGACCTCGCCGTAAGACCAGGAACGGATCTGCTCGGGGGAAGCCAGACCGATTTTAATCGACTCAAACTCATTAAATTCCAACTGCTGTCCCTCCGTGACTTAATCTTCAAAATTTTCTTCGCCATCGTCGAGGCCAAGATCTCCGAATGCGTCATCCGAAAATGCTTCCGCCTCTCCTTCTTCGTTTTCGAGTCCGAATCCGCTGGAAGCGAATTCATCCTCATCCGCGACGCCGGGGGCGAACATCTCGCCGTCGTCAATAGGCAGGCCGATATTGTCGTCCTCATCAAAATTCTGCTTGAGGTCGATTTCGTTGCCGTCCTTGTCGAGAACACGGACGTCGAGCGCAAGCGACTGCAGTTCCTTGATCATAACCTTAAATGCCTCGGGGATACCGGGCTTCGGCACATTGCGTCCCTTGACGATCGCTTCGAAGGTCTTGACGCGTCCGACAACGTCGTCGGACTTGATCGTCAGAATCTCCTGCAGCGTGTAGGCGGCGCCGTAAGCCTCGAGGGCCCAGACTTCCATTTCGCCGAAACGCTGGCCGCCGAACTGCGCCTTGCCGCCCAACGGCTGCTGGGTGACGAGGGAGTACGGGCCGGTGGAGCGGGCATGAATCTTATCATCGACCAGATGATGCAGCTTGAGGTAGTACATATAGCCGACCGTAACGCGGTGATCAAACGGCTCGCCGGTGCGTCCATCATAAAGCAAGGTCTTGCCGTCTTCGTCAAAGCCCGCCATCGTGAGGGCCTCGCGGATGTCGGCTTCCTTCGCGCCGTCAAAGACCGGCGTCATCACCTTATAGCCAAGCGCGGCGGCCGCGCGGCCGAGATGAACCTCGAGCACCTGTCCGATATTCATACGGGACGGAACGCCGAGAGGATTGAGTAGAATGTCAAGCGGCTGTCCGCCGGGCAGATACGGCATATCCTCCTGCGGAAGCACGCGGGACACGACGCCCTTGTTGCCGTGACGTCCGGCCATTTTATCGCCGACGGAAATCTTTCTCTTCTGAGCAATATAGCAGCGGACAACCATGTTGACGCCGGGAGAAAGCTCGTCGGATGTTTCACGGGTGAAAACCTTGACGTCGACAATGATGCCGTACTCGCCATGCGGCACGCGCAGAGAGGTGTCGCGCACCTCGCGGGCCTTTTCGCCGAAGATGGCGCGCAGAAGGCGTTCCTCCGCATTCAGCTCCGTCTCGCCCTTGGGCGTGACCTTGCCGACGAGAATATCTCCGGCGCGAACCTCGGCGCCGACGCGGATAATGCCGCGCTCGTCGAGCTCTTTGAGCAGATCCTCGCCGACGTTCGGGATATCGCGGGTGATTTCTTCCGGCCCAAGCTTGGTGTCGCGGGCTTCAATCTCATATTCTTCAATATGGATGGAGGTGTAAACGTCTTCCTTCACAAGGCGCTCGTTAATCAAAACGGCGTCTTCATAGTTGTAGCCCTCCCACTCCATAAAGCCGATAAGCATATTTTTGCCCAGCGAGATTTCGCCGTTGGAGGTGGCGGGACCGTCGGCCAGCACGTCGCCGACTTCAATTCGGTCACCTTTCTCCACAACAGGGCGCTGGTTGACGCACGTACCCTGGTTGGAGCGCATAAACTTGATCAGACGGTATTCGTGATCCAGTCCCTCTGCGTCGGTCACAATAATCAAATCGGCAGAAACATATTTGACAACACCCGCGTGCTTGGAGACAATTGCCACGCCGGAGTCGACCGCCGCTTTATATTCCATGCCGGTGCCGACAATCGGAGGCTCCGTCTTAAGCAGCGGAACCGCCTGCTTCTGCATGTTCGATCCCATCAGGGCGCGGTTTGCGTCATCGTTCTCAAGGAAGGGAATCATCGCCGTCGCGACGGAGACGACCATCTTCGGAGAGATGTCCATAAAATCGACCTTTTCGCGCTCAATTTCCAAAATGGAATCGCGGTAGCGGGCAGCGACCTTCGGACGGGCAAACACACCGTTTTCAATCGGCTCATTCGCCTGAGCAACGACAAATTCGTCCTCGACATCGGCGGTCATATAAATTACTTCGTCGCAGATTTTTCCGGTGCCGCGCTCCACGCGGCGGTAGGGGGCTTCGATGAAGCCATACTCGTTGATCCGCGCAAACGTCGCGAGATACGAAATCAGACCGATGTTCGGACCTTCCGGCGTTTCAATCGGGCACATACGGCCGTAATGGGTGTAGTGAACGTCGCGGACCTCAAATCCGGCGCGGTCACGGGAAAGACCGCCGGGGCCAAGGGCGGACAGACGGCGCTTATGCGTCAATTCGGACAGAGGGTTGTTCTGGTCCATGAACTGCGACAGCGGAGACGAACCGAAAAACTCTTTGATCGAAGCGACCACAGGGCGGATATTGATCAGAGACTGCGCGGAGGCGGTCTCGCTCTGTTCCTGCGCCTGGGTGGCCATACGCTCGCGGATCACGCGCTCCATACGCGAAAAACCGATCCGGAACTGATTCTGCAGCAGCTCGCCGACCGAACGGATGCGGCGGTTGCCGAGATGGTCGATGTCATCGTCCGTGCCGACGCCGACGGAAAGATTGCAGAGATACCCGATCGTGGCATAAATATCATCCACAATGATATGCTTGGGAACAAGCTCATCCGTACGCTCTGCGATCTTTGTTCTGAGCGCCTCGGCGTCGTCGCCGCATTCCTCAAGAATCTCGCACAGTACGCAGAAACGCACGCGCTCCTTTGCGGGTTTTCCCGTCACGCCGACGGCCCCGACGTCGATAAAGTCCTCGAGGCGCACCATTCCGTTGGAAATGACCTTGACCGGAAGCTCTCCCACCTTGATCACAACACTGGACACACCCGCGGCCTCAATGGCCCGCGCGTCGGCGCGGGAAAGAACCGCACCCTCGTCGAAAAGCAGTTCTCCCGTCAGAGGAGCAATCACAGGCTCGGCCAGTTCATGGCCGGTAATGCGCTGGGAAAGAGCCAGTTTTTTATTGTATTTATAGCGTCCCACCTTGGAAAGGTCATATCGTCTGGGATCAAAAAACAGAGAATTGAGATGGCTGCGCGCGCTCTCGACTGTAGGCGGCTCACCCGGGCGGAGCTTGCGGTAAACCTCCTGCAGGGCCTCGGCCGAAGTCTTGATCGTATCCTTGTCAAGGGTCGTATGCAGCAGCTCGTTTTCTCCAAAGAAATCGAGCATCTGCTCGTCGGTTTTAAGCTCTTCCAGCGCGCGGAGAAATGTCGTCACAGGCAGCTTGCGGTTTTTGTCGATACGAACCCAGAACACGCCGTTGGAATCGGTCTCGTACTCAAGCCACGCGCCGCGGTTGGGAATGACGGTCGCCGCATACAGCTCGCGGCCCGACTTATCGCGGGACTTGGAATAGTAAACGCCGGGAGAACGGACGAGCTGAGAAACAATCACACGCTCCGCGCCGTTGATCACGAACGTGCCGCTCTCGGTCATCAGCGGAAAATCGCCCATGAAAATGCGCTCTTCCTTGATTTCACCGGTCGCACGGTTTAAAAGGCTGGTGGTCACCATCAAAGGCGCGGCATAGGTCGCGTCGCGTTCCTTGCATTCCGCAATCGTGTATTTCGGCTTATCCTCGAGCTGATAGTCGATGAAATCCAGCACCAGATTTCCCTGGTAGTCGGTGATGGCCGACATATCGTCGAACACCTCCCGCAGGCCTTCGTCGAGAAACCATTGGTAGGAGTTCTTCTGTACCTCGATCAGATTAGGCATATCCAGAACTTCATCAATCTTGCCGAAGCTCATGCGGACATTTTTGCCGAGGTTGACAGGTTTGACCTTCAACATACGCTGCGCTCACTCCATTCGTCTATCTATGTTTGTCATCATGCACAAACTTTTTGTGCATTTTTTGCCGTTTTTGGAAAAAGGCTTGCTTTTTTTGGGCAGACATGGTACAATTTTTATCTCTTTAGACAGTCCCACCCATTATGATTCAGTTTATCATTATATTACATAGTCAAAGGGCTGTCAAGTGCTTTTTTTATGCTCCTGCGCAGAAATTTACGCCGAAAATCATCAAAAAGCCAATCCTGCTCTTCGCAGGATTGGCTTTTTTGTGAAACTTTATTCCCTTATTTATGGAAAGCCGCAAACGCTCTGTAGGTCTGGTAAACGTCGCTCTTCGCGACAACCTCGAACGGCGCATGCATAGACAGCACTGGCACACCGACGTCGACCACGTCTACATTGTGTGCGGCCACATACATTGCGACCGTGCCGCCGCCGCCCTCATCCACCTTGCCGAGTTCGCCGGTCTGCCACTGGACATGTTCGCGGTCGAGCAGCCGTCTGATCTCGCCCATGAATTCCGCAGAGGCGTCGTTCGTAGAGGACTTTCCGCGCGCCCCGGTATACTTCGTGACAACAACGCCGTAGTTCGCATAGGCAGCGTTATTCTTTTCGTGCACCTCGCCGTAGGTGGGGTCAAAGGCCGCGTTCACATCGGCGGACATGCACTGCGATTTTGTAAGAACATGGCGCCCCTCTCTGCCGAAACAGGCGGAAAGATCATCGATGAAAAAGCGCAGAAAGCGGGAATTGAGACCGGTATTTCCCTCCGAGCCGATCTCCTCCTTGTCGGCAAGCACGGTGACCATGGTGCGCGTCGGGGCTGCCTCACCCAGCGCCGCCATAACCGCCGTATAGGCGCAGACGCGGTCGTCATGGCCGTATGCGCCGATAAAGCTGCGGTCGAGGCCGACGTCCGATGCGTGAAAGGCCGGTACCATCGTCAGCTCTGCCGAGAGGAAATCCGCCTCTACAAAACCGTATTTTTCGTTGAGCAGCTTGAGAATCGCGAGCTTGACGCGCTCAGACGCCTTGTCATCGCGGAACATCCGCCCACCCACAAGAACATTGAGCGCCTCGCCCTTGATGATGTCGGGCGCCTTGCGGGACATCTGCTCCGCCGCAAGATGCGGCAGAAGATCAGTCACGGTAAAGACGGGATCGCCCTCATCCTCACCGATGATAACGGAGATTTTTTCTCCGTCCGCGCGCACAACGACGCCGTGCAGCGCAAGAGGGATCGTCGTCCACTGGTATTTTTTAATGCCGCCGTAGTAATGTGTTTTAAAAAGCGCAAACTGCGCCTCTTCATACAGGGGGCGGGGCTTCAGATCAAGGCGCGGCGAATCAACGTGCGCCGCCACAATGCGAATCCCGTTTTCGATCGGCTCGGAACCGATCGTGCAGAGAATCAGCGCCTTGCCGCGATTGTTGAGATAGACACGATCGCCGGGCTGATATGTCTTGGACGGGTCAAACGCGGTAAATCCCTTTTCCCTCGCCATTTCGATGGTGATTTCAACGGCTTCGCGTTCGGTTTTTGCCAGATCGAGAAACTTTTTGTAGCCTTCGCAGAACAGATCGCCCGCTTCCAGTTCCTCATCTGTCAGAAGAATTCCGGCATTTTTCGGTGTAAGACAGAGCGCCTCCTTCAGCTTTTCCGCTTCGGACTTCGCCGCTGTTTTCTTTTCAGCCATGGTAAATTACCCCTTTCCGTACAGCTCTATATAGATTTCCTTTGTTTTCAGCACGCGCGGTACATACCGCGCCGTATCCTCATATGGAATGGTGTGCAGCGTCTTTTGATCAGAGGAATACCGCTCGTCAAGAAGCCACTGCCCGACAATGCCGGAGCCCGCGTGATAAGCCGCCAGCGCCGTCGCCTCGTCCTGAAACCGGTCAAGCAGGTAAGCAAGCAGATACGTTCCGAAGCGCAGATTTATCTCCGGGTCAAATGCCTCATCGTAAGAACGCTCTTCTCCGAGACGCCAGCATACCCAGTCGAAGGTATCCTCCGTCAGCTGCATCAGGCCGCGCGCTCCGACGGAGGACACCGCCTCGGGGTCAAAGCCGCTTTCGCACCGCACAACCGCGTACAGCAGCATCGTATCAACGCCTGCCTTGGCGCTCTGTTCCTCTATCATAGGCGCATAGCCGCGCGGATATGCCGACCGGCGCGCTGTCCGTGTTCCAAGATATATGCCGAACACCGCCAGTGCGAGCAAAAGCACGATACCAAATCGTTTTTTATGCATCGGCCGCACTCCGAAGTTCATCTGTCAGACGCAGCGCCGCGAAACGAAGCGCTTCTTCGTCCTGATCGTTGCGGATGACATGGGCGGATCTCTCGATAAAAAACGCGTCGTCATGCTGCGAAGCAATGCGGTTTCTCGCCTCGGTATCACTGAGATGATCGCGCACCATGATGCGGTTGAGGCGCAGATCCTCCGGCGCAATGACGGAGATGATCTCTTCACAGTCCGCATCGATTCCGCTTTCAAACAGCGTAGGCGCGTCCAGCACAACGAGACGGCAACCGCGTTTTTGCAGAGTATGCACGCGCCGCTCCACTTCCCTGCGAATATAGGGGAAAATAATATCATTGAGACGGTCAAGCTTCGCCCGGTCGGAAAATACCATTCCGCCGAGGCGGCGGCGGTTCAGCGTGCCGTCCTCGTTGAGAATGGAAATGCCGAATTCCAGCGCCAGATCGGCGAGAAGCTGTTTTTCCCCGTCCACCACATCGCGGGAAACCGTATCGCAGTCGATGACCTCGATGCCGCGCGATGAAAACACGCGGCTGACGGTTGATTTGCCCGCGCCGGTCTGTCCGGTCAGGCCGATAATTTTAATCGGATTCATACCTGTATCACCTCAAAAGCCGCCGCGCGAAGCAGGCGGTTGTAAACACCGAGCGCATCGCCGCCGCGGTCGGGACAGTGTGCATAAACAAGCGAGGCCCCCTCGTCGTCAAGGCGCCTCAGCGCCGCAAACACACCGTGTGCCTGACTGGCGGCGTCGTGTTCCTTGCCATAGACGACGGTTGGATGCGTCGTTCTTGTTTCTTCACCGGAAAAAACCAGCCCCCACGTTCCCACGGGAGAAGACTCAAGCAGGCGGAGATAGGCTTCTCTTTCCCCCTCGACAAGAACCACCCGTGCCTTCGGCGCATAATGGCGGTATTTCATTCCCGGAGAACTCGGGCGCTCTCCCGCCGCCAAAGGCTCGGTAACGGCATGAGACACGGCCACCGGCCTTCCCATTGCTTCGGAGAGCTGGCGAGCCGTAATTGCGCCCGGCCGAAGCAGCGTCGGTTCCCCCGCGAGAGAGATCACCGTCGATTCAATGCCGACCGCGCATTCGCCTCCGTCGAGCACAAGCGGCACCTTGCCGTCGAGGTCGCGCCGGCAGTGCTGCGCCGTCGTGGGAGACGGCGAACCGGAAAGATTGGCCGAAGGCGCGGCAAGCGCAAGCCCGCTTCTCTCGATTACGGCACGCGCACCGGGATGCGACGGCATCCGCACCGCGACGGAGTCCATCCCCGCGGTCGTCACCAGAGGAACACGCCCGCTTTTTGGCAGAATGATCGTCAGAGGCCCCGGCCAGAAAGCCTCGGCCAAACGGTATGCTTCGTCCGGAATATCGGTTACGAGAGGCTTCCACATATCCATACTGCTGATATGTACAATCAGAGGGTTGTCCTGCGGGCGGCCCTTGACCTCAAAAATACGGCGTACGGCGGCCTCGTTAGCCGCATCCGCGGCAAGCCCGTAGACCGTCTCCGTGGGAATGGCCACCACCTCGCCCTGCCGAAGCAGATCGGCGGCAAGATGAATTCCCTCTTCGCCGCAGGAAAGATATTTTGTCTGCACGGTTATCGCGTTCCTTCCGTGGAATTTTGCAGTCCGGCCGTGCGCGCAGCCGAGGCCAGCGCGTCGATCAGCTCGTCGAGATCGCCGTCCATGACGGCATCGATGCGGTACAGCGTCAACCCGATGCGGTGATCGGTGACGCGCCCCTGCGGAAAATTATAGGTGCGGATGCGCTCGGAGCGGTCTCCCGTGCCCACCAGACTGCGGCGGCGGGCGGTGAGCTGCTCGCTCTGCTCGGCGCGCTTGGCGTCAAGCAGACGCGAGCGCAGCACGCGCATCGCTTTTTCCTTGTTCTTATGCTGGCTTCGTTCATCCTGACATTCGACGACCGTACCGGTCGGCAGATGTGTGATGCGGATGGCCGACTCCGTCTTATTGATATGCTGGCCGCCCGCGCCGCTCGAACGAAAGGTGTCGATGCGAAGTTCTCCGGGATCGATGGAGATTTCGAACTCCTCCGCTTCGGGCAGAACGGCGACTGTCGCGGTCGAGGTGTGAATGCGTCCCTGCGTCTCGGTATCCGGCACACGCTGCACACGGTGCACGCCGCTTTCAAAGCGCATTCGGGAAAAGGGGGCGTCCCCCTCCAAAAGCAGGCTGGCCTCTTTGAGGCCGCCCAGTTCCGTGCGGCTCTGGGAAATCGGCTCCGCCGTCCAGCCGCGGCGGCCGGCGTACATTGTATACATCCGGTACAGTGCGGCCGCGAACAGCGCGGCTTCTTCTCCGCCCGCCCCCGCCCGGATCTCGACAACCGCAGATTTCCCCTCGTCCGGGTCACGTGAAATCAGCAGCGCGGCAAGCTCTTCCTCCAGCCGGAGAATTTTTATGCGGCTCTCTGCAAGCTGCTCCGCCGCCATGGCGCGCAGTTCCGTATCGATGTGGGGCTGCGCAAGAAGTTCTTCGGCCTCTTCACGGGCGTTTTCTGCATTTTGAAGCGCAGACGCGGCCTCTGCGGGCGCTTCCAGTTCTTTATATTCCTTCATCCACGCGGCATAGCGGGACGGATCTGCAGCGGCGTCCGGCTGAGAGAGCCTGTCTGCGAGTTCCTCCCACCGGGACAGCGCCGCACGAGCGGCGTCATTCATTGCCCACCGCCCTCGGGACGGCGGATCTCACGGATGTGCCGTTCAATCTTGGAACGCGCGACCATCATCTCGTGGCCGCAGCCCGCGCACCGCAGGCGAAAGTCCATGCCCGAGCGCAGTACGATCATTTCCTTTGAACCGCAGGGATGCGGTTTTTTCATCACAAGCGTATCATCGACGCGCACGTCCAAGGTCGCCCTCCCCTTTCATTAAGAATCTTGACATATTATTATAGCAGAAAAAAGGCTGGGTAGGCAACCTTTTCTCCGGCGAATTTTGTCCGCGGCAGAGTGATTCCTCACTTTTCTTTGCACGGGGGCTTGGGAAAAAGCCCGCCAGCACCAGAACACCGCAGGCTGCCAGAAGGTCATTCGCCGCCATTCCCGCGGGGAACGGAACGACAAATTCGCCCGGCTCCGCACGTCCGCCGTCGGGTCTGAGTACCGCGCGCTGCAGGTCGAGCAGCGCTTTTCCCTCCCCCGCACTCGAAAGCGTAAGCGTATTCTTGCCGCCTGTGCCGAAGCTCACCGAGATTCCAGAGGCGCCTTCTTCTCCGAGCGGGCCGTCCAACAGAAAATGCACCTCGCCGCTCAGATGGGGCAGCGAGGATCCCGATCCCGCCAGCACAACCGCACCGGGACAGTCCGCCTCCCGAAAAAGGGCTGCGTCCACCAAAAGAAATTTTGATTTTTCCCGCATACGGCACACGGCGGCACTGATCAAGGAAACCGCCGCAAAACGCCTCAGATATGTTTCCATACGAAAAATTCTTCCGGGATTCGCCTTTTCTTCGGCAGTCAGAATCACCATCATATCCATCCACACCCTTCATACGGCCGATTTTTAAAATCTTGCCTTAGTATTCCGAAAAGCAGCAAAAAAACTATTGACTTTTTTGGGAAAGACGATATAATTATTAATGCTGTTGACAAATTGCCGAATTGTGTAAAGGTAGCACGACAGACTCTGACTCTGTTTGTGAGGGTTCGAATCCTTCTTCGGCAACCATAAAACCGTCTGTTCCTGATTGGAACAGACGGTTTTATTTTGCCGAAACGCACTGCCCCTTCAAGAAATCCCTATCCGCTCAGTGCTTTCCCGCTCTCTAAATTCGGCAGCATGCAAAACGGCCGCATCCGCTCAGCGCCTGCGCCATGCGCATAGGCCGACGAAAAACACGTCTTATTTTTTGAGGATTCTCTTTAAGGATGCCTCGTCGAGCAAGTTGACCGTGACAAGCTTTCCTTTGTAAAACACGGCGAAGTTTTGAAACGGGCAGGGCAGGTCCTTCGCTTTGGGCAGCGTGTCCACCGAATGAAAAGAAACGGGTTCGCCTGTTTCTTCACAGTGCCGCCGAATCAACTCCACGCTTTGCATCACATAGGGGCACTGCATATCGTAATAAACGGTCAGTTCTTTCCTATCGATCTCCTGCTTCTTCGCATTTTTGCAAAAGTGCGGCGCCGTTTTATCAAAAGACAGCGCAAGCAGCTCATACTCACCGGCAGTGTCCACGACTTCAAAGCCGTATTTTCTCGCGAAGGATTGATCGGAAAGCCATGCCTTCTGCTTTTTCGCGCCCAGCATACAGATGCCGGATTTTCCTTTCTTTTTTGCATCCTCTATGCAGGACTCCATCAGCGCCTTTCCGTATCCCTGTCCCTTGCAGCCGCCCGTCCACAGGCAGTACAGATAGAACCAGTTCTCTCCCTCGACGGGGACCCAAGCTGTCTCCAGCGGCGCATATTCGATGAAAACCGCATCCTTGACCGCTATTTTACGAAAAACATGTCCCTCGCAAAGCCGGTCGGAAAGCCACCTTCGCTTTGCCTCAACGCCCGGATGCGCCTTTTTGCTGCGGATGATGCAGCACAGGTGCTCGCCGGGCAGATTTTCTTTTGTCAACTCTATAAAATCGGCCGGCATACTTCGTTTCCCTTTCCTGCGAAAATTCGAGGGCGGCAAAAGCCGCCCGCGGCGATGTACTTTTCAGGCTGTCTTACTGACGATATGTTTCAAGGAATTTACCCACGGCGGTCATCGCGCGGCCCAGCTCTCCGGCCTCCGGCAGCATCACAACGCGGAAATGATCCGGCGCGGGCCAGTCAAAACCGCTGCCCGGCACAAGAAGAATATGCGTCTCGTGCAGCAGATCCATCGCAAATTTCTTATCGTCCGTAATCGGACATTTTTTCAGATTGATACGCGGAAAAATGTAAAACGCCGCGTCGTTCGGCACCACCGACAGACACTCAAACTGATTGATCGCCTCGACGGCGGCCTTTCTCTGCTCGTAGAGGCGTCCGCCCGGCACAAGATGAGAACGGGTGCTCGCCTCGTCCTTGAGAGCGGCGGGAATGACAAGCTGCGTAAGCGCGTTGCCGCACAGACGCATCGAGGTCAGTGCAACCATGCCGGCCGCAAAATCCTCCGTCAGCGCACGCGGACCGGAAATACACATCCAGCCGCAGCGGAACCCACAGACCATGTGAGATTTTGACAGACCGTTAAAGGTCAGCACCGGCAGATCCGGACAGAGCGATGCAGTCGAAACATGCGTTTTTCCGTCCATCACGAGGCGATCGTAAATCTCATCGGAAAGAATCGCAAGCCCATGCTCACGGGCGATCTCCACGATCTGTTCAAGCAGCTCCCGCGGATACAGCGCGCCGGTCGGGTTATTCGGATTGATCAGCAGAATCGCACGGGTACGCGGCGTGATCTTGCTGCGGATGTCGGCCAAATCCGGATACCAGCCCGAAGCTTCGTCGCAGGTATAGAATACGGGCTTTGCGCCGGCAAGATATGTCACATTCGTCCAGAGCGAGTAGCTTGGACTGGGAATCAAAAGCTCGTCGCCGTAGTGCAGCAGCACCGTCGCGGCAAACTGCGCAAGCTCGCTGACGCCGTTGCCGATAAAGACGTCGTCGGGGGTGAGACCTTCGATGCCTTTTTTGCTCTCATAGGCGGCGATCGCCTCGCGGGCGGCGGGCATTCCGCGGAAATCACAGTAGCCGACCGCCTGATCAGCATGGTTCAAAAGCGCGCTGCGCACGCTTTCCGGCATGGTAAAGCCAAACGTAGCCGGATTTCCCGTATTGAGGCGCAGCACCGGCGTACCCGCCAAGATCATTTTCATCGCCTCGACAAATACAGGGCCGCGGATATCGGAATGAACATGTTCCATTTTTTCAGACCGGCGAATCGGTTCCATTGTTACAGACCTCCCTTAAATTTACGAATCCTCTTGTTCTGTTTCTCCCCGGAAAACCGGAGAAAGGTTTTAAAGCATATCATGATCTCCCGGTTCGGCAGCCGCGGTCAAATCCGCGAGCGTATAGCCGTCTAGAAATTCCTGAATCACACTGTCGAGCTTTTTCCAAATAGGCAGCGTACGGCACTCGCCCATGCGGGGGCACTGCCGCGCATACGAATCCAAACACGCGACCGGCGCAAGACTTCCCTCCGCCAGGCGGAGAATGCTGCCCACCGTGTATTCCTCGGGGCTCCTGCTCAGCTTATAGCCGCCGCCTTTTCCGCGCAGGCCGATCAGAAAATGCTCACGCACCAATGTCTTTAAGATAGCTTCCAGATATTTTTCAGAAATTTCCTGCCGCTTGGCAATTTCCCGCAGCGGAATGTAGCCGTCTGCCTGATGCTCGGCGAGATCGATCATAACCCGCAGGGCATAGCGCCCCTTTGTTGACACGACTATGGCGGTATCCTCCTTTTCAGCCTGTTGTCCGCCCAAAACGGCGGTGCCGGATGCTTTGCGTTTATTATGCCATAAGTTTAGTAGGGAATCAATGTGTTTTTTTCTGAAATCTCTTGACAAAGAAAACTTGCCGCTCTATAATTCCCATAAACATATAAAGAAAGTGGGGAATTTCTTTGAGGCGATTTTCTTTTCTTCAAAGTTCTGCTCGATGTCGGCACGAAATGCCATGCAAATACAAAACGATCCGCAAGTCATAGTTTTAAAAAAATGGAGAGAACAGTATGAGCAGAATTTATACCTCCGTCGATCAGCTGATCGGAAAAACCCCTCTTCTTGAGTTGACCCATATTGAAAAAGAATACGGCCTCAGCGCCCGCATTCTCGCAAAGCTGGAATTTTTTAATCCTGCCGGCTCCGTCAAGGACCGTGTCGCCAAAGCCATGCTTGACGACGCCGAAGCAAGAGGACTTCTGCACAAAGATTCCGTCATCATTGAGCCCACCTCCGGCAATACCGGCGTCGGTCTGGCCTCCGTTGCCGCCGCGCGCGGCTATCGCGTTCTGATTGTGATGCCGGAAACAATGAGCGTGGAGCGGCGCATTCTGATGAAAGCCTACGGTGCCGAACTGGTCCTGACCAGCGGCGCGGAGGGAATGAAAGGCGCACTCGCCAAAGCCGAAGCACTTGCGAAGGAGATTCCCCACGCGTTTCTTCCCGGACAGTTTACGAATCCCGCAAACCCTGCCGCTCACCGCATGTCTACCGGCCCCGAGATCTGGAAGGATACGGACGGAAAAGTGGATCTGTTCGTAGCCGGGGTCGGCACAGGAGGCACCGTCACCGGAGTCGGCGCATATCTGAAGGAACAAAACCCCGCCGTGCGAGTCGTCGCCGTTGAACCCGCAGCTTCTCCCGTATTGGAGGGGGGAACCGCCGCCCCCCACAAAATTCAAGGCATCGGCGCCGGCTTTGTACCGGATGTTCTGAACACCCAGATTTATGATGAAATTATTCCCGTGGAAAATGACGCTGCTTTTTCCATGGGAAGAACAATCGGCCAAAAAGAGGGGATTTTGGTCGGTATTTCCTCCGGCGCAGCGATCTGGGCCGCCGTCAAACTGGCGCAGCGGCCTGAAAACAACGGAAAGGTCATTGTGGTTTTGCTGCCCGACACGGGAGAACGGTATCTTTCCACGCCATTGTTTGCACAGTGAGCCGGCAGAGCCTGCGTGAAATACAAATAGAAAAAACGTTTTTTCGGCCGCTTCTCCTTTTTGTTTTCTAAAAAAGGCTCTTGACTTTTTCTTCGTTTTTTAGTCTAATAATAAAGAAATCGATTTATGAAATCTCTTTTTTAATTGATAAAAAACATGATTTCGCTCGATTTCTCTTTGCGTTTTCCTTTTTATATGGAAAATGCGCTCTGTTTTTCATTTCCCCAAATCCCATGAAAAAAGCCCGCAGTCCCCTTCTGCGGGCTTTTTTCGTTTTTGAAAAATTTATTTCCCGCCAAGATTTTTTGATCTGTGCGATTTATTCTGGATTTCTTTTTGTCTGTATGGTATAAAAGGGACAGTGGCTTCCTTTTTTGATCTGATTATTGCAATGAAAGATCCCCATTCTCTCCGCTTTGGTTTCGGCAAAAACCAAATTCCCTTTTTCCTTTTATACGTCCCGAACCGGCGAGGCGGAGACCCTGTGGGTCTCCGCCTCGCCGGTTTTCTTTGTTTTTTCAGAAATTTCAGAGATCGCGAAGCCGCTTTTGATACAATCTCCAGAACAAAAAGACCGCCATGCACATGGCAATGATCTCCGCAATGGGAAAAGACCACCACAGCGCGTCGAGCGAAACAAACCTTCCCAGCAGATAAGCCGCGGGAAGCAGTACCACAAGCTGCCGGCAAAACGACATCATCATGCTGTTGACCCCAACGCCCAGCGCCTGAAACGTACCGGAAAGTACAATGGAAATCGCCGCCATGATAAAGCTGTAGCTGATCGTACGCAGCGCCGGCACACCGACTGCAACCATCTCCTCGGAGGCGTCAAACAAAACGCGCAGAATCGCCTCAGGCAAAAGTTGAAACACCAGCGTGCCGCAGAGCATCACGCAGACCGCGATGATCATTGCAAGTCGAATCGCCGCGAAAATGCGCTCTTTGCAGCGCGCGCCGAAATTATAGCCGATAATCGGCACCATACCGTTGTTTAATCCGAAAATCGGCAGAAAAACAAAGCTCTGCAGCTTGAAGTACACACCGAACACATTGACCGCGACCTCGGAAAACATGATCAGAATCTTATTCATTGCAAAAGTCATTACAGACCCGATCGCCTGCATTAAAATAGAGGGCAATCCCACACGGTAAATTTCCGCAATAATGCGCCCGTTGGGCCGAAAGCCTCTGAAATTCATCCTCACCTCATGGTTGAAGCGGTGATTGCACCAGAAAATAACGATCATACTCGCCAGCTGCCCGATTACGGTCGCAACCGCCGCGCCGGTTACGCCCATTGCGGGAAAGCCGCACAGTCCGAAAATCAAAATGGGATCGAGAATGATATTGATGACCGCGCCCAGTGTCTGCGAAATCATATTGTAAATACTGGTTCCCGTCACCTGCACAAGCCGTTCGCCCATCACGGCAAAGAATACGCCGAAAGACCAAACGCATACAATCGACAGATAGGATTCTCCCATTTCAATCAAAGCCGGATCCTTTGTAAATGCAGAATAAAAGGCCCTTGTTCCGAACAGGCCGAACAACGCAAACGCAATCGAGCCAAGCAGCGTCAGAAACATTCCGTTTTCTGCCGCAAGCGCCGCATCTTTATAATTTTTCTCGCCCAAACGGCGCGACATCAGCGAATTGACGCCGACCGCCGTACCCACAGAGACTGCGATCATCAGATTCTGCGCCGGAAACGCCAGCGAAACAGCCGTCAGAGCGGCCTCGCTCACTCGAACGACAAAAATACTGTCCACAACATTATAAAGCGCCTGAACCAGCATTGAAATCATAATCGGAAACGACATGGTCACAAGCAGACGGTTGACCGGCATCGTACCAAGGCGATTCTCTTTTCTTTCTTCCATTTTTTTCTTCCTTTCGGCCCGAAATTTTTCTTCGGGCTACTGTGCCGTTTGACATTTTAACATAAAAAGAGTATTCTGTAAATGAAATCATATTTGCCCGAATAGGAAGGAGGAGTTCCCGTGAAAGACCTGCCTGTCATCACAATCAGCCGTCAGTACGGAAGCGGCGGGCGCCAGATCGGCCGTGCGCTCGCGGATTCCCTCGGTATTCCCTATTATGACAACGAGCTGATCACGCTGGCCGCTCAGGAAAGCGGCTTTGACAAAAAACTTTTTGAGGACGCGGACAAAAGCGCCTATAACAGCCTTTTGTTTTCCCTTTCCATGTACGGCGGCAGCACCGGCAGCTTCAACATGAATATGCCGCTCCCCGACCGGGTTTACCTGATTCAGTCCGACCTCATCCGCAAGCTTGCGAAAGAAGGTCCCTGTGTCATCGTAGGCCGCTGCGGCGACTATATCCTGCGCGGCGAGGCCGGCTGCCTGTCCGTTTTCCTGCGTGCACCGCAGGATGTCCGTCTGCGCCGCGCAATCGAAGAATACGGCGACGCTCCCTCCTCCGCAGACGATAAGCTCTCCCGCACCGATAAAAAGCGCAGCGTATATTACGCGCATTTCACCGGAGAAAAATGGGGAGCCGCAGACCATTATGACCTGATTCTCAATACCGATACCTTTGGTATCGACGGTACGGTACAGCTTTTAAAAAGCGCCGCCCAAGCCGCCGTGCTGTGATTTTCTTTTAGACACGGCTCTCCGCGAAAAGCGGTGAGCCGTGTGTTTTTGTTCCGGCGCAGGATTTTAGGATGATTTCGACACCATGAAAAAGACTGAGTCTGAAAAAGGGGTGCATCTGTTCCATGAAAAAACACCTGCCTGCGGTTTTGTCTTGTCTTTCTCTTTTGACTGCGGTGCTCTGCCTGTTCGGCCTGCTTTCGCTGAAGGAGGAAATATCCCGCCTGCGAAGGGAGCTGTCTGACCGCCTTTCCTCCGTGACGCAGAATGTTTCCAACATTTACTCCAATGTGGATGCTCTCCTGCGGGAGAGTGAGAACCTTCTTGCCGACAGCGGATGGGAATGGACGGGCTGTGATCTTGAATCAAAAACCGCGCGGCTGTCATGCCATGTTCTACCCAAGGAATTTTCCGACGGCACGGCCGCGTTTCTCGCAGTCAACGGCGAAGAGATTCCCATGGAATGGAAAAACGGACGGTTTGAAGCCGAGCCTGCTCTGCCGCTGTTTGAGGAGAGCCGAATCATCCGCGTTCTTCTGCGAAACGGTGAAACCACGCGCGTGCAGATGCTTGACTGGTATCTTTCGCCCCGGTGCGAACTGCTTCCCAACTGTTACGCTTCCCTGAACGGAAGCACTTTCTCCAGCCCCGCCGACAAGGAAGCTCTCTATTCCTGTGAAGGACAGCTCGATGTCGACGTCACTGCGCCCGCGGGCTTTTCCATTCGGGAGGCGGCACTGGTCACACTGCTTGACGGCAAAGAAACCGACCGTATGGCACTCGATCCCAACAGCCGTGAAACATCGGACAATGTGGGCGCCGTACAGGCCGAAACCGCACCTTTTTCGGGAGAATGGGTCAATCTCTCTTTCTCCGCTTTGATCGACGAGACCTACCGCATTCCGTTTGGGACTGTGCAGGAGCTTCTTGTCGAGCTGAAGGGCAGCGACGGACTGATCTACCGTATGACGGTCGACCGCTGGCTTGTGGATGAAGAGGGCAGCGCCCAGCCGGATGAAGAGGATTGGCTCTGGAGAAACATGGAGGCTGTGATTCTCTCGGCGGACAGAGAGATTCTCTGGCAGCCGGAAACTTTCGAATAACAGACGCGGCCGCGGAGCACAAACTCCACGGCCGCCTTTTATTATTTCGAGATGCAACCCGCGGTTGCCGAAGTGTTCGCTTTGGATGGTTGCGGCGCTACCGTATTTTCCGGTATCTTTATAATACCGAAGAAAGGTCCCCAAAAGGATGGTTCGGGCAATCCCCGCGTATTTCGCAAAACCATCCGCAAACAGGAAAGGATGTTTTACATTATGAAGCTTTCTGAAAAGATCACCGTCTGCCGCAGGCGCCTGGGGCTCTCTCAGGAGGAGCTGGCAAACCGCCTCGGCGTTTCCCGTCAGGCCGTCGGGAAGTGGGAAAACGGCAGCGCCGTTCCCGAGACCTCAAAACTACTGCTGCTTGCGCAGACCCTCGGCGTCACGGCGGATTGGCTTCTCTCGGACGATGACGACTGCGGCAAAAATGCTGCGCAGGCAGACAGTCCCTCCGCACAGGCGCCGACTCCCGACTGGATCGGCACGCTGCCCGATACACTTCAAAAGCTTTTTCGCCGGTGGGGATGGCTGATCGGCGTGTATCTTGCAGTGGGCGGGGCGGGCATCGCAGGGATCGGGGCACTCGCCCGCTGCATGTCCGCACGAATGTTTTCCGGCTTTGGCATGGACAGCGCACAGTTTTCGCATTTTATGCAAAACAATCCCGTTTCCATACTGGGCGGCGTAATGCTCGCGGCAGGGTGCATTCTTTTCGCCGCGGGGATCTTACTTGCCGTCATTCTCAAACGGCGCGGCAAAAAATAAAATTCACGGCTTCTCCCGCTGCCAAGGTTGAATCCCGCCGCAAACCCTGTTATACTGTTTTTGAAAAAATAAGGGAGGCGAAGCGCGCATGAAGACATCCGAACGCAGAACGCGGCTGCTCTCTCTTCTTCAAAAAAGCGATACGCCTCTGCGCGCAGCGGATCTTGCCGAACGCTTCGGCGTGACGCGGCAGGTCATCGTTTCGGACGTCGCCCTTCTTCGCGCGAACGGAGAAAATATTACCGCGACACCGCGCGGCTATCTGACGGAGCGTCCGCCCTCCTCGGGAATCCCCGTCAGCATCGTATGCCGCCATGCAAAAGAGCAGACCCTTGCCGAATTTTACGCCGTTGTGGACAACGGCGGCGCAGTAGACGACGTCATCGTTGAGCATCCGCTCTACGGTCAACTGAGTGCAAGGCTCAATATTTCCTCCCGCTATGACGCCGACGAGTTTGTACGGCAGGCAAAAAGCTGCGGGGCAAGCCAGCTTTGCGACCTGACGGGCGGGCTTCATCTCCACACGCTCCGCGTGCCGGATCATGCGGCTTATCTGCGCATCATTGCCGCTTTGCGCACGGCAGACATTCTCGCCGAGGATGCGGAAATTCAAAAACAGGAATGAGAAAAGGAGCCGTTATCATGCCCTACATTGCAATCAAATGCTATCCCAAGGATCCCACTGTAAAAAAAGCCGTCGTCGAAAAAATCAACGCCGCATTTCTCGAGCTGTGGGGCTGTCCGCCCGAGGCGCTGAGCATCTCGATGGAGGAGGTTCCTCCCGAAAAGTGGGAAGAGACCATCGTCAAGCCCGAGATTGAGCCAAACCGCGAAAAAATGATGATTCTCTCCGGGCAGAAACTCTATTGATGAAAATAAACGACCATGATAGGAAGGAACTAAATTATATGAAAAATTATGATAACCTCAACTCATCTACAGCCAAGCATGCGCATGACGAGGTTGATGAGCAAGGAGTAAATAGAGAACACAATGTGCGTCAAAGCTATGATGGGGTAAACATGTTTTGTCTGATAGGTATGATATGCTCAATCCTTGGGTTAGTGGTACTTTTGATGATACCTTTAGGGGCCATTATTTTGGGTATATTAGGTTTTATATTATCTGCTGTCGGATTGTACAACCACAATAGAACAAATAAAAGATTGTCCGGAAGGGGGATGGGAGTGGTTGGTATTGCTATTCCGATTTTAGCTATTCTTTTTTTATTTGGGATTCGTCATCATTATCTTGCGCTACATAATTAACATGAATCATAAGTACTTATAAGACCGCTTCGGGGACAGAATAAGCATCTATCCCCGCTTTTTGTCTGCATTCTGTTCTACAGCCATGCGCCGCGCTCGAATCGCATCATAAAACAGAGAAGCACGGTATAAAGAGACAGCTTCAGGCAATTGCGGCAGCGCCCTTCGGCATCTTGCTTACACTATGGTACGGGCAATAAAGCTTGTTTTTCCCCCAGCCTTACATGGTCAAGCATCTCTGCGTCATCCGGCGCCGCAGACACTGCGGCGTTTTTAGAATCGGATCGGCGATGCATCTTATCTGCGGTGCCGAAAAACAATGCCTCTTTTCCCGCGGGCTTCAGCATTTTGCGCCGTTTCTCAGCGGTTCTGAAAGAAACCGACACTGCCCGGCCGAAACTTCATGCCGTTTACTTGTTTTACAAATCACTTTATAAAAACGCGCTCATCTGCTTTTTCGCAAATGAGCGCGTTTCATTGTACAATAAAAAGCCACGGGCTATGCCCGTGGAAAAAGGTAACGCTTATGAGGAATCCCGCCGCAGCGGAAGCCTCCCCTGTGTAAGGGGAGGTGTCAAAATCTTTGATTTTGACGGAGGGGTTGAGAAGAGCGCACAATCCAATCCTACCATCTCGCGGATGCTCAATAGCTCCCTTTACACAAGGGAACCTAAAAAGCTACACTCCACTGCCAAGAAAATTGGCAGCGGAGCACAGATGCAATCGCAATAGAATTCGGCAGCCTTAGGGCTCCGTGGGCAAAAGCCCCTTATAGGGGCGCAGTGCATGCCGCCCGTTTTACGGGTGGTCATGACTTTATGAATGCGTCAGAGACGGCTCATCGCCGCTTTTCAGTTTGATGCAATCAGCACAAACACAATGTAAGCGCACAGAAGGCACGCCCATGCGCCGTTTTTGGATGCGGCCGCATCGTCCTTTTCGCGGATTGCCTGAATCAGGCACATAGGCAGTGCAAAGGCCGCAGCAATACAGAGAAGCTGAAGTATAAACGCCATAGCGGGTTCCTCTCTTTCTCTCTTAATTTGGCAAGACGACTGTGGCGGGACAATTACAAAGCGCGTTTTTAAATACGTCAAAGCTTTGATGCCGAGATCACTTTCCCCTGCGCAATACAAAGCGCAAATCCCCTCGCAGGCGCGGGCACCCAGTCATAAAAGCCTTTTTCCTCCCCGGGGAGACAATGCCGCAGAATCGAAGCGATCGTTCCCCCGTGGCAGACAACGATGGCGTCCCTCTGCTGCCGGGCCATCAGCGTGTCGAACGCACCGCATACCCGTTCGGAAAAGCCCCGCATGCTCTCGCCGTTAGGGCAGGCGGTTTCTCCGGTATGATCGCAGAGCCACTCGGCATAGCCCGGCACGGAAAGAAGCTCCTCGTGTGTATGACACTCGAAATCGCCGACGTTCATCTCACGAAAACCCCCGTCCACCTCAAACGGCACGTCGCCGTAGATGCCGCGCAGAGTCTCGGTGGCTCGCAGAAAACCGCTGGAATAGAGATCGCGTCCCTCGCAGGAGGGGTAAATCCCCTCTGCGCACGTCTCGGCCAGAAGGAGCCTTCCCTTTTCAGAGAGGGGCAGGTCGGCCCAGCCGTAAAGCCAGCCCTTTTCAACGCCCTCGGTCGTACTGTGGCGGATCAGCCAAATTGTGCCGTTTTTCACTTAAGCCCCTGCGGCAGGCCGCAGAACAGACGGATGACTCCGTCCGCCTCCTTTGACAGGGCGTTGAGCATCCGCCCGTGCGCCTCGCGCCAAGCGCGCAGCTGCGGCTGTGCCGGCACGACCCCGCAGGAAATATCGTTCGCCACAAAAATTTTTTCGTTTCTGTCGGGCAGCAGGAGACACAGCACGTCGAGAGGCTCCTTTCCCGCGCGTACACAGGCGAGCGAAAAACGCTCAAGACGCGCAACTACCCGTGCGGAAGGATCGATCACATCCGCTTCGCAGCGGAAAATTTCTTCCTCCGATGCGCCGAAGCGTTCTTTCACATAGGCGGTTTTGCCTTGATAGGCCCCGCCGAAAATCAGCGTCATGTTTTTCATACCTCCTGTTTGAAGAGAGCTTTATAGAAGAGCGGCGGCCAGCAGCCCCGCCAGCTCACCGAGCGTCAGTGCATAGCCGGACAGATCCCCCGATACACCGCCGAGATCATGCGCCGCATAACACATCGCCGCGGCATAACCGAGCACGGCCGCTGCGCAGACGGCAAGTCCCGACGCGCCGAGCCAGAGCCAAGCGGCCGCTGCGGGCAAAAAAAGCTGTACTGCCAGCAGAGCGCCCTTCCATGCGGGAACGGCGGCTCTCTCCTGCGCATGATACTGGCTGTGCGGCAAAGGCCGTCCGTATGTCATGGCAAGCGCCGCGGCTGCACGTGTACAGACCGGGATGAAAAACAGAAGTCCTGCATCTTTGCCGCGCCCGGCAAAAGCGAGTCCGCCCGCAAACGCCGCCGTCAGCAAAAGGCCGAAGGAAATCACCGCGAAAGCACCCACGCGCGAATCCTTGAGAATGCGAAGCCGCTCGTCTCGGTCACGGCGCGAAAGCACCGCGTCGCTCGTATCGAGAAAACCGTCCAGATGGAAAAAGCCCGTCGCAAGATACGGTGCACAGACGACAGCCGCCGCCGTCAGCGGTTCGGGCAGAGAGAAACGCATGCAGATCCAAGCCGCCGCCGCCCACAACAGCCCGACTACCGCGCCTACCGACGGCAGGAACAGCAGCAGCATGCCGCGCAGTTCCTCCCGCCAGGGGCGGTAAGGACACGGCACGGCGCAAAACATCGAAAGCGTCATAAAAAACGCGTCAAAAATCTTCACGGCAGACACCCCTTGTGCACGGTCATGCAGCCGGCGGAAACCTCTATCACGCAGTCGCAGGCCGCCGCGGCAGCGCGGTCGCACAGCGCAAGGGCACGTCTGTATTCCTCGACCAGCGGATCGTAAAGACCCGCGTCGGAATAGATAAAATCCGATACCAGCACCGCATGATCCACCGCGCCGAGAAAGCGCGTCAGATCGGCACAGACGCGCTCTCCCGCTTCGGGATCAAACCTATCGGAAGAGAACATCTCGTTTGAGACAAGCGCCGTCACGCTGTCAAGAAGATAAACGCCGCGCGGATCGGTGCGAAAGAGAACTTCGCAGAGATTTTTTCCCTGTTCGACCGTCTCAAATCCCCAGCCGGCCCGCTCGCGGCGGTGATGTTCGACGCGGGCATCGTCCTCGCGGTCGCGGGGCTCCATTGTAGCGACGTAGTAGAGCGGCAGTCCTCCTTCGGAGAGCTGTTTCGCAAGCGTCTGCGCATCCGTCGATTTTCCGTTTTTACATCCTCCGGAGATAAAAATCTTCAAGGGCGCCACCTCATCTCATTTCTCTGCGGACTTCCTCTAAGTACTCATCGTTGATCTCGGCCTCGGCAAAGGTTGCCATATGCGTCATCACGGCGCAGGCCGTCTCCATTACGGAGAATGCCAGCGGACAGCCGCTGCCCTCGCCGAGACGCATCTCCAGATTGAGATACGGAGAGAGGCCCATCTCCTTCATGGCAAAGGTATATCCTGCTTCGCACGAACAATGCGAAGGAAATAAAAACGTCCGGACACGGCCGCACAGGCGGTATGCGCAGAGCGCCGCCACGGCGGAGATGTATCCGTCGATTACAACGGGCAGACGGCATACCGCCGCCCCAAGAAAGACGCCCGTCATTGCGGCGAGGTCAAAGCCGCCGACCTTCTGCAGCACACCGACCACATCCGCGGGATCAGGCGCGTTCTGCGTGATTGCGCGCTGCACAACGGCGCGCTTGTTTTCAAGCATCGCGTCGGTGATACAGCCGCCGCGCCCCACCGTTTCGGCGGGAGAAAGCCCCGTCAGCACGGAAAGGACCGAAGAGGACGTTGTGGTATTGCCGATTCCCATTTCTCCGACACCGATCACATTGTATCCTTCGTCGGCGGCCTTCTGCGCCATTTCGATGCCGGTTTTGATCGCCGCAAGCGCCTGTTCCCGCGTCATGGCCGGACCCTTGGTGATATTCTGTGTACCATAAGCGAGCTTACGGTTTAAAATACCCGCCTCGTACGGCAGATCGGTCGCGGTGCCGACGTCCACAACGCACAGGTCGATGCCGTAATACTTCGCCATAGCCGAAACGCCTGTTTTGAAGCGGGTAAAATTAATCGTCTGTGCACGTGTCACAGACTGCGGCGCGGACGCGACCCCCTCCTCTACCACACCGTTATCGGCACAGAGAATAATAATACGGCGCTTCTGCACCGTGTTGTGCAGCTTTCCCGTAATCCCGGAGAGCTGTACCGAAATATCCTCAAGTCTGCCGAGACTGTGCGGCGGCTTTGCAAGAGCGTCCTGCCGTTCGCGCGCAAGGCGCATTGCCTCTTCATCCGGCCCGCCGATCGAGTCAAGCAGCCGGGCAAGTTCCTGTTCCGTCATATCGATCCATCTCCTTTTTCGTATCCGCGCACGCCGGCCGGTCCGGCTGCGCGAGTTTTTCAGACAGATCTCCGCGTATATTTCCGGAAATACGACCCGTTCAGGTATATCCGAAAAGTATAAGAATATCTGCGTAAAGCATCCGCCGAAATCAGCTTGGCCACACGGAGAAATATTTCCCCAAGGCTCAAAAAATGCCCATTCCCTTCAGGCACAATATATTTTATTGTATCACGCGGCAATTTTTCCGTCAATGAGAACCCCTTGTACAGGCGTACCGCCCCTTTCCGCATTCGAAAAGGGGCGGTACGCCGGTTTGAAAGAAAGGAAACATGGAATTTGTCCCACCCGGGACACCGCGGAGGCAGCCCAAACGGATGCGGACCATCGCCCTTCCGCATCTGCCACCGTCTGAAAGCTGCCGGCACGGCAAGCGAGGAGTGTCAGACAAATAAAAAACGGCGCTTCTCCCCCTACTGCCGGAGAAACGCCATTAAAGTCACATGCAATAAAACCGCTTGTGGCTCACCATTTTCTCCCGAAACGGATGCACAATTCTCGTTTATGAGGCAGGTTTCCTGGCTTGGAGCCATATCCGCACCGTGCGATTCGCCTTCCCGGAAAACCAGTGGCTGCCGCCTTGCTTACGGCTGATCGCTGCGAAAACTCCTTACAGTAGCGGGGACTGCCGTGGTTTTTCACCACATTCCCTATTACCCGTCGGCACACATGCGTATGCGTTCGGCACCTCAAACAATGGTATTTATTTGTCTGATCTTATAATAGCACGACAGATTTTTTTTTCAAGAGGAAAAAACATTTTTTGTGAAAAATGCCTTTTGAAGATCAAAATTTTCTCGAAACAGGAGCGATTTTTATGAGAAAAAGCAAGACCGCCCGTTTTATACAGGCGGCCGGACAATCAATCCAGAAAATCACGGAGCTTTTTGGAACGGCTCGGGTGGCGCAGCTTGCGCAGAGCCTTCGCCTCGATCTGACGAATACGCTCGCGGGTGACGTTAAATTCCCTGCCGACCTCTTCGAGCGTACGGGAGCGTCCGTCCTCCAGCCCAAAGCGCAAGCGCAGAACCTTTTCCTCACGGGGCGTCAGGGTATGCAGCACCTCGGAGAGCTGTTCGCGCAGCAGAATATGCGACGCGGCGTCGGCGGGCGCCGGTGTGTCGTCGTCGGGGATAAAGTCGCCGAGATGGCTGTCCTCCTCCTCGCCGATCGGCGTTTCCAGAGAGACCGGCTCCTGTGCGACCCGCATGATCTCGCGCACCTTGTCCACCGGCATGCCGAGCTCGTCCGCGATCTCTTCCGCAGTAGGCTCGTGGCCGTTCTTATGCAGAAGCTGAGAGGATACTTTTTTCACTTTGTTGATCGTTTCCACCATGTGTACCGGAATGCGGATCGTACGGGCCTGGTCCGCAATGGCGCGGGTGATCGCCTGGCGGATCCACCACGTCGCATAAGTAGAGAACTTAAAGCCCTTAGTGTAGTCAAATTTTTCGACAGCTTTAATCAGACCCAGGTTTCCCTCCTGGATCAGATCGAGAAACTGCATGCCGCGGCCGACATAGCGCTTCGCAATCGAGACAACCAGACGCAGGTTCGCCTCGGAAAGGCGCTGTTTCGCAAATTCATCCCCATTCGCCATTCGAATGGCAAGATCAATTTCCTCCTCGCCGGAAAGCAGCGGCACACGTCCGATCTCCTTGAGATAAACTTTGACGGGATCGTCAATGCTGATTCCCTCGGTGGAGAGAACGCTTTCGATCTCCTCCTCCACGGGAACCTGCAGATCCTCCTCAATGTTCTGCGCATAATTCTCAATAATCTCGACATTGCTGTTTTCCAGTGTCTCATAGAGCTTATCCACCTGCTCTACGTCAAAATCCACCTCTTCAAGCGCGTCGTTGATCTCCTTGGTTGTCAGCTTGCCCTTGGTCTTGCCCAGCTCCAGCAGATCGCGGATGACGGCTTTCTTGTCTTGTGCTCCCAAAATACTACTCCCCCTAATTTTTGCCGGCGTTCAGAGAGGCTA
>CAKQGD010000021.1 GCA_934232845.1 uncultured Oscillospiraceae bacterium
CGCAAGAACGATATGAAATTGTGAAATCCGAACCCGCGCAAAGCCCTGTGCGGCGGACATTTTCAGCGGACGAAACAGCCGGAGCATCCAAAAATTTCGAGTCAGGCCCGTTATGACCACTTCGATACGCTTCCTTATTTATTTTTGTGCCGCCGCGCGGATATTCCAGCGGGGCGATTGACGTTTTGCGGGCGAATTTACCGCATTATTATATCGCGGCGCGGCAGAAAAGTCAATGCCTGCCGGGGATGCGGGGATATTTTTACCCAAAGATGGGCAGACTATCCCCATCAATGCAGAAAAACAGGAGGCGTTTTCATGGAAAAGCCGGTCTCGGTGCGCGCTCAGGTTCGCAAAACGGTATTCGCGCTGGCGGCGGTGGCGGTTCTTGCGGGAGCAGCGGGGAAATCGGCGGCGCAGGTGCAGCGGCTTACGGTGCAGCAGGCCGCTCAGGACGAGGGCAGGCTCGGAGAATTGGGCGCGTCGCTTGAGCAGATTGCCCAGACGCTGACCAAGACGCGATATGCGGGTACGCCGGGTATGGCGCATGAGCTTGCGGCAAAGGCGCTCGCCGAGTCGGCGGCGGCAAAGGTGCATCTGACACAGCTTACCTGCGCGGGCAGCTGCCTTGACGAAGTCAATCGGTTTCTTTCCCAGGCCGGCAATTACGCGCTGTCACTGGCGCGCCGCCGTGCGGCGGGCGAGCATCTGACGCAGGAGGATTCGAACGCGCTGGAGGAGCTGGCCGCATATGCGCGCTCGCTCGCCGATACGGTCTCCCGCTTGGAGCAGGATGTCGCCGGGGGAATGACGCTGAAAACCGCCGCGCTTCCTTATCCGGAAGAAGACGGCGAAAAAGACGGCCCTTTTGCCCAAACAGCCGCGATTTCTCCGTACCCCGCGCTGATCTATGACGGCGCATATTCCGACGGGCTGCTTTCGGCGGATGCGCCTGCGTTTTCCAAGGGAATTTCCGAAGAAGACGCGCTTCTCATTGCGCAGTCTCTGACGGGGCGTGCGTTCTCCGGGAGCAGCGAAAGCGGCGGCCCGGTTCCCTGCTGGATTTTTTACGACGGCGAGTGCGGCGCCGCGATCGCAAAGCAGGGCGGCGGCGTGGTGTCGGTTTCATATGAGCGCGCGGTCGGAGAGGCGGCCGTCGGCTTTTCCGAGGCGGAGGCCTGTGCCCGGCGCTTTCTGGAGAGGGCTGGTTTTTCGTCTATGGTAATGACCGGCGCGCAGGCTGCGGGCGGCGAACAGATCTTTTTCTTTGTGTATGAGCAGGACGGTGTTCTCTGTCTGCCCGATGAGGTATGCGTCGGGGTGGCGCTCGACACGGGGGAAGCCGTTTGGCTCGACGCCGCCGCCTATTGGAAAAATCACCGGCAGCGCACGCTGGAAGAGCCCGCACTGACCGCCGAGGAGGGACTTGCTTCGCTGGGTGATCAGGTCAGGGGAGCGGCGTTTTCGGCGCGCGTGCGGATGACAACGGCGGGAGGACTGGAAGCCGACTGCTACGAGTACCGTGCCCGCGGCGCGGACGGCGAGGGGCTGCTGCTCTATGTCGATACCCAAACCGGAGAGGAACGGGAAATCCTTTTTTCGGATTAAAGAGAAAGCGCCGGCCGAAAGCGCAAAAAGCCGGACCGATTCCAACGCGGGATCGGTCCGGCTTTTAAATGCGGATTTTGCTCGGCTTATTCCTCGGTGCTGTCGGAAGCGGGCGCCTCTTCAAACACATCGGAATCGACGCAGTCGTCGCAGCCGCAGTCATCGTCGTCACAGCAGAGCCAGTCGCCGCGGTCCTCAAGCCAGCGGCACAGGGACATGACAAAAGCGGCGGCGGCAAGCAGAAAAGCCGCGACGGACAGAACGGATGCAAATCGTTTCATGGATGATTCCCTCCAGTCGTTTTGATTTTAAAATCGTTTCGTACATGCTTTATGATACACTTGTTTTTCCCCGAACGCAAGCCTTTACGCATACGGTCTGCGTTTTTAGAGAAACAGGCTTTTCCCGGTCATTTCGGCAGGCTGCGGCAGACCGAGCTCCCGCAGAATTGTCGGCGCGATGTCGCAGAGCGCGCCGCCTTCCCGCAGAGGACGGCGGCTGCCCACGGTCAGAAACGGCACGAGGTTTGTGGTGTGCGCGGTCATGGGAGAGCCGTCCGGCTCGGTCATGGTTTCCGCGTTGCCGTGGTCGGCGGTGAGAAATACCACGCCGCCCATTGACAGAACCTTTTCGCAGACGCGGTTCGCACAGATATCCACCGTCTCGACCGCGCGCACCGCCGCGTCAAAGACACCTGTGTGGCCGACCATATCGCAGTTGGCAAAGTTCAGCACGAGCAGGTCAAAGCGCCCCGAATCTAATTCGGCGAGCATCCGCTCGGTGACGGCGGGGGCGCTCATCTCCGGCTGCAGATCGTAGGTCGCGACCTTCGGCGAGGGGATCAGCGCGCGTTCCTCATGGGGAAACGGTTCCTCCACGCCGCCGTTCAGGAAAAACGTGACGTGGGCATATTTTTCGGTTTCTGCGATGCGAAGCTGCGTCATGCCGTTCTGTTCGACGACCTCGCCGAGCGTGTGCACGGGATGTTCGGGAGAGAATGCGATCTCCACGCCCCGAATCGTTTCGTCGTAGCACGTCATGCAGACATAGGACGAAAGCGGTTTCTTTTCCCGGGAAAAACCGGTGAAATCGGGATCGACGAAGGCACGGGTCAGCTCCCGCGCCCGGTCCGGGCGGAAGTTGAAGAACACTGCCGCGTCGCCGCCGCGCATGCCGGAATAATTTTCGGATACGGCGGGCAAAAAGAACTCGTCCGTTACACCTGCCGCGCAGGAACTTTGCACCGCCTGCACCGGATCGCCGAGCGTCTCTCCCTCTCCGAGGGCGACGGCGCGCCACGCGCGTTCGACACGGTTCCAGCGCTTGTCGCGGTCCATCGCGTAATAGCGTCCGCTGACCGTGGCGATCTGCCCGCCGGTCTCTGCGAGTTTATTCTGTAGCTCGGCGAGATACTGCGCTCCGCTTTCGGGAGGAGTGTCGCGTCCGTCGAGAAAAGCGTGCACAAAAACGCGCTTTACACCGCGCTGCTTTGCCATTGCCAAAAGGGCGTACAGATGCGTGTTATGGCTGTGCACGCCGCCATCGGAGAGAAGTCCCATCAGGTGCAGCGCACCGGCGTCCTTTACCGCGTCCATCGCGCGGCAGAGAGCGGGATTTTGAAAAAAATCGCCGTCTTGAATGCTTTTTGTGATGCGGGTCAGCTCCTGATAGACGACGCGGCCCGCGCCGATATTGGTGTGGCCGACCTCGGAATTGCCCATTTGCCCAGCGGGCAGACCGACCGCGAGGCCGGAGGCCTCGAGCCGGGACGAAGGCCACTCGGAGAAAAGACGGTCAAGATTCGGCTTTTTTGCGGCTGCGACGGCGTTTCCGGTTTTGTCCGACCGCAGGCCGAAACCGTCAAGAATCATCAGGACGACGGGACGCTTCATCAGAGGCACCTCACTTTGACGCCGCCGCGGCGATCGCGGCAAAGTCCGGCGCCTTGAGGGAAGCGCCGCCGATCAGGCCGCCGTCGATGTCCGGTTGGGCGAGCAGTTCCGCCGCGTTTTTGGCGTTCATCGAGCCGCCGTACTGGATACGAAGCTTCTGCGCGGTCTCTTCGCCGTAAAGCCCCGCGACGAGCCCACGCAGAAACGCGCAGACCTCACCCGCCTCGGCGGCGGTGGCGGTTTTACCGGTGCCGATGGCCCAGACCGGTTCGTAAGCGAAAATGATATTGGCCATCTGTTCGGCCGTGATACCGGCGAGAGCGCCGTTGACCTGACGGTGGATTACGTTGAAGGTCTGCTCCGCCTCGCGCTCGGCGAGCGTCTCGCCGACGCAGACGATGCAGCACATGCCCGCAGCGAGCACGGCCTTGAGACGGGAGTTGACGGTTTCGTCCGTCTCTCCGAAATACTGTCTGCGCTCGGAGTGGCCCACGATGCACAGCACGCAGCCGAGCTCCGTGAGCATGGAAGCGGAGATTTCGCCGGTGAACGCGCCCGATTCGGCCCAGTGGCAGTTCTGCGCGCCGACGACGATGTTCGAGCCGACGGCCGCGTCGACCACGGCCTCGAGATCGGTAAACGGCACGCACAGCGCGACGTTACATGCCGCGCCGGCAAGCAGGGGACGCATGGCGGCGACCAGCTCGCGTGCGGCGGGGCGGGTGAGGTTCATTTTCCAGTTGCCTGCCACGATGGGGGTGCGGTGATTTCTGTCCATTTTGTGCATCTCCTTATGAATGATGAGTCATGCGGGTAAAAAACGGGCAGCGGCCGTCCGCATTTGTTTTCCGACACTTGCCCGCAAAGAAAAGGTGCTTTTCTCTGCCGCTCTGCGGCACAGAGGTCAAATTGATTTCTTATCGCTCAGGCAGGCGACGCCGGGCAGCTCTTTGCCCTCGAGGAACTCGAGGGACGCGCCGCCGCCGGTGGAGATATGGGTAATCTTGTCTTCAAAGCCGAGCTGCTTGGCCGCGGCCGCGGAATCGCCGCCGCCGATGATCGTCACCGCGCCGGAATCGGCGAGGGCCTGAGCGACGGCGCGGGTACCCTCGGCGAAGCGTTCCATCTCAAACACGCCCATCGGACCGTTCCAGACGACGGTGCGGGCATTTTTGACGGCGTCGGCAAACTGCGCACGGGTCTCGGGGCCGATGTCCATGCCCATCCAGCCGTCGGGGATCGCATCAGAAGCGACGGTTCTGCGTTCGGCGTCTGCGTCGAACTTGTCTGCGATAACGGTGTCGGCGGGCAGCAGAAGACGGACGTGGTTTTTCTCGGCCTTCTGCATCAGCTCGCGGGCGGTTTCGATCTTATCTTCCTCACAGAGGGAGCTGCCGACATTCCAGCCCTTTGCCTTAAAGAAGGTGTACGCCATGCCGCCGCCGACAAGCACCGCGTCGGCGCGCTCGAGCAGGCGGCTGATGACGGCGATCTTGTCGGAGACCTTCGCGCCGCCGAGAATGGCGACGAACGGGCGCTCGGGCTCGTCGAGCGCATCGCCGAGGAAGCGCAGTTCCTTCTCCATCAGATAGCCGGAAACGGCGGGCAGATACGCGGCGACGCCTGCCGTGGAGCTGTGCGCGCGGTGCGCCGAGCCGAAGGCGTCGTTGACATACACATCGGCGAGCGCGGCAAATTTTTTCGAAAGCGCCGGGTCGTTTTTCGTTTCGCCCGGCTCAAAGCGGACGTTCTCCAGCAGCAACACCCCGCCGGGCTTGAGGGCGGCGGCCTTTGCCTGCGCATCCTCTCCGACAACGTCGGCGGCAAGCTGCACGGGCGTTTCGAGCAGTTCGGAAAGCCGCGCGGCCACGGGCTTCATCGAAAAGGCGGGTTCGGGGCCGTTCTTCGGGCGGCCGAGGTGCGAGCAGAGAATCACCGCCGCTCCCTGCTCAAGCAGATAGCGGATCGTCGGCAGCGCCGACGTGATGCGGGTGTCGTCGGTAATGGCGCCGTCTTTGAGGGGAACATTGAAATCACAGCGCACCAGAACCTTTTTTCCTTTGACGGCGATGTCCTCCACCGTCATTTTACCGTGCATACTCATGAAAAAATTCTCCTTTCCGTGCGGAAAACGGCGGGAAAAGATTCCCGCCGCTGCAGATCAAAGCTTATTTCGTGCCGAAAATACGGTCGCCGGCGTCGCCGAGACCGGGCAGGATATATTTGTTTTCGTTGAGGCACTCGTCCTCTGCGGCGGCGTAGATCTGTACGTCGGGATGCGCCGCCTGCAGGGCCGCGATGCCCTCGGGGCAGGCGATGATGCAGACAAACTTGATGCTGCGGGGATGGCGCTTTTTGATGGCGTTGATCGCATCGATCGCGGAGCCGCCGGTCGCCAGCATGGGATCGAGCACAATGACGTCACGCTCGTCGATGTCGGCGGGCAGCTTGCAGTAGTATTCGTGCGGAATATGCGTTTCGGGGTCGCGGTACATGCCGATGTGGCCTACCTTGGCCGCGGGCACCATCGCGAGCATACCGTCGCACATGCCCAGTCCCGCGCGCAGAATCGGGACAAAGGCAAGCTTGCGTCCCGCGATCATTTTCTGCGTCGTTTTGCACATGGGGGTTTCGATCTCGACGTCCATCAGCGGCAGGTCACGGGTCGCCTCGTAGCACATCAGCATGGCCACCTCGCTGACGAGCTGGCGGAAATCCTTGCAGGATGTTTCCTTGCAGCGCAGAATGGTGACCTTGTGCTGAATCAAAGGATGGTCAAAAATAACGGGCGTTAACATAGTAAATTCCTCCTGTCGAAAAAAAGGTATGTATCGTGAAAAATACGAATACGGATTTTAAAGGCCCAGCAGCATTTTCGCGCCGGAAAAAATCATGACACAGTAGATCAGCCGCTTGAGCCTTTCGGCGGGCAGCTTTTCCATCACGGCGTAGCCGATTCCGGCGCCGATCACCATGGCCGCTGCGCCGGCGGCGCAGTTTTTGAGAAGCTCGATGGTAAAGATGCCGTTTGCCGCGCGTACGGCGGCGGCATACAGGCCGGTGACGACCATGCAGCACTGTATCGTGGCGGAGTATTCTTCTTTATTCTGCAGAGAAGAGAGAAAATAAACTACGAGCGGAGGACCGCCCACAGCGAAAAAGCCACCGCCCACGCCGGAAAGCAGACCGGTAATCACGCCGTTTCTTGCGCAGGGACGAATGCGGATTCTGCCGCCGAGAAAGATGAAGTAAAGCCCCAGCGCGACAAGCGCGCCGCCGAGGATGCGGGTAAGAAGCGCCTTTTCCAAAATCGTGGAGTAGTGGATCGCGGCCGGTGCGGAAAAAAGGTATCCGACGGCGCAGGGAAGCAGCGCCCGCCAGCGGATCTGTTTTCTCATGCGGACGGCGACAATGCATGAGGTGGAGATCGAAAGCAGAGAGCTGATCGCCGCCGCCTGCGGATATGTCGCGAACAGATAGGGAAAAAACATCATCGCGAAGATGGAAAAGCCGAATCCGAGAGAGGCCTGAATGCCGGACGCCAGCAGTACGATGCAGAGAAATCCCCAAAAAGCAGAGCCGGACAGAATAGAAATCAGCCTCCTTCCCGATGAAAGCAAAATAAATCAAAAAAGTAAAAGCAGAAGTTTTTAGCGGTTTTGAACGCCGGCCGTCAGACGGTTTCGTTCTCAATGGCGGCGATCAGATCGATGCGGCGCTGGTGACGTCCGCCCTCGAACGGCGTATGGAGAAACAGGTCAACCAGCTCGCACGCGAGTCCCGGCCCGACGACGCGGCCGCCCAGGCACAGCACGTTGGCGTCGTTGTGCATGCGGGTATACTTGGCCGAAAAGCTGTCTGAGCAGCAGGCCGCGCGCACGCCCTTGACCTTGTTGGCGGCCATGGACATGCCGATGCCCGTGCCGCAGAACAGAAGCCCGAGATCATAGCCGCCGGTTGTGACGGCTTCGCCCACCGCCTTGGCAAAGGCGGGATAATCGCAGGATTCCGTGCTGTGGCAGCCCAAATCGTCAAAGATGACGCCGGTCTCGGTCAGATGCGCCTCGACCTCTTTTTTGAGGGCGTAGCCGCCGTGGTCGCTTGCAATTGCGATTTTCATAAAAAAGCAGCTCCTTTTTCTTTTACAGGCGGACAAAACCGCCGGATGCGGTGCCGATGGATTCTTTTGAAAAATTCCTTACCCGATCGGCTTTTTATTCTGCGCGCTTCGGCGTTTTCTGCGCCAGCCGTGCTTCGCGTTCGCGCTCTGCCTGCGGTTTTCTGTGATAATCGGGCAGAAGCAGTGCGGCGGGCGCGGCCTCCATCCCTTCCGAGAGCAGCGCCGCGGAGGACGCGCGCTGATAGCGCAGCACCGCCGGCGCGGCAAGAAGGTGCTTTTCAGGGAAAGCGCCGACGACAAGGGCGGTTCCGTCGCCGACGACAAGGCAGCCGTTCGGCAGCAGCGTGCCCAGCGCGTCAAGCGTCATGGCGTCGTCTTTGGTCAGACGGGTGATTCGTCCGTTTTGTATCTCAAACAGCGCCGCGTAGACCTGCCCCGCGCGGGCGTCAAGCACGGCGCAGACCGTGCCGTCGCGGCAGACAACATTCTGTGCGAGAGAGAGCAGCGTCGATACGCCGACACAGGGCGTGCCGTTCGCCATGGCGAAGCCTTTGGCCGCGGAAACACCGATCCGCAGCCCCGTGTATGAGCCCGGCCCGACGCAGACCGCGATGCGGTCAAGATCTTTGGGAGAGACGCCGGCCTGTCCGAGCGTCTGGCGCAGCAGCGTTGTCAGTGTGCGCGAGTGCGTCAGCCCCGCGTGGAGAAAGCATTCCGAACGCAGGACGCCGTCTTCCACCAGCGCGCAGGAGCAGGCAAGGGAGGAGGTGTCGATGCCAAGCGTTTTCAAAAGCCCTTTCCCTCCAGTCGGATGAGGCGCGAATCGTCGCCGGTCCGTTCAATGGAGACCGAAAGCGCTGCCGTAAGGCCGACACGTTCGTTCCATTCGACGGCGATGACCCAGCCGTCGTCCTCATAATCATAAAAGCCGGTCTCAAACAGGTCGTCCGGCCCGGTGAGGCGGTAGGCGTCCATATGGCAGAGAGGAAGCCTTCCCCCCCGGTATTCGTGGATCAGCGAAAAGGTCGGGCTTGCGACGTCGCCGTCAAAACCCAGCCCGCGTGCCAGTCCGCGGGTAAATACGGTTTTTCCCATGCCGAGGTCGCCGGTAAAACCGACGATGTCACCCGCCTGAAGGCGAGGGGCGATCATTTCGCCGATGCGCTCCGTCTCGGCCGGAGAATGTGATTCTATCGTTGTCATGGCAGTATGGCTCCGTTTCGGCGCGGCGGATTGATCAGTGCACACACCTGAATACAGTATAGCATAAACAGAGAGAGTTTCCCATCCTTTTTCGCATTTTCCTTTTCAAAAAAGGCAAACCCGCGCTGTACTTTTTCGTGCAATTTTGTATAATAAGGGCAGTCTGTATTTTGGCACGGAAAGGGATGCCTATGAAAAACACAACACTCTGCTACATCGAAAAAGACGGCCGCTGGCTGATGCTGCGCCGCGACCGCAAGGAAAACGATGAAAACGCGGGCAAATGGATCGGCGTCGGCGGCAAATTTGAAGAGGGCGAAAGCCCCGAGGACTGCGTGCGCCGCGAGGTGCGCGAGGAGACCGGACTTGTTTTGACGCGGCAGCGCCTGCGCGGAGTCGTGACGTTCGTCTCGGACGAGTGGGGCACCGAGTACATGTTTGTATTCACGGCGGACGAATGGACGGGAGAGCTCTGCGAAGAGTGCGCCGAGGGAACGCTCGCATGGGTGGAAAAAAGCCGTGTGCCGCAGCTTGACCTGTGGGAGGGCGACCGTATCTTCCTGCCGTATCTTTTAGACGGTGAGGGGCCGTTTTTCTCCTTGAAGCTCTGCTACCGCAAGGACGCGCTTTGTTCGGCATCGCTTGACGGCGTGCCGCTGTGACGAAGGGAGGCTTGGCCGATAAAACCGGAAAGGAGACTGTCCATGCATCGCCCGGATTTGTCTGACGGCGAAGAAAAACGCGCGCTGCCGGCGCTGTCTGCGCTTGTTGTCGTGTGCCTTCTGCTGCACTTTTTGATAGACAACGCCGTTTCGTGGGGCGCCGAGCGGGCGCTGTACGCGCTGTTTCCAAAAGCGGCAGGCCGCCTTGCCGGACGGGAGGCGATCCGCCAAACGGCTCTGCTCGCGGGCGGCGCGGCGGGACTGACGATCCCGTTTTTTCTGTTCGGCAGAGCGGCGCGCCCGGCCGGACAAAAGGCGTTCTGCTTCGGCAGGCTTTCTCTGCGCGGCACGGTGCAGTGGCTCGGCCTGACGGCGGGGGCGTTTGCCGCAGCCCGCTTTGCCTGCGCCGCGCTTCGCGACGCGCTGTTTTTCATGGGGGTGCAGTTTGCGGGCGGCACGCCGCCCGCGGGGGCGGCTGCCCGTGCCGTATATGCGGTGAACGTGCTGCTGCTTGCGCCGGTTTTGGAAGAGACGGCGTTTCGCGGCGTGCTTCTCGGCACGCTGCGCCGGTGGGGAGACGGCTTCGCGGTGTCGGCGGCGGCGATTTTGTTTGCTGCGGTGCACGTTACGCCGCTTTCCTGGCCGAACGCGCTGCTTCTGGGGCTTCTTTTCGGCGCGGCCGCCGTCCGGACGGACTCCGTCGCCGTGCCGGCGGCGATGCACATTCTGAACAATCTGCTTGCGCTTGCGCTGACGGCGCTGCAGAACGCTTCGTCCGCGCTCTTTTTCACGGGGCGGGCCGTGTTTACCGCCCTGCTGCTTGCGGCGGGCATTGCCGCGCTGGCGTTTTTTCTGAAGACGGGCGGCCTTTTTCCCGCGAAAGAGGAGCCAGCCGACTGCAAAGCGGCCCTGCGGGCGTTCTTTTTCACGCTGCCGATGGGGATGCTGGCGGTATTTTTGATTTTGACGATACGGGAGGCTGTCGTATGACGCAGGATGAGGGCTGGATGCGTGAGGCGCTCTGTGAGGCGCGTCTCGCGCTTGCCGAGGGAGAGGCGCCCATCGGCGCGGTGCTGGTGAGGGACGGCTGCATCGTCGCCCGCGGACGCAACACGCGAGAAACAAAGAAAACGGCGCTGGGACACGCGGAGCTGGAGGTGATCTCCGCAGGCTGCGCGGCGCTGGGCGGATGGCGGCTTTCGGGCTGTACGCTCTATGTCACGCTGGAGCCTTGCCCCATGTGTGCGGGTGCGATCATCAATGCGCGCATCGACCGCGTTGTATTCGGCGCGTACGACGCCAAGGCCGGCTCTATGGGCTCGCTGATCGACCTGAGCAAAGTCGATTACAACCACAGTCCGCGTCTCTGCGGCGGGGTGCTCGCCGAAGAGTCCGCCGCGCTGCTGTCGGAATTTTTTAAAAGTCTGCGCAAAAAGAGAGGATAAGAACCGTGAAGGAGCAATTTGAACGCACGCGCATTTTGATTGGGGACGAGGCCGTCCGCCGCTTAAACGGCAGCTCGGTCGCCGTGTTCGGCGTCGGGGGCGTGGGAGGTTTCTGCGTCGAGGCGCTGGCCCGTGCGGGCGTCGGCGCGCTGACGCTGGTGGACAGCGACGTTGTCACCGTCACAAATCTGAACCGTCAGATTATCGCCCTGCATTCGACGATCGGCCGGGCCAAGGTGGAGGTACTGCGCGAGCGCGTGCTGGACATCAATCCGGACTGCCGCGTTGACGCGCGGCGGATGTTTTATCTGCCTGAGACGGCGGGAGAATTTGACCTTTCGCGGTACGACTGTGTTGTGGACGCCGTCGACACCGTCACGGCGAAGATTGAACTGATCTGCCGCGCGAAGGCGGCGGGCGTGCCGGTCGTCAGCAGCATGGGCGCGGGCAACAAGCTGGACCCGACGCGGTTTGAGGTGACGGACATCGAAAAGACATCGGTCTGTCCGCTGGCAAAGGCCGTGCGCATCGCGCTGAGAAAGCGCGGCGTCAGGGGCGTGAGGGTCGTTTATTCCCGCGAGGAGCCGAAGCGGCCCGTGGATACGGCGGCGGATGCTTCCCCCGCGAGGCGCTCCTCGCCGGGCAGCGTGTCGTTCGTACCGTCCGCGGCGGGGCTGGTTCTTGCGGGCGAGGTCGTGCGGGAGCTGCTTCAAAAAGGAGGAGAAGGCGCTTGAAGCCGCTGGCTGCCCGGCATGCAGGACGACTTTGGACGGTACGGCGCACGGATTTTCGCGGCCGGACAAAGAGAATCCGCAATCGCCGATCCGGTCTCAAGGACTTGTAAAGCAGGAATGAAAAAAGACGGCCTGTTTTAAAAAAATGACGACAAAAGCCGCGGCGGGAAAACCGAAAGGATTCCCCGGCCGCGGCTTTTGGCGCGCGTATTTCCGGTGCGGGCAAAAAAAGAAAGGCCGCATCCCGGCGGCCCGAAAAATTGTGAAAAACGCGCTTATCCGTTGCGGGGCTGTTTGAAATCGAGCAGCAGCGCCCAGAGATTGAGCGCGGCCAAAATCCAAAAGGCGGCGGTCAGCATCGGGACGGTGCGCTCCAAAAAGCCGTACTCGCCGTGGGAAATCCATTGGCAGGCCATGCCGTATTCGGACAGAAGAGCGAGCGATTCACACAGCAGGCTGGCGAACAGCAGCGCGGGACCGGCACGGCGGTTTCCTCTCCAAGACAGCGCCAGATGCAAAAAAACGAAACAGTAGGCCGCCCCCTGCGGGAAAAGCCATGCAGAATTCCAGTCCATATTCCACGGGCCTCCTTTCGGTTACGGCGCCGGGGAGTCTTCGTTTTCGGGCGCGCCGGGCAGGGGAACCTCCGGCATCAGCTCGCGGCTGACGACGGAGAGCATTTCGCACAGCTTGGCGCAGTCCTCGCGGGAGAAGCGGTCTTGAATACGCGCCATGACCTCTTTCACATAAGAGGCGCTGATATTGTAGTAATCGAGATACTTCTGCGTGACCTCAAGGTGGTATTCGCGGCGGTCGCTTTCGGACTGTATCTTTTTCAGATAGCCTTTTTTGACGAGGCTGTTGACCTTATAGGCGGCGTTCGGAGACGAGATGCGCATAAAACCCGCGAATTCGTTGATCGTCGGGCGGCCCAGCGCGAGAACCGTTTCCATGCAGAAGGTTTCTACCGTGGTGAGACTGGCCTCTCTGCTCTGAAAGCGCGCGAAAATCTCCTGATAAAAATGCAGCTTGAATTTTGTGTACACTTCGGAAAAAAGCTGGTCGAGCACAGCGGGCCCTTCTCCCTTCTCATCCGTTGTTTGATCTGACTTTTATACAGTATAACAGCTTTCTCTGAAAAGAACAACCGTCAGCGGTCCAAAAGGGCAAAAGACAGTACCGCCGCCGCCGCCGTCTCTCCGTTGACCAGCGCGCGTGCCTCGCCGATTCCGACGGGACCGCGGCGGCGCGTCAGACGGCATTCCATCTCGAGCACGTCGCCGGGCGTGACCTGTCGGCGAAAGCGCGCGTCTTTAATGCCGCCGAAGAGCACCAGCCTGCCCGCGTTTTCGGGCTGGGAGAGAATCGCGCACGCGCCGACCTGCGCCATCGCCTCGACGATCAGCACGCCGGGCATGACGGCGTGCCCCGGAAAATGTCCGCAGAAATACGGCTCTCCCGCGCTGACGCATTTGATGCCGCGCGCCCACTCGCCGGGCTCGCCGTCGGTGATGCGGTCGACGAGGGCAAACGGATAGCGGTGCGGCAGAAGCTTTGCAATTTCGTCGTAGGTGAGTTTCAGCATGCGGGTTCCTCCCATTTTTTCAAAAGAATACTGCCGTTGTGCCCGCCGAAGCCGAGAGAATTCGACATCGCATAGCGGATCTCGGCATGTCTGCCCGTGTTTGGCACGACGTCAAGGTCACATTCGGGGTCGGGCGTCTGATAATGGATGGTCGCCGGCAAAAACGCGTCTTTCAGCGCCATTGCCGTAAACACGGCTTCGACCGCGCCGGCCGCGCCGAGCATGTGACCGGTCATCGACTTGGTCGAACTGACGGCGAGCGAATTTGCGTGCGCGCCGAAGACACGCCGGATCGCGGCGGTCTCGCACGCGTCGTTTAAGTGGGTCGAGGTGCCGTGCGCGTTGATGTAGCCGACCTCATCGGGCGAGATGCCGCCGTCGGCGAGGGCAAGCTCCATGGCCTTGGCCGCGCCGTCGCCGTCGGGACGAGGGGCGGTGATGTGGTATGCGTCGCACGAGGCGCCGTAACCGACCATCTCGGCGATGATCGGCGCGCCCCGGCGCAGAGCGCTCTCTAAATCCTCAAGCAGCAGGATGCCCGCTCCCTCGCCGATGACAAAGCCGCTGCGCTCGGCGTCGAACGGAATCGACGCGCGGGCGGGATCGGTCACGGTGGTCAGCGCTTTCATCGAGGAAAAACCGCCCACCGCCAGCGGGGTGATCGAGGCCTCCGCTCCGCCGCAGAACATCGCGTCGGCGTAGCCGTCCCGGATCATGCGGAACGCGTCGCCCACTGCGTAGGTGCCGCCCGCGCAGGCGGTCACCGGGCAGGAGCATACGCCCCGAAAACCCGTGTCGATCGCGACCTGACCGGCAGCCATGTTGCAGATGGCCATCGGCACATACAGCGGAGAAACCCGCCCGAAACCGTGCGTCAGGGTGTGCGCGCATTCCGTTTCCGTGACGTCGAGGCCGCCGATACCGCTTGAGACAATGATGCCGCAGCGGTAAGCCGCGTCGCCCTCCGGCTTGGAAAAAGCCGCGTTCTCCAGCGCTTCGCGCGCCGCCGCAGCCGCAAACTGTGTAAAACGCGCCATGCGCTTGGCTTCGCGCTTTTCAAAAAACAAAAGGGGGTCAAAGTCCTTAACCTCGGCGGCGAGGGTCACCTTCTGTCCCTCCGCGTCAAAGAGCGTGATCGGGCCGACGCCGCAGACGCCGTCTTTGACGGCTCGCCAGCTTTCCGCGGCGGTGTGTCCCACCGGCGTGACGGCGCCGAGGCCCGTGATAACGACTCGTCTTTTATCCATAAAAAGAAGCTCCTTTACATACTCATGCCGCCGTCGACGGCGAGCACCTGCCCGGTGATATAGGCGGCGTCGTCTCCGGCGAGAAAGGCCACGGCCTTCGCTACATCCGCGGGTGTGCCCGCTCGGGCGGCCGGAATCGAAGAAAGTATGGCATCCTTTGCCGCACCGGGCAAAACGGCGGTCATGTCCGTGTCAATGAGCCCCGGCGCGACGGCGTTGACGGTGACTCCCCTTGCGGCAAGTTCCTTTGCCGCCGAGCGCGTCAGACCGATCAGACCGGCTTTGCTGGCGGCGTAGTTGGCCTGCCCCGCGTTGCCGTGCAGGCCGACGACCGAGCTGATACTGATGATGCGGCCGTATTTCTGGCGCATCATGGTGCGGTAAACGGCCTTTATCATCAAAAACGCGCCCTTTAGGTTTGTGTCGATCACGGCGGCGAAGGCCTCTTCCGACATACGCAGAAGAAGTCCGTCGCGCGTGATGCCCGCGTTGTTGACGAGAATGTCGATTCGCCCGGATAGGGAGAGCGCCGCATCCGTCAGCGCTTTTGCGCCGGCCGGGTCAGAGGCGTCGGCCCGCACGCAGACGGCGGGCACGCCGGTTTCTTCAAGAAGAGAAAGAGTCTCCTTGGCGGCGGATTCGTTTCCCGCGTAGGAGAATACGACGCCGGCGCCGCGCCGCGCCAGTTCCAGACAGATTTCGCGGCCGATGCCGCGGCTGCCGCCGGTGACGACGGCGGTTTTTCCTGCGAGCGTCATGCCGAGCGCACCTCGCTTTCTTTTTCGAGCGCGCGAAGTTGCATGGGCAGCGACCGTGCCTCGGCGGAGGTCTCGACGGAGAACACCGGCAGACTGGGAACGGTTTTTCTGACGAAGCCGGAGAGCGCGCGTCCCGGGCCGATCTCGACGACGGCGTCCACGCCGAGGGCCGCCATGCGGCGGATGCATTCCTCAAGACGCACGGCGGCAGAAACCTGCCGCGCAAGAAGCTCCTCGACGGTCTCGTCACCCTCTCGGCGCTCGCGCCCGAGGCAGTTGTGCAGCACCGGGATGGAGGGCTCGGCAAACGGCACGCCGCGCAGATATTCCGCGAGCGCGCTGCCCGCCGAACGCAGCAGAGACGTGTGAAACGGCCCGCTGACCTTGAGAGGCAGACAGCGCTTTGCACCTGCCTGCTTTGCGAGAACGGCGGCCCGTTCGACGGCGGGGGTCTCGCCTCCGATGACGATCTGGCCGGGGCAGTTATAGTTGCACAGCTCTGCGACGCCGAGCTCGGACGCCTCGGCGCAGGCCTGCCTTAACGGCTCCGCATCCAGACCGAGCACGGCTTTCATCGCGCAGTCGACACCCTCGGCGGCTTTTTCCATCGCGAGTCCGCGAAAGGCGACTGTCTCCACGGCGGTTTTGGCGTCCCAGACGCCCGCGGCATGCAGCGCCGAGTATTCGCCGAGCGACAGTCCCACCGCCGCAAAGGGAAAAACGCCCTCCTCGGCGAGCACGGCGGTCAGGCCCGCGGCGAAGGCCACCATCGCGGGCTGAGTATACCGGGTCTGCACGAGCAGCCCCTTAGGATCGGAGAAGCAGAGCTCATGAAGATCAAATGGCAGCTTTGCCGCGTCGAACGCCGCACGAAAGGCGGAAAATTCCTGATAAAGATCTGCGCCCATGCCGGGGTGCTGTGCGCCCTGTCCGGCGTATAAAAATCCAAGCTTCATTGTGCGGCCCTCCATTCGGCCAAAATTTTGTCGATCTGTTCCTGTACGGTGGTGATTTCCTTGATCTCTCCGGCGTTGGCGCCGCAGAAGAAGAGTCCGTTTTCCCAGTCGCCGCGTACCGCCGCAATCAGCGCGGCGGAAATGCAGTACGGCGCGGTTTTTCTGTCACAGGGGGTAAGGCAGTTGATACAGCGCCCGACGGGCGGCTGTGTGCCTTCGGCGACGCGCCGCATGAGCGGCGAGAGCAGCGCTCTGCCCGGCATGCCGACGGGGCTTTTGACAATGACAATGTCCGAGGCTTTCGCGCGCACCAGCGCCTGTTTCAGGCCGTCCGCCGCGTCGCATTCCTCCGTTGCGATAAAGCGTGTCGCAAATTGCGCGCCCGCGGCGCCGAGTTTTTGATAATGGGCCAGCTCGGCGCCGCCTTTGACGCCGCCCGCCGTAAAAACGGGAATATCGCGGTCATATTTTTCGCGGTAGGGGGCGATTGCCGATAGCACCTCCGTGAGCAGCGCGTCGAGGGAGACGGGTCTGCCCGCCTGCGCCGCGGCGGCTTCTTCGGGAGAAAAGCCCAGATGTCCGCCCGCAAGCGGCCCCTCTAATACGAAAAAGTCCGGCACGGTGTGATACCGTGAGTCCCACAGGCGGCAGAGCACGCCCGCGGCACGGCCGCTGCTGACGATGGGGGCGAGGGCGGCGGTATCTCCGGCGTCCTTTGCGATGGCGGGCAGGTCCTTGGCAAGACCTGCGCCGCAGACAACGGCGTGTGCGCCCGCGCGCACCGCGATGCGCACACAGTCGGCGTATTGGGTGGTGGCGACCATCACGTTGACCGCGACAAGGCCGCTGCCGTCGGAAAGCGCTTTGGCACAGCGAATCTCTTTTTCGAGTGCGCGCAGGTTCGCGCCGAAGGGGTCGGTTTCAAAATCCGGCTCGTCAAAGCCGCAGAGGGCGGCGGAGACCGTTCCCATGCCGCCGCAGCGGGCGACGGCGCCGGCAAGGGATCCGAGGCTGACCCCGACGCCCATTCCGCCCTGCAGAATCGGAAGCGGCAGCTCACGGCCGCGCAGCGTCACAGCCATGATTCACCCGCCGCCTGAGAAAGCGCGGCCCTTCCGTCCGAGACAAGCTCCTCGAGAATGACGCGCAGCGGGCGGATCTCATGCAGCAGCCCCGTGCTCTGCCCGGCCATCAGGCTGCCGTTTTCGACGTCTCCGTCCACGACGGCGCGCCGCAGCGAGCCAAGCGTCAGGCGCTCGAGCTCTTCAAGAGGCAGCGCTTGCTTTTCCATGCGGAGGTATTCCTTCGCCATGCGGTTTTTGAGAACGCGCACCGGTGCTCCGGAGGAGCGCCCCGTTACGACGGTGTCGCTGCCGCGCGCCGCGAGCAGCGCGCGCTTGTAGTTCTCGTGAATGGGACATTCCTCGCTGACAAGCAGGCAGGTGCCCACCTGTGCGCCGCATGCGCCCAGCAGCATTGCGGCCGCCAGCTGGCGGCCGCACGCGATGCCGCCGGCGGCGACGACCGGAAGATCGACCGCCTGCGCGGCCTGCGGCACGAGGGCCATCGTCGTCATCTCGCCGATGTGGCCGCCGGATTCGCAGCCCTCGGCGATCAGCGCGTCCGCGCCGAACTTTGCGAGCCGACGCGCCAGCAGGGCCGAAGCCACCACCGGCATTACAAAGACGCCGGCGTCTTTCCACAGGGGGATATATTTGCCGGGACTGCCCGCGCCCGTTGTGACGACGCGCACGCCTTCCTCGGCGACCACGCGGGCGATTTCGTCCGCATGAGGATTCATCAGCATCAGATTGACGCCGAAGGGGCGGTCCGTGCGCTCCTTGGCGCTGCGGATCTCGGCGCGGGTGCGTTCGGCGTCGCAGCCGCCCGTGCCGATGACGCCGAGGCCCCCGGCGTTGGAGACGGCGGCCGCGAATTTGCCTGTCGCGATATTCGCCATGCCGCCCTGGATTACGGGAAATTCGATTCCAAGCAATTCGTTCAGTCGTTTCATTCTGCCACTCCCGCCCGCCGGTGCGGGCCTTGTTTTTTCGGTTGTGCAAGCAATCATTCAAATTCCAGAAGCGCGCCCGCCCAGGTCAGTCCGCCGCCGAAGGCGACGCACAGTGCCCGGGAGCCGGAGGGAAGTTTTCCGGACCGGTGCAGCTCATCGAGCAGAATGGGGACGCTTGCCGCGGAGGTGTTGCCGTACTCGGCGATGTTTTTGGAAACTTTGTGCGGAGGAATGCGGCATTTTCTCGCCGCGAGGTCGATAATGCGCGCGTTCGCCTGGTGAAAGACCACCTGATCGATATCGCCGATGGTCAGCCCCGTGCGCTCGAGCACCTGTCCGATGCAGCGCGGCACGGCTTCGACCGCAAAGCGGAACACCGCCTGACCCTCCATCGAGACGTGCGGTTTTTCGCGCAGGCCGGGTCCGCAGACACGCAGAATTCTGTCGTCGCCGCCGCAACCAACCACGGCGTGCAGGCCGGTGTTTTCCGGGGAAAAGGACGCAACCGCGGCGCCGGCTCCGTCTCCGAACAGGATACAGGTGGAGCGGTCGCGCCAGTCGAGCACGCGGCTGAGACATTCGCCGCCGACAATCAGCGCGTGCCGGTACGGTGACGCGGCCAGCAGGCACTCGGCCGTATGCAGCGCATAGAGAAAGCCGCTGCAGGCTGCGTTGAGATCGAAGCACATGCAGTCCTGCGGAAGCGAAAGCTCGCGCTGAAGCAGGCAGGCAGCCGACGGCACGATGGTGTCCGGCGTAAAGGTTGCGACGATGCATACGCCGATCTGAGAGGGATCGAGATTTGCCTGTGCCAGCGCGCTGTGTGCGGCCTCGGTACAGAGGGAAAGATGCGTTTCCTTTTTGGCAACGTGTCTGCGCTCGATGCCGGTGCGGCTGCGGATCCATTCGTCGTCCGTGCGCACAATGCGTGCGAGATCGGCGTTTGAAACGGCCGCGGCCGGTATGGCGCTGCCCGTGCCGCAGATCTTGATTCCGTTCATGGGGTTCTCCTTTCGGGATACGGCTTTTGAAGAAAAGCTCAGGCGCCGTGCTCCTCGAGGTACTTGAGAAAGTCGCCGACCGTCTTGAGCTCGGCCACGTCCTCGTCAGGAATGGAAACGCCGGTCGCTTCTTCAAACGCCATCAGCAGCTCGACAATCGCAAGGGAATCCGCGCCGAGATCTTCGGTGACGGAAGCTTCGGAAGTGACGAGGTCTGCGTCGCAGTCCAGCGTATCGACCAGAATGGCTTTGGCTTCTTCAAATTTCATAGGGAATCGCTCCTTTGTATTAAAATTATTTAACTAAAAAAATTTAGTTAAAATCATAAAAGGATTTTAACACAGATTTTCCAAATGTCAAGCGGAAAGAAAAAAGCCGCGCCTCATTTTGTAAGGAGCGGCAAAAGAATTGCGTCGGATTTTTCCCAAAAAAGAAAAAATGACGAAGAAATCGAAAAAACATGTGTTACAAGCCGGTTCTGCGCAAAAAGAAAGGCCCCGCTTAAAAAAGCGGGGCGCGGACAGAGAGAGCGAAAAAGCGGATTATTCCTCAACCAGCTCATAGCCGTTTTCTTTCAGAGCGGCGATCGTCTTTTCGAGGGAGATTCCCTTCGACGTGCCTTCGATCTCAAGCAGCCCCTTCTCTGCGAGGGCGGAAGCGGACTGATCGACATCCTCCAGCGTGATCTCAAGGCGCAGCGGGTCCTCGGTCTGCTGTGCGGTCACACCCTCCACCGCAGTGTACTGCGCTCCCAGATCGGCAAAGACCGAGGAAAGCATCTCTTTCGCTTCGTCGTCGAGGGAGGAGGTGTCCACCTCCAGAGAGTTTACCATGCGGGTGATGCGGTCGCCTTTCGCGGTAAAGGTCATCGTCTCCGTCATGGGGAAGTCGTACATTCCCTCAGGGCTGCGCAGGGTGACGGTCTGCTCTTTTGCGCCGCAGGCGGCAAGTGCGAGGAGAAGGCATAGGGCGAGAACGGCCGCGGCCGCTCTTTTGCACACATGTTTCATAGCGGCAGGTTCCTTTCTTTTCTTTTTTTAAAAAGTAGGGCAGGGCGGACAAAAGCACTCGGCCGCTGTCTTTCAAACGGAAATCACAGCACAAAGCCGATTTTCTTATATACTTTTGCAAGTGTGCGGGAGGATAGGCGCATCGACTGCTCCGCGCCTTTTCGGCAGCATTCCTCCAGATAGGATTTATCGGCCATATAGCGGGCAAATTCGCCCTGAATGGGCGCAAGCGCGTCCGCAACGGTCTCGCCGACGGCGGTTTTGAACTGCCCGTAGCCCTGCCCGTCGAACTCACGGACGATCTCGTCGTCGGTTTTTCCGGTAAAGGCGGAGTAAATCGTCATCAGGTTGCCGACACCCTCTTTGCCCTCGGCGCGGCAGACGCCGCTGCCGGAGTCGGTGACGGCGGACTTGAACTTTTTAATAATCGTGTCGCGCGGGTCGAGCACCGCCACATAGGATTTGGGGTTGGGGTCTGATTTGGACATTTTCTTCGTCGGGTCGGTCAGCGACATGATCTTTGCGCCTGCTTTGGGGAACAGGCAGTCCGGCATGGTGAACAGCCTGCCGTAGACGCCGTTCATGCGGTTGGCGATGTCGCGCGCCAGCTCAACATGCTGCTTTTGGTCGATACCGACGGGCACAAGGTCGGCCTGATAGAGCAGAATGTCGGCAGCCATCAGCGTCGGGTAAGTAAAGAGTCCCGCGTTGATGTTGTCCGCATAGCGGGCGGATTTGTCTTTAAACTGCGTCATGCGCGACAATTCGCCGAACTGCGTGAAGCAGTTGAGCGCCCACATCAGCTGCGTGTGATGGGGATTTTGACTCTGGACGAAGAGAATACTTTTTTCGGGGGTGATGCCCGCCGCAAGCAGCATCGCAAAGCCCTCCATCGTGTTTCTGCGCAGGGCGGCGGGGTCCTGCCGCACGGTGGTGGCGTGCAGATTCGCGACCATGAACAGGCAGTTGTATTTTTCCTGAATCTCGCTCCAGTTCTTCACGGCGCCGAGGTAGTTGCCGATGGTGAACATCCCCGACGGCTGAATGCCGGAGAGAACGACAGGCTTCTTTTCGGGGGCGGCGGTTTCGCTCATTCTATGCAGCCTTCTTTCAAAATCTGACTTATTCCTTTTATTATAGCACAAAAAGGTCCGTGCGTCTATTATAAAGAGAAAAGCCCGGTGCAGCCGAAGCAGACACCGAGCGAATCTCAAAGCATCGTAACCATAACACAAAAGTAAAATAACAAGAAATCATTTTACTATAATAATACGGCGCAAAAACAGAATCAAGTCAAGCCTCCTCCCGCCCCGGAAATTGGCCTGACAGACAGCCGAAAGGCGGAAAGAAAAATGAAAGGAAGAAATATGGGAACTGTGACAAACATGGCTTTTACGCTTGGAGGATCATCTCGGCGTTTATACAAGACGGTGCCCATGTCTTTTGCTATGAGGAGACAGAAGAAAGGCGGGTATTTTATAGAACAGTCTTTTGGCGCAAGCGGGTGTTTTATGCTCTGGTATCCCAGCGAAAAGAATGGTATAATATCAATAATTCTGCGAAGCGCAGGAAGTGCGCACGACGGAGAAAGGGGGCTGCCGTCATGGACCGCTACCGCATCGGCACGATCGCCGGACTGCTCGGCATCTCTTCAGAGGCGCTGCGCCTTTACGAGCGCGAGGGCGTGATCGATGCCCGCCGGGAGGACGGCAGCGGGCGCTACCGCAGCTACTGCCATCAGGACGTGGGCGCTCTGCTGCGCGCACGTACTTACCGCGGATACGGGTTTTCCCTGCGCGAGACGGGAGAGATGCTCAACGAAGAAAACGTCGATCGTCTGACCGCCCGCCTGTGCCGCCGGGAGGAGGAACTGGAACGTGAGCTTTGTCGAAAGCAGCGTACGCTTGCATTGCTGCGGGAGACGCGGCTACTGGCACAGGAGGCGCCGCGGACGCTGGGAATCGTGCGGGAGACCGTCTCGCCCGAAATGCTGCGTTTTGAATACATGTGCGAAGATGAGCTGACGCTGCCGCCGCAGGACAGAAGGAACTTTCGCGTGTGGTCCGCGGCGGCGCCGCTGACGTTCCCCTCGCAGCGGTATCATCTCGAAAAGGACGGCGCGATGCGGGTGTATATCGCGCTGGGCGCCTGTTTGGACGATGCGCGTGTGCTTTCCCTGCCGTTGGAGGGGGAGAGCATTCTGCGGCATCCTGCGCAGCGCTGTCTGTATACCGTTATCCGCGTGCAGGGCGCGGCGTCCAATGCGCTGCCGTGCCTAAAGCCCCTGTGGGAATACGCCGCCGCACACGGGCTGACGCCCTGCGGAGATGCCTTTGGCAGGGCCTTTCTTTCTTTTAATCAAAAAAACGAGTACACGCGCTTTCGGCAGGTGTGGCTTCCCGTGCGGGAATGAGTTCTATTTTTTCAAAAAGCCCTTGACCTTACACCGGCTTGAGGGTTTATTCTTTTTATAGAGAAAAGGAGGGACGCGGCTTGAAGGAAGAAAGCCGTCTGCGCCTCGCGGCGCGGTTTTACTGGGAGTTTTTTAAGATCGGGTGTTTTACCTTCGGCGGAGGATGGAGCATCGTCGCCCAAATGCAGAAAAAGTTTGTCGAAGAAGAGCACTTGATTGAAAACGGAGATCTGCTTGACATGACCAGCATCGGCAAAAGCCTGCCCGGCCTGATGGTGGCGCACGCGTGCTATTTATTTGGCTATCATGTGGGCGGGGTGCCCTGCGGCTTTGCCTGTGTGCTGGGCTTTGTCACGCCGCCGGCGCTGATCTTAACCGTACTGGCCTACATCTATGTAGCCGTGCGTGACAACGTATGGGTAGGCCGGGCCATGGCGGGAATCCGCGGGGCGGTGGTGCCGATCGTCGCGTCGACGGTGCTTTCCATGCAGAAAAGCGCCTACCCCTACCGCATATGCGTCCTTGTCACGGCGGGCGCGCTGGCGCTTTATCTTTTTACAGACGTAAGCTGTGCGGTGATTGTGCTGCTGGGCGCAGCAAGCGGCCTTGCAATCAGCCGCTTTGAGCAGAAGAAGGAGGCGGAGAAAGATGGAGCTGTTTAATCTGTATTTGAGCTTTGCAAAAATCGGCTTTACCAGTTTCGGCGGGATTTCAATGCTGCCGCTGATTTTTAACGAGGTGACCTCGCACGGCTGGCTGACCGCGTCGGAGGTGACGGACATCGTCGCCATCGCGGAGATGACGCCCGGTCCGCTGGGGCTGAACTGCGCGACCTTTGCGGGTATCCGCGCCTGTGGGCCGCTGGGAGCGGCGGCCGCCACGCTGGGGGTCCTGACGCCGACCTTTACCATCTGTTTTGCGGCGGCATTTTTCTTTGAACGCTTTAAAAACAGCAGCCTGATGCAGCGGGTGCTGCTGGGTGTACGCCCCGCCAGCCTCGGCCTTGTGGCGGGCGTCGTTGTGACGCTGTTTCGGTCGAGCTATTTTGAGGGCGGCGCGCCGCAGTGGACCGTACTGCTGATCGGCGTGATTGCCGCCGTCTGGCTTTGGAAAAGGAAGCCGTCGGTGCCCGCGGTGCTCGCCGGCTGCGCCGCACTGGGACTTTTGATCGTCCGGTAAGAGGCGCATTCCCGGCTGCGGAACAAGGGCCGCCGCTTTCTTTTTTGAAAACGGCGGCCCTTGTTGATTTTTCAGCTTAGGTGCAATAAACTGCCGGCCATGCCGATACGCAGAAAAAGGCGCCTGTCTGCATCGCTGCGCACGGCGAAAAGGCCCGCTTTGGCGGCCCGGCAGAATATCCTTTTAAGATTGTCGAAAGCCATTCGTCCGGCGCGGCCAGACGCTTTGATCGATTTTTTCCATGCCTGTTGTCTCCTTTTTTTAAATGGGCCGGGCGGGTTGAAAATCCGCTTTGAAAGGATCTGCGCCAAAAACAGAATATATCTGCTTTTCAAAAAGAAGCGGAAAACTGTTTTCGAAGGGCAGACGGAAGTACGAAGAATTTCCCGCGCATATCGTAGCATATTTCACCCTTCGAGAGCAAGCGGCCGTTCATGTGGACAACGGGCGGCATTTGTGCTACAATCAAAAAAATTCCGACGAGAGAAAAGGAGGAACGTACCATGGCGAAACTCTTTTATCAGGGACACGGCAGCTGCCGCATCACGACGGAAAGCGGCGAGGTGATCTTTATCGACCCGTTTGTCGGCGAAGGCTACGATGTGCCGGCTGATCTGGTCATTGTGACGCATGAGCATTACGACCACAATAAGGTGGAGCTGGTAACGCAAAAGCCCGGCGGCGAGCTCTGGCGCGCGGCCGATCTGCTTGTAAACGGCGTGTATCAGACCAAGACGCACGGCTCTGTCACTGTGCGCGCGGTGGAGGCGTATAACTCCCGCCATCCCCGCAGCGAGTGCGTCGGCTGCGTGATCTCCTGTGACGGGGTCAAGGTCTACGCCTCGGGCGACACCTCGCAGACCGACATGATGCGGGATGTTCTTCCCGCGGAAAAACTCGACTACGCGCTGCTGCCGATCGACGGCGTATATAATATGAATGCCGAAGAGGCGTCTGTCTGCGCGGCAATGATCGGAGCAAAGCACTCCATCCCGATTCATACAAAGCCGGGCGAGCTGTACGACGCGGCGTATGCCGCCGAATTTCAGGCCGAGGGGCGCATTCTGCTTTCTCCGGGAGAGGAAATCGTTCTCTGAAGCGAAAAGATTCGTTGAAAAGGCCAATTGCCCTGTGAGTGCCGAAAAAACCGAAAAGCGGTTTGCCGCGCGCTTGGCGAATAAAAAGGAAAACAAACAAGAGGAGCTATTTTGTGATGAAGAAAGCAATCATTACCGTTCTCGGCGACGACAAGGTGGGCATTATCGCCCGCGTCTGCACGCTGCTGGCGGAGCACGACGTCAATATTCTGGATATTTCTCAGACGATCCTGCATGGATTTTTCCACATGGTTATGGTGGTAGACGTGGAGAATACGGACGTCGGCCTCGACGAACTGTTCGGCGCGCTCGAGGAGCTGGGCCGCTCAATGGACCTGCAGATCCACGGACAGAGCGAGGAAATTTTTCAGATGATGCACCGCATCTGAGGAGGGCGCAATGATTGATTTCAAAGAGGTCATAGAGACGAACGAGATGATCCACGCCGAAAATCTCGACGTGCGCACCATCACGCTGGGCATCAGCCTGCTCGACTGCTGCGACAGCGACCTGACCGTTCTCAACGAAAAGATTTATAAAAAAATCACGGCGCTTGCCCGCGACCTTGTTTCGACGGGCTGTGAGATCGAGAGAAAATACGGCATTCCGATCGTGAACAAGCGCATCTCGGTGACGCCGATCGCGCTGGTCGGCGGCTGCGCGTGCAAAACGCCTGAGGATTTCGTTACAATCGCAAAGACGCTGGACCGCGCGGCTCATGAGCTCGGCGTCAACTTCATCGGCGGGTATTCCGCGATTGTCTCCAAGGGAATGACCCCTGCGGAGAAGAATCTCATCCGCTCGATTCCGCAGGCGCTGGCCGAGACAAATTATATCTGCTCGTCGGTCAACGTAGGCTCTACCCGCACCGGCCTTGATATGGATGCGGTGCGCCTGATGGGCGAAATCGTCAAAGAGACCGCCCGCGCTACGCGCGAAAGGGATTCCCTCGGGTGCGCCAAGCTCGTTGTGCTGTGCAACGCGCCGGACGACAACCCCTTTATGGCGGGCGCGTTTCACGGGGTGACCGAGGGCGACGCCGTGATCAACGTCGGCGTCAGCGGCCCCGGCGTCGTCAAGACCGCACTGGAAAAGGTGCGCGGCGCCGATTTCGGCACGCTGTGCGAGACGATCAAGCGCACGGCCTTTAAAGTGACGCGCGTGGGCCAGCTGGTCGCGCGTGACGCGGCTGCAAAACTGGGGGTGCCGTTCGGCATTGTGGATTTGTCCCTTGCGCCGACGCCCGCGGTGGGCGACAGCGTGGCCGAAATTCTCGAGGCCATGGGTCTGGAGTCCGTCGGTGCGCCCGGTACGACGGCGGCGCTGGCCCTTTTAAACGATCAGGTCAAAAAGGGCGGCGTCATGGCGTCAAGCTATGTCGGCGGCCTGTCGGGCGCGTTTATCCCGGTCAGCGAGGATCAGGGAATGATCGACGCCGTACAGCGCGGCGCATTGACGATAGAAAAGCTTGAGGCGATGACGTGCGTCTGCTCGGTGGGGCTGGACATGATCGCCGTTCCCGGCAGCACGACGGCGGCGACAATTTCGGGCATCATTGCGGACGAGGCCGCCATCGGCATGATTAACCAGAAAACAACCGCGGTGCGCATCATTCCCGTCGAAGGCAAGGACGTCGGCGATACCGTCGAGTTCGGCGGCCTGCTGGGGCATGCGCCCGTTATGCCGGTCAACCGCTTTTCGTGCGAGGACTTTATCGCGCGCGGCGGCCGTATTCCCGCGCCGATTCACAGCTTTAAGAATTAAAGAAAGGCGGCGGGCAGAGTGAAAATCGCGGTGTACTGCGGCTCCTCCCCCGGCACGGCGGAGAAGTTTACAAAAGCGGCGGCTCTTTTGGCGCGCCGCATCGGAGAAAAGCATACCCTTGTCTACGGCGGCTCGAACACAGGCCTGATGGGCACGATCGCCGACGAGGCACTGGCAGCGGGCGGCAAGGTCATCGGCGTGCAGCCGAACGTGCCGCTGATCCGCGCAAGACGCCATATGGGCCTGACCGAATACATCGATACCGAGACGATGGCCGAGCGCCGCACAGCTATGATCGGGCTGGCCGACGCGTTTGTCGCCCTGCCGGGCGGTCCCGGCACGCTCGACGAAATTTCAGAGGTGCTGGCGCTGACGCGGCTGGGCATTTTGGATAAGCCGTGCGTCTTTTTGGATGTGGACGGCTACTATGTGCCGATGCGTGCGTTGTTTGAGCACATGGCGGAAAACGGCTTTGCGGAGAAAGAGGATTTTCGCCGCGTACTGATTTCGGAAAACATCGACGAGGTCATGGCCTTTTTGGAACAAAAATAATCTTTTGAAAGCGAGCAGCGCGCCGTACGAATTTTTGTACGGCGCGCATTTGCGGTTTTATTTACTTCTGCGGCTGCCGCCAGTGGAGGAGCTTTGGAAGCTGTGCTTCGAAATACGCGCGCGCCTGTTCGGGCGGCCAGTTCTCGTTGGACATGTGTCCGACGAGAAAGTCGATGAGGCTTTCAAGATTTGCGTAGACAAATTCACCTTTGGAATAGCACCATTTGCAGTATTCTTCGTTAAAGGAGCCGTCGGTTTCCCTGCTGACAGAGGAGTCGTCGAGCGGCATGCCGCAGCATTGGCAGATCAGCTGCCTTGGAGAGCCCAGAAGCGTGTTGATGGAGACATCAAAAAGCACGGACAGCCGCTTTAATGTTTCCGTGTTTGGCACGGCTTCGCCGGTTTCCCAGCGGGATACGGCTTGACGGGTGACGTAAAGCGCGCCTGCGAGCGCCTCCTGCGACAGCCCTTTTTGGGTGCGAAGCTCAAAAATAACATTTTTTGTATCCATAGAATCACCTCGCATACAGTATATCAAAGCCGGATGTTTTTGAAAAGCAACTGCCGGTTGCGGCCGCATTTGTCCGGCAAAAGCAAAAGGCCTCGGGAAATCCGTGTTCCCGAAGCCTTTCATCTTTTTTAAGAAATTCAGAACAATTTTCGGCAGACAAAAATGACGAGGCATGCCCCCGCGACCGAGATCAGCAGTCCGCCGAGCCCTACGCCGTGCAGACCGATCAGTTCTGCGAGAAAACCGCCGACACCGGAGCCCACGATACCAAGGACAATGTTGCGCAGCAGACCGCCCTTGCTTCCCATAATGCCGCCCGCGATCCAGCCGATCACGGCTCCCGTGATAAGTGAAATCAAAAGTCCCATAACAAAGCACGTTCCTTTCATTTGCTCAAGAACTAAAAGCCGACGATTCGGTTCAAGCTGTTTTTGCAGCTTTTGATTTTCTATATATAGTATAGCATGGAAGCGCCGCACCCGCAAGTGCGCTCTCGGCAGGGACTTGTTTATGCACCCGGCGGCAAGTCCGTTTATGGCATATCCGCCGGCCGACTTGACCGGATATGGATTTGGGACTTTCACCGAGTATGCGTCTCCTTTCTGTGCCTTCTTCGAATCGCAGGATTCAAGAAAAAAGAAAAGCCCTCGCAGGAAGGGCTTTTCTTTTATGGTACGCCCGATGCGATTCGAACGCACGGCCTTTGGAGTCGGAGTCCAACGCTCTATCCAGCTGAGCTACGGGCGCATACCGATACAAAACAGTATACCAAGAGCGGCACGAAAATTCAATCCGTAAAATTTAAAAAAATCATAAAAAAGGGGTTGACTTTCCTGACAGGGGGTGGTATGATAGCAAAGCTGTCGCCGAGAGGGGCGGATGCGGAAACGAAGATCACAAAAAAGATCGAAAATTGCGCTTGACAATGAAGATTGAATGTGATATGATACAAAGCACGCCGCACAAATGGCGGCAAGCAAAATTCATCAAACTGCAAAAAATCAAAATTTGTTGTTGACAAATTGCGACGAAAGTGCTAAGATGAAGAACAGTCGCCGGAAGGCGG
>CAKQGD010000022.1 GCA_934232845.1 uncultured Oscillospiraceae bacterium
GGTGCCTTCGGTCGGAATCGAACCAACGACACGAGGATTTTCAGTCCTCTGCTCTACCAACTGAGCTACAAAGGCATACGACCGAGAGTAAGAAAATGGCGACCCGGATGGGGTTCGAACCCACGACCTCTAGCGTGACAGGCTAGCGTTCTAACCAGCTGAACTACCGGGCCATATTGGTGGGAACAACAGGGCTCGAACCTGTGACCCTCTGCTTGTAAGGCAGATGCTCTACCAGCTGAGCTATGCTCCCTTGCCTCTCTCGCACTCGGCGACGTTGACTATTTTACCGTGTTTGGGCACAAATGTCAAGTGCTTTTCTTTGATTGGGAAAGAAATTCCGGTTAAAATATAAATTGATGAGAAAAATCTTAAAAAAGCATACAGCGGCGCCTTTATTTTTTCTGCGCCGCAGACAAAAGCTCTCTCAGTTCCCGCGAAGAGAAGTCATAAGACTTTTCGCAGAAGTGACAGGCGACGTTCGTTACCGGCTGTTCATCGGCAAGCTTGCTCAGTTCCTCGACGCCGAGACTCAAAAGAACGCGCTCTACCCTCTCGCGGGAGCAGTCGCAGCGATAAGAAACATCGCGTTCCTCGATCACCTCAAGTTCAAAGCCGTCGAGCGCCCGCGAAAGAATCTCCGTCGGAGAAAGGCCCTCTGAAATCATGGAGGAGACCGCCGGAATCTCCGCGATGTTTTTTTCGATTCTGTCGATCGTCTCATCATCCGCACCCGGAAGAAGCTGCAGCAGGTACCCGCCCGCGGCACGCACCGTCAGGTTGGGACTGACAAGAACGCCAAGCGCACAAACCGTTGGGACTTGCTCGGATTTTGCAAAATAATATGTCAGATCGTCGCCGATCTCGCCGGTGACAAGCGGGGAATACCCCGTCTGTGGCTGTGTGCCCCGTCCCCGGTCGCGGATTACAGAGAGAAATCCCTTTGTGCCGACCGCGCCTCCGACATCGAGCTTTCCCTTTTCATTAAGGGGCAGCTCGACAACAGGATTGGTCACCGTCACGCGGGCATTGCCCTCGCTGTCGGATACCGCTATCATCGATCCCACGGGACCGCCGCCCGATACCCGCAGCGTCACGGAGTCTCCGTCATCTTTCATCGCAGCTCCCATCATAGACGCCGCCGTCAGCAGCCGTCCCATCGCGGCCGTCACCACGGCGGAGCTTTCGTGTATCTGCTCGGCACGCGCGGCCAGATCAGTCGAATCAACCGCCGCGCAGAGAACCGCTCCGTCACTTGTAATGGCGCGGATCAGCTTACCCATACCGTTATTCCCCTTTTTTTGTCACAAAAATATAGCGTTGGCTCGTTTTTTGAGGCGCACAAAGCGTATCATCCGCATAAACTGCCTCGACATGCAGACCATTTTTTTCGCAAAGCCGCCGAACTGTATCTTCATCGTACGCCCGTTCGTAAAATTCTTCTGTTTCACGGCGGTAAAGACCGTTTCTTTCCCGGGAAAAAAAGTCAAGCCGGATTTCGGTTAAATCGTTTTCCGTCTCGTTCTGCCACACACAAACGGTATTTTCATCCTCAAACACGTAGCAGCGGTCAGCCAAGAGCGTGTTCTGCTTATAAGGCGTATTCATGTCAAACACAAACACGCCCCCCGGCTCAAGAAAAAGCGACACCCGTGCGATCGCCCGTGAAAGCGCCGCTTCCTGCGTCAAATGATTGAGCGAATCCAGCGCACAGACGCAGGCCGTCACTGTTCCATAGAGATCAAGCCGCTCCATCCGCTGATTTAAAAACAGAATATTTTTTCCCGCGGCAGCCGCTTTCTGCTGCGCACAGGAGAGCATCTGATCGCTCGCATCCACGCCGATCACTTCATAGCCGAGTGCGGCCAGCTCAACGGAGAGGCTGCCCGTTCCGCAGGCCAGATCCAGCAAAAGTCCCGGTCGAACGCCGTTTTCACGAAGCAGCCGGTCAAAATACGCGGCACGCGCCGCATAATCGACGGCCCGCTGAAAGCGGTCGTAGAACGGTGCGAACACATTATAAGAGGCCATCTTTTTTCATCCGGTCAAAGATCACTCGGTATCCATCGCTGCCGTAATTGAGCGACCGGTTTACACGGCTGATTGTCGCGGTCGACGCACCTGTGGCAGCCACGATGTCGCTGTAGACCTTGCCCTCCGTCAGCATCTGAGCGACCTCAATCCGCTGCGAAAGCGCTCTGAGCTCCTGCACCGTACAAAGATCGTCAAAAAAGTTACAGCATTCCTCATAGCTTTCCAACTGCAAAACCGCATTGAAAAGCAAGTCGAGATTCATATTCTTCAAACGCGCATTCATAAGACGGCCCTCCTCTATCCTTCCCGAAAGACGGGATTCTTTTTCTATTTTATCACTTCACACTATAAAAGTACAGTCTTTTTGTGATAAAAAAGCGCCCGTTTTCCGGGCGCTTTTTGACTATTTACGCATCTTCTTCCAATGCGTCCTCGATAATCGCACGCAGCTCGTCGGCGCCCTCTCCCGTTTCGGAAGAAAAGGGCAGCAGCGTGATCTCATCTCCACAGGGAAATTCCTTTCGGAAAGCCGCAAGTCTCTCGGCACGGGCCGTGCGCGACAATTTATCGCTCTTTGTCAGAACAACGATAAACGGCAGTTCTGCGTCGATCAGAAACTGTGCCATGGTCAAGTCATCTGCGGACGGTGCATGGCGCATATCGACAAGCAGAAAGAAAATCGCAACATCGCGATCCTGCGAAAAATATCCGCCGATCAGCTCATCCCAGCGTCTTTTTTCGTCCTTGGCAACCTTTGCGTAGCCATATCCGGGCAGATCAACAAAGCGCGCCCCGCCCGCCCTGTAAAAGTTAATCGTCGCCGTTTTGCCGGGGACGGCGCTCACACGGGCGAGGGATTTTCTGTTAAAAAGGCGATTCAGCAGAGAGGATTTACCGACATTCGACCGGCCGCAGAAGACAAATTCCGGCAGATCGGAGGGTGTCAGCTGCGACGAAAGGCCGAAGGAATATTCAAATGCCGCACTCTGAAACGGAATCTTCATATGGTTTCCCTTTCTTTGCAGGTGACGGGGGTTCGTTCAATATGCTCCGGGTGCTCGGCAGGCAGATGTGGACGCAGAGCAGCCTCGCCGGACGAGTGCGTTTCTTCCGGCCGCAGAGCGATATGAAACACCTCATCCACCTGAGATACCGGTACAAAACGAATGGCCTCGCGCACAGCGGGATCCACATCGGCCAAATCAGCCTCATTCGCCTTCGGGATCAGAACCGTAGTCATATGATTGCGGTAAGCGGCCATGGTCTTTTCACGCAGTCCGCCGATAGGAAGCACCCGGCCGCGCAGGGTAATCTCCCCCGTCATTGCGACGTCTTGGCGCACCAACCGTCCCGACAGCGCCGACAGAATCGCCGTCGCCATCGTAATGCCCGCGGAGGGTCCGTCCTTCGGAACTGCCCCCTCCGGCACATGGATATGAATATCCTTATCTTTGTAAAACGTATGGGAAATGCCATATTTGTCGGCGTTTGCGCGCACGCATGTCACGGCAGCGTGGGCAGATTCCTTCATCACATCGCCGAGCTGACCGGTCAGCTCAATCTTGCCGGTGCCCTCGAGCACCGCGACCTCTACCTGCAGCATTTCGCCGCCGACAGAAGTCCATGCGAGGCCGTTTGTCACGCCGATCTCGTCCTTTGCGGCAAGCTCATCGGGGAGAAATTTCTTCGGGCCAAGCATAGTCTCGATCATGCGCGGCGTCACCGTGATGCTTTTGGCCTCGCCGGCAACAATGCGGCAGGCGCATTTTCTCAGCACCGACGCAATCAGGCGCTCAAGCGTACGCACACCCGCTTCCCGCGTATAACCGTCAATCAAGGTATAAAGCGCATCGTTCGGAATTCTCGCCTGCCGGCCGTCAAGGCCGTTTCTCACACGCTGCTTCGGCAGCAGATATTCGCGGGAGATATGCAGCTTTTCCTCGCGGGTGTAGCTGGGCAGTTCAATGACCTCCATACGGTCATAAAGAGGCCCGGGGATATTCTCCGCGTTATTCGCCGTCGCAATAAACAGCACCTCGGAAAGATCAAAGGGCAGCTCGATAAAATGGTCACGGAACGCATGATTCTGTTCCGCGTCAAGCACCTCGAGCAGCGCGGAGGAGGGATCGCCCTTGTAATCGCCGCCAAGCTTGTCGACCTCGTCGAGCAGCAGCAGAGGATTCTTCGTTCCGGCGCGCCGCAGCGCGTCGATGATACGCCCCGGCATTGAGCCGATATAGGTTTTTCTGTGACCGCGGATATCGGATTCATCCTTGACGCCGCCGAGCGACACACGAACGTATTCCCGCCCTGTGGCGCGCGCAATCGACTGCGCGATCGACGTCTTGCCGACGCCGGGCGGGCCGACAAGGCAGAGAATCTGGCCCTTCTGCTCCGGCGCAAGCGCATGCACCGCAATGGATTCAACGACGCGTTCCTTGACCTTTTTCATGCCGTAGTGGTCGTGGTCAAGAATACGGCGCGCCTTTTCCACGTCGGTGGAAACTTCGCTCTTTTTATTCCACGGCAGATCCAGACAGGCGTCAAGATAGCCGCGGATCACGGCGGCCTCCTGCGAATTGCCCGGCATCTTGCCGAGACGTTTTGCCTCTTTGACGAGCTTATCGGCAGCCTCCTGTGAAAGAGAAAGCGCCTTGATCTTCTCCATGTATGCCGCAATCTCCGCTTCGGGCGTTTCATCCTCGCCCAGCTCTTCCGAGATCACCTTCATCTGTTCGCGCAGATAGTATTCCCGCTGGTTTTTATCCATCTGTTCCTGCACACGGTCATAGATTTCCTTTTCCATCTGCAGAAGCTCGATCTCGTTTTCCAAAATTTCCGTCAGCACCTCAAGACGGCGCACAATGCTGGATTCCTCAAGAATTTCCTGTTTATCCTCATAAGAAATCGGCAGATTCCCCGCGACAAATTCCGCCAGCAGGTTTGGTTCCTGCGCCATCAGCACACCGAGCGCAAGCTCATTGGGCATCTTGGGAGACAAACTTGTATACTTTTCGAACAGATCTTTGACTGTGCGCATCAGGGCGCTGACATAGTCGCGGCTGTCGGCGGGAATGCGCCGCAGCGCCAGCGGCCGCACCTCAGCCGCAAGAAACGGTTCCTGCTGTGCGAGAGAAATCAGCTTAGCCCGGTGCTGTCCCTCTGCCATGACGCGGAGACCGCCGTTCGGCACGCGGACGACCTGTTTCACCTCCGCCACCGTTCCGACACGGAACAGCCCGTCGATTGTGGGATCATCCTCCTGCAAATCGCGCTGAGCCGTTAAAAAGATACGTCTGCCATGCTCCATCGCGTCGTTGAGCGCCTTGACGGATTTCTCACGCCCGATATCAAAATGAAGCACCATTTTCGGAAACAGAACAAGCCCCCGAAGAGCCACCATCGGCATCACTTCGTTCTGAACGGTTCTTTTTTCCATCCAACGGACACCTCCCTCATTCTTTAAAAATCGCTGTATCATTCCCTGCTTTTTTGGGAATGCTTTGCTTATTGTAGCAGAATGCGCCTGCCTTGGCAAGTGCAAGTCAAAGCCATTCTCTTTTCCTATTTTAGCGCAGAATTATCGGTATTTTTTATCCGAAATGTTAAAAAAGCCAAACAAAACGGACGGACGCTTTTCTCAAAGCATCCGCCCGTTTTTCATACTGTCAGGAAGCCGACGACGTGCGCGGGGGTATCTTTTTTGCAGCCGCCGGAGAAGCCGCGGGCAGCTCCGCTCGGTTGGGATCGTGCAGCACCAGCGCCTCTCCCGCATGGTTGACGGCGTCTGCCGTGATCACCACGCGCTCCACCGTCGGATCGGAAGGGATCTCGTACATCAAACGGCCGAGCGTCTCCTCCAGAATACCGCGCAGGCCGCGCGCTCCCGTCTTGCGCTCAATCGCTTTTTTTGCGATGGCACGCAGGGCGTCGTCTTCAAATTCAAGCTCGACATGATCCAATTCAAACAGATGCCGATACTGCCGAACCATCGAATTTTTCGGCTCGCAGAGAATCCGCACCAGCGCCTCTTCATCCAAGCTCTCCAAAGACGTAATAACCGGCAGTCGTCCCACCAGCTCCGGAATCAGGCCGAACCGCACCAAATCCTGCGGAATCAGCTTTTTAAGAAGTGCGTCATCCTCTTTTTTGGAGCGAATCGGTGCGCCGAATCCCAGCGAGCTTGTTGCAACACGCTTCTCGACGATCTTGTCGATGCCGTCAAATGCGCCGCCGCAGATAAAGAGAATATTGGTCGTATCAATCTGGATAAATTCCTGCTGGGGATGCTTTCTTCCGCCGTTCGGCGGGACATTCGCAACCGTTCCCTCAAGGATCTTAAGCAGTGCCTGCTGTACACCCTCGCCGGAAACATCGCGTGTAATCGAAGGGTTTTCGCTCTTACGGGCGATTTTATCTACCTCGTCAATATAGATGATGCCGCGCTGCGCACGCTCCACATCAAAATCCGCGGCCTGAAGCAGCCGCAGCAGAATATTTTCCACGTCCTCGCCGACGTAGCCGGCTTCGGTCAAAGTGGTAGCGTCGGTCACGGCAAACGGCACGCCGAGCATCTTTGCCAGCGTCTGTGCAAGCAGCGTCTTGCCCGTACCGGTAGGGCCAAGCAGCAGAATGTTGCTTTTTTGCAGCTCTACGTCGGATGCATCGTTCTGATAAACGCGCTTATAGTGATTGTAAACGGAAACGGCAAGCGCGATCTTCGCATCGTCCTGCCCGATGACGTATTCATCCAGGCCCGCCTTGATCTCGGCAGGCTTCAAAATCACGGGGGCGGCAGTCTCCGCCTTTTGACGGCGGCGGCGCTTCTGCGGCGCTTCGCCCTCTCCCTCGATAATATCCACGCAGAGCTCAATGCATTCGCTGCAGATGCAGACGCCCGGCCCCGCGATCATGCGCGCCACCTGATCCTGCGTTTTTCCGCAGAAGGAACAACGCAGTGGCTTGTTGTCTTCTCTTGACATCAGAAGTTCTCCTCTCAGCGCTTCGTGATGACTTTATCGATCAGGCCATATGCCTGTGCATCCGCAGCGGACATAAAGTTGTCGCGCTCGGTATCGCGCTCGATCACCTCGAGCGGCTGGCCGGTCTGCTCGGAAAGCAGACGGTTGAGGCGGTCTTTGATTTTCAAAATCCATTCGGCATGAATCTTGATATCGGTCGCCTGTCCCTTTGCGCCGCCGAGCGGCTGGTGGATCATAATCTCGGCATTGGGCAGCGCCATGCGTTTGCCCTTTGCACCGGCGGAAAGCAGAAACGCCCCCATCGATGCGGCGAGACCGACGCAGATCGTCGAAACATCGCATTTGATATAATTCATTGTGTCGTAGATTGCCATACCCGCGGTCACAGAGCCGCCCGGCGAATTGATATAGAGCTGAATGTCCTTATCGGGATCCTGTCCCTCTAAAAACAGAAGCTGCGCGACCACGAGGCTCGCCGTCGTGTCGTTGACCTCGTCACAGAGCATGATGATGCGGTCGTTGAGCAGCCTTGAATAAATATCGTAGGCGCGTTCGCCGCGGTTGGTTTGTTCGATTACAGTTGGAACCAGTGCCATTCTTTTCATTACACCTCCGTACGTTTGATGAAAACAGGCGGCAAAGGAAGGGACCCGCGCCGCGGGGAGCCCTTCCTTTCGTTTATAAAAGAGTCTTACTGCGGGCGCGGCGGCTTATTCAGCCTCGGCCGTTTTCTTCGGGGCACGCTTCTTGGGAGCGGGCTTCTCCGCCGCTTCTTCTTCCTTAGCGGGCTTCGCAGCCTTTTTGGAAGCCGTCTTCTTCGCGGGCTTTTCCTCGGAGGCTTCCTCCTCGGTCTTGGCGGCCTTTTTCTTCGTGGCCGTCTTCTTCGCCGGCTTCTTCGTTTCTTCTTCCTTGGGGGCCTCGGTAGCCACGGCGTTCGCGGTCACGAAGTCCATTGCCTTGCGGCAGAGCATATCGCCGCGGACGTCGTCCTCCGGCATGTACTGCTTCAGCTGCTCAACCTCGACTTTATATTCCTCGGCCATCTTCTTAAGCTGCTCTTCGAGCTCTTCGGCAGTGACTTCCAGATTTTCGGCCTTGGCGATCGCTTCCAGTGCAAGGCGGGACTTTACCTGGCCGATCGCGGTCGGACGGAAGCTCTCAGAGAACTGCTCTCTCGTCTGTCCGGTATAGCGGACAAAGTCATCCAGGCTCAGGCCCTGCTGTCCAAGGCGCATCGCATAGTCGTTGAGGCAGTCGTTGATTGCGGCCTTGATCATGCACTCGGGAACCTCGACCGTCATGCCGTCGACAACCTGACGAAGCAGATCGTTCTCGAACTGAGCCTCTGCCTGCTGGCGGCTGCCCTCTTCCATCTTTGCCTTCAGATCGTCGCGGTATGCAGCAAAGGTGTCAAATTCACTGATATCCTTTGCAAAGTCGTCGTCCAGTTCAGGCAGCTCCTTCGCCTTGACGGCATTTACCTTGCACTTAAACACGGCGGGCTTGCCTGCAAGGGTCTTTTCACCGTATTCCTCGGGAAAGGTGACGTTGACGTCAAATTCCTCATCGACGGCGCGGTCCGCGACCTGTTCCTCAAAGCCGGGGATAAAGGTGTTGGAGCCCAGCTCCAGCGCGTAGTTCTCGCCCTTTCCTCCGTCGAAAGCAACGCCGTCCACAAAGCCCTCAAAATCGATCACGGCGGTATCGCCCATCTGGGTCTTGCGGTCCTCCACCGGGACAAGGCGGGCATACTGCTCACGCATGCGCGCGACCTGCGCATCCACATCGGCATCGCCAATCTCCGCCGCGGCCTTGACGGCGGTCAGACCCTTATACTCACCCATGACAGGTACGGGCTTGGTGGTCACAGTAGCCTTGAGCGTCACGCCCTCGTCATTGATCTCGACAACCTCAACGTCCGCGGCGTCAACCGGCGTGATGCCGGCCTCTTTGACCGCTGCGCCATATACCTCGGGATAGATCTCATTGATGGCATCATCATAGAAAACTTCCTTGCCGTACATTTTTTCAATCATGTGGCGGGGCGCTTTGCCCTTACGGAAGCCGGGGATCGCGATATTCTTGGAATTTTTTACAAACGAACGGTCGACAGCCTTGGTGAAAATTTCACCCTTTGCTTCGATCACGAGCTCGCTGCGGTTGGTGTCTACAACTTTGGACGATACGAGAGCCATAATTTTTTGTTCCTCCTGTTGATACATTTACAGCATATCATTATAGCATGGATTCCCCTGAAAATCCACAGGGGAAATCGCGATTTTACAGTCTTTTTAAGCGAAATTCCAGATGATCGGCGGAAATCAGCGCAAACTCGAGCCCGAGGTACTCTCCCTCGACGGCACAGCGGCACGACGGCCCGTGCAGATGTCCGTAAAGGCACCGCCGCACACCGTACTCATGCATCAGATCGATCATTCCTCCCGAGACGGAATCCAGATACACCGGCGGATAATGCAGAAAGACAACCGGCTCCAGACCGGTTTGGCGCGCCGCCTCCAGCGAGGCGCGCAGCCTGCCCTCCTCCCGGGCGGAAACACGGCGGTCATGAGGCGTTCCCTCCTCGATCATCCATCCCCGTGTGCCGCAGAGGGCGACCCCCTCTTCCGTGAAACAATTATTGTGCAGAATCGCAAGCGTGCGCAGTTTGTTGCGCTCAAAGCATTCTTCCATCTTGCGGCGGCTCGACCACCAGTAGTCGTGGTTTCCCTTGAGAATGATTTTTTTCCCCGGCAGGGAATCAATCAGCGCAAAATCAGGCAGCGCCTGCTCCAGCGTCATTCCCCACGAGGTATCTCCCGCCAGCACGACCGTGTCGCCGTCTTTGACCTGTGCATTCCAGCTTTCGCACAGACGGGCGACATAGTCGCGCCATCCGGCAAAAATATCCATCGGCTTATCCGTGCCGGTGGAAAGATGCAGATCTCCGATTGCGTACAATGCCATGCGTGGTTTCTCCTTTTTATGCGGCGGCCGTATAAAGCCGCCGTCTTTTCGACTTTTTCTCAGCGCCCCGCGAAAGCGGCGATTTCATCCGCCATCTCTCCGGGTGCAATCACCCGGTCGAAGCGGACTTGCTTTTGAGACAGGGCGGTAATTCCGGCCGGAATATCCGTCAGTGTAAATTCGCTCAGCGCCTGCGCCGCCTCAAATTCGTTCTCCGGCACAGGACGCCCGATGGCGGACAGCACCGTCCTGCAGAACTTATAAGGGCTCGCGGTCGATACGACAACCGTCTTGGTTTGGTCTCCGGTCGCGCGCTTGTATTGCTCATATACGCCCATCGCGACAGCGGTATGCGGATCGCACAGATAGCCGACGCGGTAGCAGAGGTCTGAAATCTGCTTTTTGCATTCCTCGTCGGCGAGATATCCGCCCCAGAACACATCGGTCAAGCTCTTTCTCATCGCGTCGTCGATCTCGTAGCGGCGCTCACGGACAAGTTTGTCCATCATCTCACGGACACGCCCGCTGTCGCGGCCGGTCAGCTCAAACAGAAGCCGTTCGAGATTGGAGGAGATCAGAATATCCATAGACGGTGACAGCGACTGATAAAACGCGCGGTTTGCGTCGTACACGCCGGTGCGGATAAAATCGGTCAGAACATTGTTCCGATTGGAGGCGCAGATCAGCTTGTTTACGGGAAGCCCCATGCGCATCGCGTAATAGCCTGCGAGGATATTGCCGAAGTTTCCGGTCGGCACGACGAAGTTGATTTTCTCCCCCATCGGCAGATCTCCGCTTGCAATGAGATCCGCATAGGCGGAGAAATAATACACAATCTGAGGTACAAGACGCCCCCAGTTGATCGAGTTGGCGCTTGACAGCACCGTATTTTCGGCGGCAAGCCGCTTTTCTACTTCCTTATCGGTAAAGATGCGTTTGACGTTCGTCTGCGCGTCGTCGAAGTTGCCCTCGATCGCGTAGACCGCGACGTTCGCTCCCTCCTGGGTCGCCATCTGCAGATACTGCATCGGGCTGACTCCTCCGTGAGGGTAAAAGACCGCGATCTTCACCCCGTCCACATCGCGAAAGCCCTCGAGTGCCGCCTTGCCGGTGTCGCCGGAAGTCGCCACGAGAATCAAAATCTGCCGCCCGTCAAGAGCCCGCTTCGCGGCGGGGCCGAGCAGACGCGGCAAAAGCTGCAACGCCATGTCCTTAAAGGCGCAGGTGGGCCCGTGCCACAACTCAAGCACATAGCGTCCGTCGGACAAATCCGCCAGCGGCGCGGCCCAGTCGTCCTCAAAATTACCGGAAGCATAGGCCTCCTCAGCCGCCTGTGCAAGCTCGTCACGGGTAAAGTCGGTCAGAAACTTCTCCAGCACGCGGCAGGCGCGCTCCGGATATTCCAGCTTCGTCAGGCGGCGGAGCCATCCCTCGTCGACGGAAGGAATCCGTTCGGGAACATAGAGCCCTCCCTCCGGAGAAATTCCGTTGGCGATTGCATAGGAGGCGGTGACCGAAAGCCGGTCGTTTCGTGTGCTGGTGTACTGCATGGCAGGCGCTCCCTTCAAAAATAATCACAGCCATTTTTCAAAAAAACGCGCCGCGTTTTCCCACGCGAGCGCCCGAACGGCCGCTTCGGAAATGTTTTTGGAAAGCAGATACTCACACAGGGCGGGCAGCGCCCCGGGCGAGGAAAGAAATTCGGGTACATCGGCGCCGTCAAAATCAGAGCCGAATGCCAGCGCGTTCTGAGCGCCGAGAGACAGAAAATGCGACACATGCCGGTATACGTCGTCTGGCGTCACATTTTCCGGCGAGGTACGAAGAAATTCATTGTAAAAATTCAAGCCGATCAGGCCGCCGCGGCGAACGATCTCGCAGATTTGACGGTCAGTCAGGTTGCGGCTGTGCGGCGTTACGGCACGCGCGTTGGAATGCGTCGCAAGAAAAGGACGCCGCGCGAGGCTGCAAAGCTCGTCAAATCCGCGGTCGTTTAAGTGGGAAACATCGAGCAGAATTCCCGCGTCTTCCAGCGCGCGGACAGCACGTTTTCCGAACGGGGTAAGCCCCTGTTTCGGCGCTTCGTGCCCCGCGCCCAGCTCATTCTGGCCGTTCCACACAAGGGTGAGGATGGATACACCGTCGCGGGCGAGCGCTTTGGTACGGGAAAGGTCACCGGAGAGCGCTGCGCCGCTCTCAACTGTAAGCAGAAGAGCAGTTTTGCCTTTACAATGTGCGGCGGAAATTTCTTCTGCCGTACGGCAGAAAACCGCGCGGGCGGCATGCTTTTCGCATTCCGCATAAAAAACATCACGATACCGCTCATAGTATGAAACAGCCGCATCGCCCCGCAGAGAATCGGGAATAAAAATCGCACAGCACTGTGCATAGAACGCCTCTTCCGGCAAAGCCGACAGAGAAAACGCCGCCTTCGCGCCGTCGAGAGAACCGTGCTCTGTAATGGTGTCACAGTGCAGATCATAAAAAGCCGTTTGCCGCATTGAGATCAAACGCCCCCTTCAGATGCTCGCAGGAAAGAACACAAAAGTCCTCTCCCGCCGCGGTCGTGATTGCCACGACGTCGAAGCGCGGCGTCCTCTCTACCGGGAAATCAAGAAGATACTGCTGCGCCGCCAAAATCAGCTTATGCTGCTTTGCGGCGGTCACAGCACCCGCGGCGCTTTCCCACGAGGAGAACGCCCGCGTTTTTACCTCGACAAAAGCAAGGATGCCGTCCTTTTCGGCGACAAGATCGATCTCGCCGTAACGGGTATGATAGTTGCGCGTCAGAATTCTGTATCCCTGTTTTTCGAGAAATTCACAGGCGTATTGTTCGCCGAGCGGTCCGTGGCTGTTTCGCGGCATCTCTTTCCCCTCTTCGCAGGCAAAACGTTATTCGGCAAACGCGGCGCGTTTTTCCTCCAGATTTTTTAGAAATGTCATCCGGTGAATCGGGCAGGGGCCGTGTTCCAGCAGGGCGCGGTAGTGCGCCTTGGAGCCGTAGCCCTTGTGCTTTGCGAAGCCATAAACGGGATACAGTTCGTCGTATTCGCACATCAGACGGTCTCGTGTCACCTTGGCCAAAACCGAGGCCGCGGCAATACATGCCGCCTTACCGTCTCCGCCGACCAGCGTCGCCGTCGGCAGCCCTATGGAGGGATCGCGGTTGCCGTCGACCAGAACATAATCCGGCACGCGGGAAAGCCCCTCTACCGCGCGGCGCATCGCCGAAAAAGTCGCCTGAAGAATATTGATTTCATCGATCTCGCGCTCGTCCGCAAGACCGACCGCCCAGCAGAGTGCCTCGCGCGTAATCACGTCGTAAAGCGCATCGCGGCGCTTTTCCGTCAGTTTTTTGGAATCGTTCAAGCCCTCGATCACAAGCCCTTCCGGCAGAATGACGGCAGCGGCGGCCACGGGTCCGGCCAGCGGGCCGCGCCCCGCTTCATCCACACCGCAGATCAGCGAAAGGCCCTTTTCGTGCAGGGCGGCTTCGATTCCCGTCAGGTCAGGTACGCATTTCATGGCGGATATCCTCCGGTCTTTCCAAAGAGATGCGGCCGATCTTTCCGCCGCGAAACTCATCCAGCACCATAACGGACGCGCGCAGCGTGTCCGCCTCGCCGCCGCGCACGAGCATTCCGCGTTTTTGGGCGATCCGGCAGAGAAGTTCCCATCCGTCCAAAGAGGAAAGCTCCTGTTCCTCCAGCTTATACCGCTCGCACAGACTGTGGGGATACCGCTCAGCCAAAAAGGGCAGCAGTGTGCAGGCAAGATCCTCTGTATCCATGATCGCGTCTTTGATCGCGCCGGTATAGGCGAGATTGCGGCCAACCTGCTGGTCGTCAAATTTGGGCCAGAGCACGCCCGGCATATCAAGCAGCTCCATACCGCCCGACAGCTTGACCCACTGGCGTCCGCGCGTCACGCCGGGACGATCCTCTACCTTTGCCGCGCGGGAACCGGACAGACGGTTGATAAAGGACGATTTTCCCACGTTGGGAATCCCGACGATCATCAGATGAAGGGGGCGGCCCTCCATGCCGCGGGCAGCATTGCGTGCCAGCTTTTCCGCGCAGATTTCCCGCAAAGCAGGCTCAAGCTTTTGCAGGCCGCGTCCGCTGCGGCAGTCTGCGGCAAGGGTGCAGAGCCCCTTTTTGGAAAAGAAATCGCACCAGCCCTGTGTCACGGCGGGATCCGCGACGTCGCATTTATTCAGAAGAATCAGGCGAGGCTTCCCTTTTGTCAGGCGTTCGATCTCGGGGTTTCGGCTGCTGCGCACAATGCGCGCATCTCGCAGCTCGATCACCGCGTCTATCAGCGGCAGACTTTCGCGCATCAGGCGGCGGGTTTTCGCCATGTGTCCGGGGAACCATTGAATCGTTTTGCCGCCGGAGGTCTCACGGCTCTGTTCGTTCACGAAATCGCCCCTTTCTTTTTTATTGATCGGGATTCCCGATCGAATGGAACGGGAAAATACGCCACAGTACTTTCCCCAGCACGTATCTCTCGTCAATCATGCCGATTTCCGAAGCGCGGCTGTCGTAAGAGTGGTTTCGGTTATCTCCCAGGCAGAAGACGCTCCCCTCGGGAACCGTGACGGGGAACTGCACATCATAAGAAACATTCGTCGGCGTATTGACATATGACTCGTCGAGCTGTTCTCCGTCAACAAACACAACGCCGCGGTCAAAGTTGATATCCACCGTCTGACCTCCCGTGGCGATCACGCGCTTGATGATCGGCTCGCCCCGGCTGTAAGGCTTTGTCACCACCACGATATCCCCCTGTGACGGTGCCTTGCCCAGACGTGAAATCACCAGCATATCTCCTCCCTGCAGCGTTTCGTTCATAGAGGAACCGCTCACAACTGAGGTGCGCGCCACAAACGTAAACAGCACAACAACTGCGGCAATCGCACAGACAATGCTTTCCGTCCAGTCGTAAAGCTCCTGAAAGGTGCGTTTTTTCTTTTCCAAAGTGTTTCTCCCCTTTCGGATCAAAAGCGGATACACAAAAAGGGACATTTGTAAAAATGTCCCTTCTTTCGTATGAGATTCGAATTACCTGCCGGCTTCCTTGACGCGGGCAGCCTTGCCGACTCTGCCGCGCAGATAGTAGAGCTTACCGCGGCGAACCTTGCCGTAGCGGATGACCGTAACGCTCTCCACAACCGGGGAGTGCAGCGGGAACACACGCTCCACACCGACGCCGTGCGACATGCGGCGAACGGTAAAAGTCTCCTGAATGCCGCCGTGCTTCTTGGCGATCACAGTGCCCTCGAAAGCCTGCACACGGGACTTCTCACCCTCCTTGATGCGAACGCCGACGCGAACCACGTCGCCGATCGAGAACTCGGGGGGATTTTCTTTCAGACATTCGTTTGAAAAATGCTTTAATGCGTCCATGGGATAAATTTCCTCCTTTATTTTGTATCAGACATTCATACCCGTTTGGGACGCAAACGGCAGAGGACTGTCCGCTTTTCATTTCGGGGAAAGCGCCCCGACATGAAATCCCGCCGCATCAGGAAAAGCGGCGATCACATGCTTTATTATCATAGCATAAAGTATTGTTTGATGCAAGAAAAAATTATATAAAATCAGAAAGATTTTCTGTTTTTACGGCAATGCGCACGATATGTGACGCAACCGGTGAAAAACCGGTCCGCTCCGTCAGCGCGTCAAGCACCAGCGAAGGATTGAGATTGATCTCCACCCCGGCGCGGCAGCGCAAAAGCGCCTTTACACCGCTCGGCGCCGATTCGACCGAAACGACCTCAAACAGCGGGCGGATATCGACGGTGCGAATGCCTTTTTTGCTTCGCTTTTCCATCGGCAGTTCGGTCAGGGCCGCAAGCGCGGAAAACGCCGCTTTTGCCGCCGTTTCTTCACAGCGCATGGCAACGCAATAATCCGCCCAGAAGATTTCCTTCGGCGGCAATACGGGTTCCCACGCGCGCACAGCATGCAGACCCTCCGGCAAAGCCGCGTCAAGACGGGCGGTCACCTCGTCAAACGGCACCTCTTCGGTCAGCCAAAAATCCATCGTTTCGCAAAGTCCCTCCACGCCCAGAGAAAGCGGCAGCGCAAAGGTCATATACAGATGCGGGTGAAACCCTTCGGTGTACCACACGGGCAATTGGGTGCGCGCCAGCGCCCGTCCCATTGCTCTCGTCAAATCAAGATGGGAAATATAGATCGCCCGGCCTGTTTTATGAAACAGCACACGAATCGTTTTCATCGGCACCGGCACACTCCTCCCGTCAGGCGATCTGCGCCGCAGCCGCTGCAATGTTCAAAACAGCTCGGCGTAGTCGTTCCTTCTTCAACCGCCTTTTGATGCTCACGAATCAAAAACGCCTTTGTCACACCGTAATCAAGGTGATCCCACGGTAAGATTTCCTCGTAGGAGCGTCGGCGGTCGGCATAAAACGCAGGGTCGACGCCGCAGTCTTCAAACGCTTTTTTCCACGCTTCGGGCTTGAGATGCTCCTCCCATCCATCGAGACGGGTGCCGTTCTTCCACGCGGCCTCAATCACGTCAGCCAAACGGCGGTCGCCGCGGGCCAGCACGGCCTCGAGCATGGAGACCGTCGCATCGTGATAAGAAACAGAGATTTTCTTTGAACGCACGCAGGAAATCAGATGCTTCTGCTTGACGGCGAGCTGCTCGACGGTATCCTGCGGCTCAAACTCAAATGGGGTGAAGGGCTTCGGCACAAAGCATGCCACGCTGATATTGACGGAAACGGATCTTCCCTTCGGACGCTCCGGCATCGAATAATAAAGGTCCACGACCTTCTGCGCGAGATCGGCTATTCCCTTGACGTCGTCGAGTGTTTCCGTGGGAAGGCCCATCATAAAGTAGAGCTTAACGGCCGTATAGCCGCCCGCAAAGGCCGTGCGGCAGGTATCGAGCACGTTCTGCTCGGTAATATTTTTGTTGATGACGTCGCGCAGCCGCTGGGTACCCGCCTCCGGCGCGAAGGTCAGGCCGGATTTTCTCACGCGTGAAATCTTCTCTAAAAGGGACGGAGAAAAATTATCCACGCGCAAACTCGGCAGAGAGAGATTGACCCTGCGCTCGGAGCACCAGTCGAGCAAACCGTCGAGCAGAGGCTCCAGCTCGGTATAGTCGCTTGTCGAAAGCGACGTAAGGCCCATTTCCTCATAGCCGGTAGAGCAAATCAGGTTTTTCGCGTCGCGCACAACCGTCTCGGCGGATTTTTCGCGGATCGGACGATAGAGAAAGCCCGCCTGGCAAAAGCGGCAGCCGCGGTTGCAGCCGCGAAACAGCTCCACCGCCGCGCGGTCGTGAATAATATCGAGAAACGGCACGACAAACGACTGCGGATAAAACACCTTGTCAAGATCGGCCACAACGCGCTTTGTCACCGTGGCGGGCGCTCCCTCACGGGGCGTACAGGCTTCGATCGTACCATCCGCACGATAAGAAACGTCGTAAAGCGACGGCACATAAATTCCCGGAATCTTCGCGGCCTCGCGCAGGAAGCGGGGCTTGTCCCAGTTTTCTTTTTTGGCAAGCAGGCAGAGGTCAAACAGCTCGTCGGAGACCTCTTCCCCCTCTCCGAGGGAAAAGAGATCGGCAAACGGCGCGAGAGGCTCGGGATTTGACGCGCAGGGACCGCCGCACACCACGATGGGAAACAGGGCGGTTCTGTCCGCGGCGCGCACAGGCAGCCCGGCAAGATCGAGCAGATTCAAAACCTCGGTATAGCTCATTTCATACTGAAGCGTGAATCCGATCAAATCAAAGCCGCGCACCGCATCGAGGCTCTCGAGCGCATAGAGCGGCACGCCCATCTCGCGCATCGCAGTCTGCATATCATCTTCTGGCGCAAACACGCGCTCGCAGCACACGTCGTCGCGGCGGTTTGCGTGCGCATAGAGAATCTTCATGCCGAGGTGGCTCATGCCGACCTCGTAAACATCGGGAAAGCAAAATGCATACCGCAGCATTCCCGGCTTTATCGTCTTATGGACAGCGCCCATCTCCCCCGCCGAATAGCGGGCCGGTTTCTGCACCTGTGAGAGCAGCACTTCCAGTTGATCGAGCGTCATCTGTGACACCCCTCTTTCGCATTAATAACCGATTTATTATAACGGATTTTAGTTCAAAGCACAAGTGCGGAAGAAAGGTTCCCCTTTTACTTCTAAGCCGCACACGCCTGCGGTCTTCGTATTTTGAGGATGCTGCAGTACGTTGAATGTCGTTTGTTTGCATGATAGGATATAAAAAGCGTCAAAAGAGAATTCGATTTTTTCTGAGGTGATAAAAATGATTCGGAAAACAAGCCTAAAAGACAGCGTAAACCAACTGGACAGGCTGTTTTTTATAAAAGAATCGGGAAGTCAAATCACCATATGTGCAGCGTTCTTCAGGCCGAAAACAGAACATTGGAATTCCATACGCATACGGATTCCGATGAAATGTTTTACTGTATCGAAGGCGAATTTGACATCGAATTTGAGGATGGAGCGACGCATTTAGCCGAGGGAAATTTTATTATTATCCCGAAGGATATCCGCCATAGACCTGTCTGCAAGTCTCTTGTAAAGTGCCTTTTAATAGAAACAGAGGGTACCCTGAATAACGAAAATACGGGCGGTGCATTTGAAGATAACAGAGAAAGGATGTGCGCAGAGTCAGTCTCGTCTTCGAGGCCAGATCTGTTGTTTGGCTAAGAGTCCCTCCCGTTGCCGGCGCTTTCGGCATGGCGGCATTCACCCTGGAACACACCGAAGCGCTCTCGTATGCTTCGATCAAATTGCTTTGCCGCTAAAGTTTTGCTGTAGCCTGCTTCTATTGGAGAACCTTTTTCTTTTCCGGTTTGCTCCCCATTTGCTTCAGCGCCCTGCCAAAGCCGAAAGAAACGAAAAAAGACACTCTTTTCCTTGCACAAAATAAAAAAACAGGACGGTCTGTCCTGTTTTTTTATATGCCGTTTTCGCTTATTTCACGCGCAGAGACTCGGTCAGTGCCTCGTCGGGTGCGACATAGGCGGTATAATACGGTTCGTAGACAACCATGCCCGGCTTACCGCCCGGCATTTTTTTTACATTTTTCACAGCGGTGTAGTCCACCGCAATCTTGGCGCTGCCATGCGCCGAGGAATTGGTCGCGGCAATGACGGCAGCCTCGGTATAGGTGCGCGCAGGCGGTTCCTCGCCGTTTGTAACCAAGATTGTATGCGATCCCAGAATTTTCTGCGTATGCATCCAGATGTCGCGCTTATCGCTCTCGCGCAGGGTAAGCTGTTCGTTCTGCACATTGCTGCGGCCGGACAGAATGCGGTATCCGTCGGAAGATCTGTATTCCAGCGGCGGCAGCTTCTGCGGCTTCTGGCGGCGCTGTGTACCGCGTGCGCGCAGATAACCCGCCTCGGCCAGTTCTCCGCGGATCGCGGCAAGCTCCGCCTCGGTGCGGGCGCGCGTCATCAGATCATACTCGGACTCGAGATAGCGAAGCTCCAGCTCGGCGGCGGCGATCAGCTCACGCAGCTTTTTCTCCGCGGTATCCGCTTTGCGATACTCCTTATAATAGCGCTGCACGTTCTGCGTCGGCGTCAGAAGGGGATCAAGGGGAATCACGGTTTCGGCGTTATTCTCGGTATAAAAATTTTCTACCGCGATTCGCGTCATTCCTTTTTCCAGCCGGTAGAGATTGGCGGAAAGCAGGTCGCCGTACTCGCGCAGACGCTCGCGGTCGGCGCAATTGAGCAGCTCCTCTCTCTGGGCGCAGAGCTTGCGCTCGATGCGTTCGATCCGCAGCCGCAGCGTGTGCGAAAAATCGCTCATTTTCTGCTTCATGCGATCGGCTGCATCGCGTTCTCCGTAAAAAGCGTCGAGCAGCGCCGACAGACTCGGATACTGCCGCTGCGACATTGTGCAGCCGTACTGTCCAATCGGAATGAAAGAAAAATCCTTTGGATCGTTTTCGGGCGTCAAAATCATCGTCGGGATGACCGTGCGCGAAGCAATCACCCCCGCCAGCCACGCAAGCTGCCCCGCGAGGGCATTCTCGTCGTCTGAGGTCATCTCGCCAAGCGTCAGGGAACGGCCGTGAAACGCCCGGCTCGCCAACTCGCGCGCCAGCAGGGGCGAAGCGCCCTCGAGCGTCTCCTGCAGCAGCTTCGCCATATCAATATCCCGCCCGGCATGCAGGCGGTCAAGAATTTTCCACGGGGATTCGGCGGCCGAAATTCTGTCCTGCGGCGGGGGCGTTTCATAGCGAAGACCCGGCAGAATCTGACGCAGGGACGAGCGGTCCGCACCCACACGTTTGACCGCATCGACAATGCGGTCGTCCGCACCGATCAAAATGAGATTGGAATATCTTCCCATGATTTCGGCGGCAAGCGTCAGCGTCACGGGATCTCCCAATTCATTGACCGTGTCAAAGTCAAAAAACAAAACTCGCTCGAAGCCCGGCTGACGGATCGCGGCCAGCTTCGCGTTTCCGATCTGCTTGCGCAGCAGCATGCAAAACATCGGCGGCTGAGCGGGATTTTCTACGGAAATCTGTGTCAGATGCGCACGGGGCGCCGAAACGCGGGCAGAAAGAAAAAGCCGGCGGTTTCCGGCCGGCGTACGCAGAGAAAGAATCAGTTCCTCGCGGGAAGGCTGGTAGATCTTGTCCACACGCCCGCCCAAAAGCTCTTTTTCCAGCTCATTTGCCAGAAGGGAGAGCATCATTCCGTCGAGAGCCATGGTGTCACCATCCTTCGATCATGGCAAGCATTTTGTTGGAGAGGGAACGCAGTCTCTGCGCCTCGTCCGGACTGCGGCCAAGCAGACCGTTTTCCCGCTTTACCAGCGCGACCGCGGCGCGGCGGATATACTCGCGCGCAGCACCGGAACGTTCCGCTCCCAAGTCGCCGATATACGTGTACAGATCGTACTCGCCGAGAGAGACTTCTTTTCCCGTATAGGATACGAGCATCACCGTATACGGGCGGCCGGCGGCCATGCAGGCCGTCTCACTTTCGATCTGATAACCGTGCGCATAAAGCCAGCGCCGCAGCAACGGAGCTCGTGTCATCGGCTGAAGAAGGAATTTTTTTCCGCTCTTGTCCGGCCATGGGCACGCCTCTAAAATGGACGCGATCAGTTCTCCGCCCATTCCGGCCAATACAATATCATCCGCCTCGTCGGAAGATACAACAGAAAGACCGTCGCCAAGGCGGCAGTCTATTCTGTCGGAAAGAGTGCGCTGTTCGATCTCGTGACGCGCCTGTGAAAGAGGGCCTTCTTTTACATCGCAGGCAATCCCCCCGGGAATTCGGCCCGCCTCTGTAAGAGCACAGATCAAATAGCCGTGATCGCAGCCGACATCCGCAACACGGGCGCCGGGACGAATCAATTCTCCGATGGTGCGCAGACGGTCATCCAGATGAATTGGACGCATCATTTTGAAAAATGCTCGTTAAGCGCCTTTACCAGAGCATCGGCATCTGTTCCGTGGACTGCACAGGCCTGCTCGATGGTCTCGCTGCGGGAGCAGGGGCAGCCGAGGCAGTGCATGCCGATATTCAGAAAATAAGGCGCCGCAGAATCGTCGTGGTCGAGAATCTCTCCGATCACCATATCTTTTGTAACCTGATAAGCCATTTTGTTTTTTCTCCTTTTTCGGCGTTTTGCGCCATTGATATTTTTTCGATTTTGCAGTTATTATATCACATTTTCTTCTTTTTTTCCACTCTTGCAAAAAGTTATAAAATCAAAAACGTAAAAAGACAGATTATGCCGCTAAAGGCAGCGCTGCCTGTCCCGGAAAAATAAGAAAGCTGTCTCGAAGATATCATCCGCAGCTGCATCATCTTTCAGATGCGGTATGTGATCCGATTGTGGCTTCAGTACCAATACGACCGCCGATCATTTTGCATTTTCTTTCATCTTATCATAGAGCAGAGGCGGCAGCTCCTACCCGGCAGAAGCCGCAGTATCTTTTACGTCGGCCCGCCGCGGCACTTTGGCTGCCGCAAACACCGTTGCCGTCTTCATCCGTAAAGCGGCATACACCACTTTGATGATCGCAAATACCGTTCCTGTTTTGATCCGCAAAGCGGCGGCCTTCTGCACCCGCAAGAGCCGCAGCTTCCGCTCCAAGGATCATTGTCACGGTAAACAGCAGCACTAAAAACTTCTTCATTTCGATTTTCTCCGTTTTATTCTTTTTCACATAATATAATTGGAAAGAGAAAACCCATTCATATGATTTCTTTTTTTAAAAAAAACAGCGGCACGCTCATAAAGAGCATGCCGCTGTGTAAAAGCGTGTGTTCCGGGCGAAATTAGTCGTTGATCTCGATAACAACGCCGGAACCGACGGTACGGCCGCCTTCGCGGATAGCGAAGCGCAGACCCTTTTCAATGGCGATGGGGGTGATCAGCTCGACCTTCATGTCGATGTTGTCGCCCGGCATGCACATTTCGACGCCGTCGGGAAGAGAGATAACGCCGGTAACGTCGGTCGTTCTGAAATAGAACTGCGGACGATAGTTGTTGAAGAAGGGGGTATGACGGCCGCCTTCAGACTGCTTCAGGACGTACACCTGGCCGGTGAACTTGGTGTGGGGATGAATGGAGCCGGGCTTGCACAGAACCTGTCCACGCTCGATCTCGTTTCTCTGAACACCACGGAGCAGAGCGCCGATGTTGTCGCCGGCTTCCGCGAAGTCGAGGACCTTGCGGAACATTTCCAGACCGGTGACGACGGTCTTCTTCTTCTCTTCGGTCAAACCGACAATCTCGACTTCTTCGCCGACCTTGATCTGTCCGCGCTCGACACGGCCGGTAGCGACGGTGCCGCGGCCGGTGATGGTGAAGACGTCTTCGACAGGCATCAGGAAGGGCTGGTCCGCCTTACGGTCAGGAGTCGGGATATAGCTGTCAACCGCATCCATCAATTCCTTGATGCAGGTATAAGCGGGATCGTTAGGATCGTTGGAAGCTTCCAGAGCCTTCAGAGCAGAGCCCTTGATGATCGGAATCTCATCGCCGGGGAACTCATACTCGGACAGAGTCTCGCGGATTTCCATCTCGACCAGCTCGAGCAGCTCTTCGTCGTCAACCTGGTCAACCTTGTTCATGAAAACAACGATCGCAGGCACGCCGACCTGACGGGCCAGCAGGATATGCTCCTTGGTCTGAGCCATCGGGCCGTCGGTGGAAGCGATAACCAGGATCGCACCGTCCATCTGTGCAGCACCGGTGATCATGTTCTTGATATAGTCGGCATGTCCGGGGCAGTCAACGTGCGCATAGTGGCGGTTGGCGGTCTCGTACTCAACGTGAGAAGTGTTGATCGTAATGCCGCGCTCTCTCTCTTCGGGGGCCTTATCGATCATATCATACGCTTCAAACTGGGCGCCGCCCATCAGAGACAGATACTTGGTAATCGCAGCGGTCAGAGTGGTCTTGCCATGGTCGACGTGGCCGATGGTGCCGATGTTGACATGGGGCTTGGTTCTCTCGAATTTTGCCTTTGCCATTGTAATTTTTCCTCCCTTTTGTTCAATCGTGTGTGAATTCGAATGATTATTTTTGATGCTTCAATTTCTAAAAAGCATTGAAACCGTTATTTCTTTCCGCGGCTGGTCATGATGCCCTCGGCAATCGACTTCGGAACCTCGACATAATGAGAAGGCTCCATCGTGTAGTTGCCGCGTCCCTGCGACTTGGAGCGCAGGTCGGTAGCGTAGCCGAACATCTCTGCCAGCGGAACAAACGCGTCAATCTCCTGTGCGCCGAATCTCGCCTGCATGCCCTGAATCTGGCCGCGGCGGGAGTTGAGATCGCCCATAACGTCGCCCATATATTCCTCGGGAACGGTAACGCAGACCTTCATCATCGGTTCAAGGATGACGGGGTCGGCCTTGCGCATCGCTTCTTTAAAAGCCATGGAACCGGCGATCTTAAACGCCATTTCAGAGGAGTCAACCTCATGATACGAGCCATCGTACAGCGTCACCTTGCAGTCCACGACCTGATAGCCTGCCAGCACACCGGCCTGCATCGCGCCCTGGATACCGGCGTCAACCGCAGGAATATACTCCTTGGGAATCGCACCGCCAACAACACCGTTGATAAACTCATAGCCCTTGCCGGACTCGTTGGGTTCGACATGGATCTTGACATGGCCGTACTGGCCCTTACCGCCGGACTGACGGGCATACTTCGTATCCTGATCAACCGCCTTGCGGATCGTTTCTTTATAAGCGACCTGCGGCTTGCCGACGTTGGCCTCTACGCGGAACTCGCGCAGCAGACGGTCGACGATGATCTCGAGATGAAGCTCGCCCATACCGGCGATGATGGTCTGTCCGGTTTCTTCGTCCGTGTAGGTGCGGAAGGTGGGATCCTCTTCAGCCAGCTTGGCGAGAGCGACGCCCATCTTTTCCTGACCGGCCTTGGTCTTCGGTTCGATCGCAACACGGATAACAGGCTCCGGAAACTCCATCGATTCCAGAATAACCGGATGCTTGGGGTCGCACAGCGTATCGCCGGTGGTCGTATTCTTCAGGCCGACGGCGGCGGCGATGTCGCCCGCGTAGCAGGTCTCAATATCCTTACGATGGTTGGCATGCATCTGCAGGATGCGGCCGATACGCTCGGGCTGATCCTTGACCGAGTTGAGCACGCCGGCGCCTGCGTCGACCGTACCGGAATAGACACGGAAGAAGCAGAGCTTGCCGACATAGGGGTCGGTCGCGATTTTGAACGCCAGCGCCGCAAACGGCTCCTTATCGGAAGAAGGTCTCTCCTCCTCCTCGCCGGTCTCGGGGTTGACGCCCTTGATGTGAGGAATATCCGTCGGAGCGGGCATATAGTCCACGATCGCGTCGAGCAGCTTCTGCACGCCCTTGTTGCGGTAGGAAGTACCGCACAGCACGGGAACCATCTCGTTATCGATGGTCGCCTTGCGGATTACCGTCTTGAGTTCTTCGATGGAAAGCTCCTCGCCTTCGAGATATTTTTCCATCAGGCCCTCATCCAGCTCCGCCACGGAATCGAGCAGAGCCGCATGATATTCCTCAGCCTTGTCCTTCATTTCCTCGGGAATCTCCTCGATGCGGACGTCTTTGCCCAGATCGTCGTAATAGATCTCGGCCTTCATCGTCAGCAGATCGATAATACCCTTGAAATAGTTTTCTTCGCCGATCGGCAGCTGGATCGGAATGGCGTTGCACTTAAGACGTTCCTTGATCATGTTGAGGACATTATAAAAGTTTGCGCCCATAATATCCATCTTGTTGATGTATACCATACGCGGAACATGATACTTGTCTGCCTGACGCCAAACCGTTTCAGACTGCGGTTCGACGCCGCCCTTGGCGCACATGACGGTTACGGAACCGTCGAGTACGCGCAGAGAGCGCTCAACCTCCACGGTGAAGTCCACGTGTCCGGGCGTGTCGATGATGTTGATGCGGTGGTTTTTCCAGTAGCAGGTGGTGGCAGCCGAAGTGATCGTAATGCCGCGCTCCTGTTCCTGGGCCATCCAGTCCATCGTCGCAGTGCCGTCGTGCGTCTCGCCAATCTTGTGATTGATGCCCGTGTAATACAGAATACGTTCTGTTGTGGTCGTCTTACCGGCATCGATATGAGCCATGATACCGATATTTCTGGTCATCTCCAGAGAGACATCTCTTGGCATTGTGTCCTCCTAAAAGGCAGATTCTAAAAACTGAGTTCAGATCACCATCTGAAATGTGCGAAAGCCTTGTTGGCTTCGGCCATCTTATGGGTATCTTCACGTTTCTTGCAGGCGCCGCCGGTGCTGTTGAGAGCATCCATAATCTCTCCGGCCAGTCTTTCCTGCATCGTTCTCTCGGAACGGGCGCGGGAATAGGTGGTCAGCCAGCGCAGACCCAGCGTCTGGCGTCTGGCGGGGCGGACCTCCAGCGGGACCTGATAGGTCGCGCCGCCGACACGGCGGGCCTTGACCTCCAGAACCGGCATGATATTCTCCAGAGCCTGCTCAAAAGCCTCGAGCGGCTCCTTTCCGGTCTTTTCCTTCACGATGTCGAATGCACCGTAGACGATTTTCTGGGCAACGCCCTTCTTGCCGTCATACATGATATTGTTGATGAGTCTGGTCACCATTTTGGATCCGTAGATCGGATCCGGCAAAACATCGCGCTTTGCGATATTACCTCTTCTTGGCACTTCTCTTCCCTCCTTCATAAAGAATGAAATCATCGGTACTCGAAAGCAAGAATTCTTCCGTGCGCGCCAACGCAGAGGCCTTTTATATAAAAAGCTCCCGCATTGTGTGCGGCAAACAGAGTTTCCCTTACTTCTTGGCAGCACCGGCCTTCGGTCTCTTGGCGCCGTACTTGGATCTTGCCTGCATGCGCTTGGCAACGCCCTGGGTATCCAGAGTGCCGCGGATGATGTGGTAACGCACGCCGGGGAGGTCCTTGACACGGCCGCCGCGGATCAGGACAACGGAGTGCTCCTGAAGATTGTGGCCGATGCCCGGGATATAGGCGGTAGCCTCGATCCCGTTGGAAAGACGGACTCTCGCGACCTTACGCAGAGCGGAGTTCGGCTTCTTCGGGGTCTGCGTACGAATTGCGGTGCAGACGCCGCGCTTCTGGGGGGAATTCTGATCGATCGCCTTGCGCTTCTTGGAATTCCATCCCTTCAGCAGGGCCGGGGCAGTCGATTTCTTTTCGACTTCCTCTCTTCCTTTTCTGACGAGCTGGTTAAAAGTCGGCATGGATTGGTTTCCTCCTTTCTCAAAGTATCAGAGTGCGTCGGAATGCGCAAAAGGCGGTCTGCTGGTACAGGCCGCCCTTTGCGAATAACAACTGTACCCAATTTCTCATTTTATCATAGCCGGGAAGTATTTGTCAACAATATTCTCGGCTGATTTTCGTGAAAAATCCCGAACAGTTTTCTGTGACTTTTAGCCTATTTTTCCTCTCCGCAAAGGCAGGGGGCATGCTCTTCCTCCAGCTCTATTTCGCTGTAGGGAACCGTGCCCGTGCCGGCGGGAACAAGCTTGCCGATGATGACGTTTTCCTTCAGGCCGGAGAGCGGATCGACCTTGCCCTTGATCGCCGCTTCGGTC
>CAKQGD010000023.1 GCA_934232845.1 uncultured Oscillospiraceae bacterium
GCATTATCCGGATCAGGTAAAGGGTCCCGATGCATCGCATCGATCTCAGCCGGTTACAGCTCCCCTGTTTTTATGTCGGAAATTATCATATCACTTTTTTTAAAAAAATGCAAGCACGGCTCTGAATCTTCCCTTTTTACCTTTGGACTGATGGGTTCTAACTCCGGCAATTTCACCAAATCCTTGAATTTAAACATTGTTTAACAATTTCAATAAAAAACAAAGAGCTACAGATATGGATTTAACTTCCATGTCTGTAGCTTATTCCTCGTCCAAATATTCTAATATATCTTCCACCCTGCATTGAAGCAATTTACATAGTTGATTCAATGTGTGCGTGGAAATATTTTCGCCGCGCTTTATGGCATAATAATTCGACAGTGGAAACCCCATTTTGCCTAAGCGATAGGATGTAATTCCTTTTTCTTTCATCGTCTGAAATAGCGGTCCATAGCTTATCATCTGCAAATACCTCCGTCCACATTAAGTATAGGAAGCATGTGCGGTTTTTAACATCTGTTATAATTCGTAGATGCGATTATTGACATATATTTTGAATGATGGTAGACTTAAATTGCTCATTTCAAATCTATTTTATGTGCCTATTTGTATTAGAAATATATTTTATTTCAGAAAGAGATGGTGGAAAATATGAAAAATGGCAAATTAAAAAATTGTAAAGTCTGTGGAGCAGAAGTCGCTAAAAGCGCAAAAACTTGTCCTCATTGGCGCCAAGCTTAAAAAGGGACACCCAATTATAATTGGTGTTCTGGTGTTCTTTTTCCTAGTCGCCATTATTGGTTCTTCTGGTGACGGTGACGAGCCTAAAAAGGTTGAAACCTCTACACCAACGCAGAATGTTGAAACTACTCCGACTCAAACGGAAAAGGAACCTGAACTGGAAAAAGAAAATAAAAGCGCATTTTATGTTGGAGAAACCGCAGAGTTAAAAGGTGTGAGTGTTACTCTTGCCAGCGTAAACGAAAGCACGGGGTCTACATACAATACGCCCACTGATGGAAATGTATTTGTGCTTTGTGAATTTGAGATTGCAAATGATTCTGATAAGGAAATTGCGGTTTCTTCTATGATGAGTTTTGAAGCATACTGTGACGACTATACCTGCACGTTCAGCCTTGGTGCGTTGATGGAAAAGGGCAATAAAAATCAGCTGGACGGAACTGTTGCCGCAGGCAAAAAGTTTAACGGGGTCGTTGGCTACGAAGTCCCTACTGATTGGCAAGAACTTGAAATCGTTTTCACTCCAGACTTCTGGAGCGGAAAAGATATTACTTTTATTGCTACCAATAGCTAAATAAAAACAAATAGGCTCCACAGGATTTTGGAAATTCTGTGGAGCCTATTCCTATACTTGGAGCTCCGTCGAATCGACGAAGGGTTTGACAGATAAGGCTATATCAGTCCAAAAGGTAAAAGGGAGTCTGAATCTTTTGTGAAAACAGAAAAACGCGCCGTTTTTTATGGTACAATACCCGAGAACGCTGCAAAAGGGAGGATTGTTATGAAAACAGTCCCTAAAAAAGAAAAGGCTCTTGCCGCGGCACTTGTCTGTCTGACAGCGGCCGCTGTATTTGGAATAAAGGCCTCACAGGTGCAGAACGATGAGATTCTCCCCGTATCTGCCGCAGGACCCTCTTCCTCTGACGCGGAGAGCTCCAGTTCTTCTCCCGCAAAAGAGAAAATTCCGGGAGAAAAGGCCGAGCTGCATCCAACCGACGCAGCACAGCAGCTGAGCAGCGGCCAGCTTGAGCTGCTGTATGATTTTTTGACGTGCATTACGAAGCAATGGCCTCGCTGAAGCCGTCGAGTCTCGCGGATCTTTTTTCCTGCCGCACGAAAGAAGAATCGGACAATCTTCTTCTGAACGAATCGGCTTTCGAATTGACCTGCGCCGTCCGTGCCGTACGGGATATCGATCTTACAATGATGGACTGGTCATACGGTCTGACTGTCGATTCGGTGGAAAAAGAGGAAGACACACAGGACGTGACCGTGCGGCTGCGTGAAAACTGCCGCGTGCAGTTTTCCGCAATGGGAGATCGCCCCTCCTTCGCCGGAGGAATCGAACACACCTTCGTTCTGACACGGGAAAATGGGCAGTGGCGCATCGCTCTGCACGACCGGGTGGAAGATCTTTTTCTAAGGCTTTCCGAGCAGTATGAAGCGCGCAGCCAATCGGAAGAGGACTTCTCCGCGGACAGAACCGCATTTCTCTTTGACACACTGCGCAAAGAGGTGCTGTCGACGGCGCAGAACGACGAAGCACAGCGGCAGCTATAGCGGGCCGTCTTTCTCTCAGAGGACGGCGAAATCGAGGAAAGCGATTTTGGGGGCGAATACGACCGAAGCGCCGCGGTGGAATATTCCTATGAATGGGTTGACCCTGTTGAAACCGTTCGCAACACAGAGGAATGGTACTATTTCGACGGCAACTGCCAAAATTATGTCTCTCAATGCCTGTACGCAGGCGGCATCTCGATGGACTGGTCGGGTGACACGCAGTGGAAATGCTTCGGAAGTCCGGTCAACGTATGGCGGCAGCCGTACGGCCGTTCCTCCAGCTGGGCAGGTGTGTGGCAGTTTTATGACTACTGCGTTCAAAACGAGGCGAACGGCCCCGCGGTACAGGCGGATGCCAACCTTTATTCCGGTCAGCAGGGCGATGTACTGCAATATGCGGCTTTCGGCGAATGGGTGCACTCGGTCCTCGTCTGCGATGTACTGACGGACGAAGAGGGTTCGGTGCTTGATCTTATTATCAATTCTAACACCACCGACCGCATCGACTGGCCTGCGTCGGCTTACGGATATTCCACCATGCGTTTGATTCGTGTTCTCGGCGACAATGGATAACCGACTTCGGTTTTAAAAAAACAATATAAAAAAGAGCTTCAGAAATAAACCGAAGCTCTTTTTTTCTGTCAATATGCTTTGCCCCAGATCACCATGTGCTTTGCGGGCTTGCCGCAGACGGGGCAGACGTCGGAAATCTGCTCTTGTTCAAACGGCATGCAGCGGGACGAAAGGCCGGCTTTGTCCTTCATGGCCATCTCGCATTCGAGATCCCCGCACCACATCGTCTTGATAAAGCCGCTCTTTTCCTCGGAGAGGCGCACAACCTCATCCATGGAGGAAGCGCTCCATGTGCGGTTTTCGCGGTTTTCAAGCGCGATCCGGTAGATGCCGTCGCGCACCTGCCGCATCAGCTTCGGCAGCTCGTCACAAAGATTCTCCAGCAGGACAAAATGCTTCTGCCGGTCGTGGCGCGTCACAACAACGCACTGGCCCTGCTCGATATCCTTCGGGCCAAGCTCAATGCGCAGAGGCACGCCCTTCATTTCATACTGTGCGAACTTCCAGCCGGGAGAATTGTCCGACTCGTCAAGCTTGACGCGGCAGACAGAAGCAATTTTTGCCTTGAGTTCCCGCGCAGCCTCAAGTACGCCGGGCTTATGCTGGGCGACAGGCACGATCACCGCCTGAATGGGCGCCACGGCGGGCGGCAGAACCAGCCCGTTGTCGTCGCCGTGCGTCATAATGATCGCGCCGATGATACGGGTGGAAAGGCCCCATGACGTCTGATAGGGGTGCTGCAGCTTGTTGTCGCGTCCCTGGAAGGTGATGTCGAACGCGCGGGCAAAACCGTCTCCAAAATAGTGGCTCGTACCGGACTGCAGCGCCTTACCGTCGTGCATCATAGCCTCAATCGTGTAGGTACGCTCGGCGCCGGCAAATTTCTCCTTGTCTGTCTTGCGGCCCTTGATCACCGGGATGGCGAGATATTCCTCGCAGAGATGCGCATAGACATCGAGCTGCTGCTCGGTCTCACGCATGGCTTCCTCCGGCGTCTCGTGGAGGGTGTGTCCCTCCTGCCACCAGAATTCAGACGTGCGCAGAAACGGCCTTGTCGTCTTTTCCCATCGTACAACAGAGCACCACTGGTTATAGAGCAGCGGCAGCTCGCGATAAGAATGCAGGGTGTTTTTCCAATGCTCGCAGAACAGCGTCTCGGAAGTCGGGCGCACGCAGAGCCGCTCGGACAGCTTTTCACTGCCGCCGTGGGTCACCCATGCAACCTCCGGCGCAAAGCCCTCGACGTGGTCCTTTTCCTTCTGGAGCAACCCTTCCGGAATGAAAAGAGGCATCATCACGTTCTCATGTCCGCCCTCTTTAAACATTTTGTCAAGAATGTCGCGGATATTTTCCCACAGCGCAGTGCCATAGGGACGAACGACCATGCAGCCGCGCACGCTGGAATATTCCGCAAGCTCGGCCTTGCGGACGATATCGGTGTACCACTGGGCGAAATCGACGTCACGCGAGGTGATGTCCTCGACCATTTTTTTCTGATTTGCCATGGATGGCCCTCCTGTCTGATGGTTCATACGACTTTTATTATAAGGCGGCTTTCGCCAAAAAGCAAGCCGCCCGGCCGAAAAACGGGAGGACCGTTTTTCTCGGGACGCCTCACGCACAGCCTCAAGGCGAAAGCGCTGTCACGCGCCTTTGAAAGGTTTAATGTTCTCGGAAAGTAAGACTTTATCAGGCGCCAAAATCATAAAATTCGCCTTGAGAAAGCGGACGTTCTCTGTTATAATGAATTTGTTTTGGTATGTTTTCTGCCAAAAGCTGCACGAACCGCACGGGATCCCATGTTTTTCTGCCGCAGTCTCAAAACGGGGCAAAACACCGGCAGATGCAAAACCGATTTTGCTGCAATAATCGCAGGGATACGCGCATATGTCAATGCAAAACAGCGCTGCGCCAAAATAACATCGAGAAGAAAATTCAAGGAGATGTAAAGATATATGAAATTAGGTATCGTCGGACTGCCGAACGTGGGTAAATCCACGCTTTTCAACGCCATCACAAACGCAGGCGCGCAGTCGGCCAATTATCCGTTCTGCACCATTGAGCCGAATGTCGGCGTTGTAGCCGTGCCGGACAAGCGGTTAGACGCACTGGCAAAGATGTATGATCCGGAAAAAATCACTCCCGCTGTGATTGAGTTTGTGGATATCGCAGGTTTGGTGCGCGGCGCGTCAAAGGGCGAGGGCCTCGGAAACAAATTCTTGTCCCATATTCGCGAGGTAGACGCCGTCGTACACGTTGTGCGCTGCTTTGATGACGGTGAAATCGTACACGTAGACGGCTCCGTCGATCCCGTCCGCGATATTGAAACCATTGATCTCGAGCTGATTTTCTCCGATCTGGAGACGATTGAGCGCCGCATCGACCGCGCCCGCAAAGCCGCCAAGGGCGACAAAAAATACCTGGACGAGGTGGATCTTCTTGAGCGCCTGCAGGCCTATATGGCTGACGGAAAAAGCGCCCGCGGTTTTGCGATGACGGAAGAAGAGCGTGAGCTGCTGCGCGACACCCCCCTGCTCTCGGCAAAGCCCGTCATCTACGCAGCCAACCTTGATGAGAAAACCGTAACCGCCGGAGGAGAATATAACGAGTATTACCGGACCGTTCAAAAAATCGCAAAAAGCGAAAACGCCGAGGTTCTTCCTATCTGTGCGAAAATCGAAGAGGAAATTGCCGAACTGGAAGAAGAAGACAAGCAGATGTTCTTGGACGAGCTGGGGCTGCATGAATCCGGTCTCGACCGAATGATCGCCAAATGCTATGCACTGCTGGGGCTGATTTCCTTTCTGACCGCGGGAAAACCCGAGGTGCGTGCCTGGACAATTAAAAAAGGAACCAAGGCGCCTCAGGCCGCCGGCAAAATTCATTCGGACTTTGAGCGCGGCTTTATCCGGGCAGAGATTGTTTCCTACGACGACCTGATGGCCTGCGGCTCCATTGCCGCCGCCAAGGAAAAAGGTCTTTACCGCTCTGAGGGAAAAGACTATGTATTTCAGGATGGAGACGTCGTACTGTTCCGCTTTAACGTCTGACGGATATTTTTACCGTACACCTATTTCGAAAAAAGGCCTCTTTCTGCAAACAGAAAGAGGCCTTTTTTATGCGGTTAAAACAGCTTGCCCAGCGCGCCGAGCTTTTCTGCGATATCGTCCGCACCGAGCTTCGCTTTGATTCCCTTAATCAGCATCTCAATCTGATCCTCCGGAAGGTCGAGCCCCGTCAGGCTTTCCAGCGCCTTGACCGGGTCATTCTGAAAAGTCTTAAGCAGCTGGGGATCGTTTTTTATCTTTTCCGCAGCTTCACTGATTTTTTCTTTGATATCCATAATCCGATTTCCTTCCTCTCTGAATATTTTTCCATACCGAAGTATTCTGCGTTTTATTATATTCTTTCCTCTTCGCTTCGTCAATCGGCTTTACTGCGCATTTTTCATGTGTAAAAAAGCGCCGCCCCGGTCTTCCGGGGCGGTGCTTTCAGGGGGGATAAATGGAGCAAGAGTACTCTCAAAATCGATCGCGTTTCGTATAATGCGTATGCAGAATCTCGTGTGCCTTGTGGCTGCCGGGCTTTTCGAAGAATTCATCATACACAACCTTGATCACCGGGTTCTCATGCGACTTGCGGATCGCCTTGGCGGCATCGTTGCGGTACAGAGCCGCAGCGCGCAGGCTCTTGAGATCGGTAAAGTTGCGGACATCCGCATGCTGGGTCGGCTGGCCGCCGCCGTTGATGCAGCCGCCGGGGCAGGCCATGATCTCGATGAAGTGATAGTTTTTCTCGCCGCTGCGAACGGACTCGAGTACCTTCTTCGCATTGGTAAGGCCGGAGGCAACCGCCACGTTAACGTTCAGGCCCGCGACGTTGTAGCTGGCTTCCTTGACGCCCTCCATGCCGCGGACATCGGTGAAATCGAGGTTCTTCAGTTCTTCTCCGGTAAGAGTCTCGACCGCCGTGCGCAGAGCGGCCTCCATCACGCCGCCGGTCGCGCCGAAAATAACCGCGGCGCCGGTGCTGATGCCGAGCGGATTGTCGAATTCCTCGTCGGGCAGGTTGACAAAATCGATACCTGCAGTCTTGATCATGCGGCCCAGCTCACGCGTGGTGAGAACGGCGTCGATATCGGGCAGACCTGTCGCGTCCTCGCCGTCGCGTCCCATCTCAAATTTCTTTGCGGTACAGGGCATGATGCCGACCACAAAGATCTTGGCGGGATCGATGCCCATCTTCTGCGCATAATAGGTCTTGACCGTTGCGCCGAGCATCTGCATCGGGGATTTGCAGGAAGAAAGATTGTCGAGAAAATCGGGATAGTTATGCTCGCAGTACTTGATCCAGCCGGGCGAGCAGGAAGTGATCAGAGGCAGAGCGCCGCCGTTCTTGACGCGGTCGAGAAACTCGGTCGCTTCTTCCATGATTGTCAGGTCGGCAGCAAAATCGGTGTCAAACACCTTGTCGAAGCCCAGACGGCGCAGCGAAGCGGCGAGCTTGCCCTCAACGTCGGTGCCGACAGGCAGGTCAAAGCACTCGCCGAGCGTCGCGCGGATCGCGGGTGCGGGCGCACTGACGACGATCTTGTCGGGATCCTGCAGAGCGGCCCAGACGCGGGCGGTATGATCGACCTCGCGCAGAGCGCCGGTCGGGCAGACATTGATGCACTGTCCGCAGCCCACGCAGGAAACGCTGCCCAGCGGGCGGTCAAACGCGGTGGCAATGTGGGTCGCGAAACCGCGTTCCGCAGCGCTGATGGCGCCCACGCCCTGCGTTGCGTTGCAGACGGCCACACAGCGGCGGCACAGCACGCACTTGTTGTTGTCACGGACAATATAAGCCGAAGAGGTATCCAAGTCGTACTGTGGCTTGATACCGCCGGCAAAAGCGTCCTCATCCACGCCGAGCTCGCGACAGAGCTGCTGCAGTTCGCAGTTTTCGCTGCGCACGCAGGAGAGGCACTTTTTCTCATGTGTCGAGAGGATCAGCTCGAGGTTTTTCTTTCTCGAGTAGAGAACCTTCTCGGTATTGGTCATGATCTCCATGCCTTCCTCGACGGGATAGACACAGGAGGCCACCATGCCGCGGGCGCCCTTTACCTCGACGAGGCAGATGCGGCACGCGCCGATCTCGTTGATGTCCTTGAGCCAGCACAGCGACGGAATGCGAACGCCGACGGAATGCGCGGCTTCGAGAACGGTCAGGCCCTCTTCCACCTGATAGGGGATGCCGTTGATCTTAATATTTACCATGGTTTCCTTCCCCCTTACTTCTTAGAAATGGCGCCGAACTTACAGTTCTGCATACAGACGCCGCACTTGATGCACTTGTTGGGATCGATGGTATGCGCCGAGCGTACCGCGCCGCTGATCGCTCCAACCGGGCAGTTGCGTGCGCAGAGCGTACAGCCCTTGCACTTGGCGGGATCGATTTCATAATGCAGCAGCGCCTTGCAGACGCCGGCCGGGCACTTCTTGTCAACAATATGCGCAACATACTCGTCACGGAAATAGCGCAGTGTCGCAAGAACGGGGTTCGGTGCGGTCTGTCCGAGGCCGCAGAGCGATGTGGTTTTGATGTGAGTGGCAAGTTCTTCCAGCTCGTCAAGATCCTTCAGCTCGCCCTTGCCGGAGGTGATCTTCTCAAGAATCTCATACAGGCGGCGCGTACCGATACGGCAGGGCGTGCACTTGCCGCAGCTCTCGTCGATGGTGAATTCGAGGAAGAACTTGGCCATATCGACCATGCAGGTATCTTCGTCCATTACGATCATACCGCCGGAACCGACAATCGAGCCGATGGAAGCAAGGCTCTCGTAATCGATCGGAATATCCATGTACTTGGCCGGAATACAGCCGCCGGAGGGGCCGCCGGTCTGAACGGCCTTAAACTTCTTGCCGTTCGGTACGCCGCCGCCGATATCCTCGATGATCTCGCGCAGCGTCGTGCCCATCGGAATTTCGACAAGGCCGGTGTTGGTAATCTTGCCGCCGAGAGCGAACACCTTGGTGCCCTTGGACTTTTCGGTGCCCATGGAGGCAAACCATCCCGAGCCCTTGAGAAGAATCTGGGCAATATTCGCATAGGTTTCGACGTTGTTCAGAAGTGTGGGCTTATCGAACAGGCCCTTGTTTGCCGGGAACGGAGGACGCGGACGCGGCTCGCCGCGCTTGCCCTCGATGGAGCGCATGAGCGCGGTCTCTTCGCCGCAGACAAACGCGCCGGCACCGAGACGAAGCTCGAGGTTAAAGGCAAAGCCGGTGCCGAGAATGTTGTCGCCCAGCAATCCGTATTCTTTGGACTGATCGATGGCAATCTGCAGGCGCTTGACCGCGATCGGATATTCCGCGCGGACATAAATGTAACCCTGATGCGCGCCGATTGCGTAACCGGCAATGGTCATCGCCTCGAGCACCGCATGCGGATCTCCTTCAAGCACGGAACGGTCCATAAACGCGCCGGGGTCGCCTTCGTCGGCGTTGCAGCAGACATATTTCTCATCGCCCACGGCCTTCGCGGTAAACTCCCACTTGAGTCCCGTGGGGAAGCCCGCGCCGCCGCGGCCGCGCAGACCGGACGCCTTAACCTCGTCGATCACCTGCTGGGGGGTCATCTCGGTCAGAACCTTCGTCAGCGCCATGTAGCCGTCGCGGGCGATGTATTCATCGATGCTTTCGGGGTTGATCACGCCGCAGTTGCGCAGCGCGACACGGACCTGACTGCCGTAGAACTTGGTTTGATCCAAAGACTTGACCGTGTTGCCGTCCGAAACCGTCTCGTGGTACAAAAGGCGCTTGACAATGCGTCCCTTGACAAGATGCTCTTCCACAATTTCCGCGACATCGGAAACCTGTACCTTGCTGTAGAACGCACCCTCGGGGTAGACAATCATGATCGGGCCAAATGCGCAGAGACCGAAACAGCCGGTCTGCACCGTCTGAACTTCGTTTTCCAGCCCGTGTTCTTTAATCTGGCGGTTCAGCTCCTCAAGAATCTCCGGAGAGTGGGAGGAGGTACAGCCCGTTCCTCCGCACACCAGTACATGTGCTCTAACCATTCGTTTATCCGCCCTTTCTTACAATTTTATTCGTTCGCGCCGATCGTGTACTCCGTCACGACCTGATGATTGACGATATGGCTTGCGACGACCTTTCTTGCCTTTTCGGCATCCATTTTGACATAAGTCGTCTTCGTGTCGCCCTCGTACACTTCTACGACCGGCTCAAGCCGGCAGATACCGATGCAGCCCGTCTGGGTGACCATCACATCAGAAAGCTTGCGCTTGGCAACCTCTTCCGTCAGCGCCTCAAGAACGGGGCGGGCTCCGGCCGCGATGCCGCAGGTCGCCATACCGACGACAATGCGCACCGACTTGGTGTCATCGCGGAGATTGACGCTGCCCTGCATCTTTTCGCGAATGGCCTTCAGTTCTTCGATCGAGATCATGCTTCATTACCCCCATTGATTTCATTTGTGTTTTGTCGGATATATTCGCGAATCCAGCACACAACGTCCGGTTCGCAGAGCGCGACGCCGTCCAATATGCGGCGCAGCTCGCGCGTATCCATAATAAATTCTTTGCCGTCAAAAGTATACCGGTAAATAAAGTCTTTGTCCGGATTACACTGGATCAGCGTCGAAATTGTAGAAGCGACGTCGCCGAGCGGCATCCGGTCGATATGAGAGCGCTGAAAAATCGCCGTTGTTTCGGTTCCCTCTCCCACCTTGGAACGGATTGCAAAACTGCCTCCGGCAGCCTCCGCCGCCTCTTTGAACAGCGGAATACCCAGCCCGACTCTGCGGGTGGTGCGCGTTGTGGTAAACGGATCGCAGACGCTTTTGAGAAGCTCCTCGCTCATGCCGCAGCCGTTGTCGCGCACCGAGACTGTCAGAGTATCGGCATTGGTATTCTCCGTCACCGAGACGGTGATCAGAGACGCTCCCGCACGGACGGAGTTTTCCGCGATGTCCAGAATGTTGAGTGAAATTTCCTTCATCGGGCTCCTCCCTTCGTTTCCTCGGAAATCCAATGCACCAGAGCCGCCGGGTCTGCGCGCAAAAGCTCTAACTCGTTGGGCAGCAGACCGATCGGTCCCAAATCATGCGCATCGGAGTTTCGCAGAAAGCGAACACCCGCAAGTTCCGGATGTTCTCTGACAAGAGCCGCCGTGTCGCACTGGGGCGTCACCTCGCATACCGAAAAATTCATGGAAGGATCGATATAACCCAGCGATGCAAGAAGCGAATAGGATTCTTTATCAATATGCGCCGGAAACGCCGCCCCCCCATAGGAACGGCAGAGCGCCTGCACATCGTCCGCTCCGATAGAAGTGGCCGTGATCAGCAGAGCATCCTCTTCGCCGGTAATTTCGTCGTCTGCATTCAAAAAAAGCTGACGGCCGAATACTTCCGGTTTGTTTCGGACGAAAAGCCGCTTCGGACGAACGGCCTCTCTCTCAAAGCGCTCGGCTTCGTCCACGGTTGAAAAAAGACACACAACATGCGCTTCCTCCGAGGTGGTGAGTTCCATTCCCGGAACCACCGCAAGCCCCGCCCGCGCTCCGGCCTCTATCGCCGCACGGCAGTTGCCGCAGGTGTTATGATCGGTCACTGCGATTAAATCCAAGCCCGCAAGCAGCGCCATATTGACGATATTGTTGGGCGTCATACGTTCTTCTCCGCAGGGAGAGAGCGCCGTATGAAGATGAAGATCACAGCGGACCGTCATGTCGGCAGACCCAAAAGCGCATAAATTCTGCCGGCCAGCTCAAACGCCGGCTTGGGGCTCGTCAGAAGCGCCACTCCTTCTTCCTCGGCTTTCGCAAGAAGCTCGGAATCCGGCTGTACACCCTCTGCAAAAAGAACGGCCCTGATTTCCGCAAGTACGGCAACCGCCAGAACATTTTTGTTCGACATGATCGTCACCCAGACGCTTTCGGAGGGAGCCCGTCCCATTACCCAACTGAGCAGATCGCCGCAATAGCCGTTTTTTATCTCGGCGTCGGCTCCCGCCTGTGTCAGCAGGGAAAGCTCCATCTCCGATGCAAGTTCACGAATCGTCATGCGCTTCCTCCTCTTCAGCGGAATTTCCCTCCGCATGGGCGTCAGTCAGAAGCTGTCCGAGTTCTCTCTTCAAAACGAAAAGACAATCGGTACGCTTGGCCCGTCCGCAGACGATATCCTCCGCCAAGGTGCGGCAGGTGGGCGCGCCGCACGCGCCGCAGTCCAATCCGGGAAATTCCTCCGTCAAAGCTTCGATTCGGCTGATTTTTTCCATCGCGTCGGTCACCTCGGGCGCAAGCTTCAGAACGGAGCTGTATTCCAGCGTATCGTTCCAGTCGAGCCGGCCCTCAAAGCGGTAGTCGTCATTCATCCAGTTGTGAGAAAACGGAAGGTACTTGCGCACCCGCTGAATCCTTGCCTTAGTCACAAAGGGATTTTCCACGGAAAACGCACCGCCGACACAGCCGCCCGTACAGGCATTGAGCTCGACGAAGGTCAGGTTTGTCAGCTTGTCGTCTTCCAGCTCTTCGAGAATTTGGATAACGTTGTCGATGCCGTCCGCGGCGAGGTATTTTTCCTTGAGAAGCGCGGCGGATTCTCCCCCGCTGGTTGCCCAGCCGATTCCCAGTACGCCGGATTGAGCGATCTGCTGAATCGAGTCAAGCGCGTTCATTTCCTTGAGAAGAGGCATGTAAATGTCTTTCATCGCAAGAACATGATCCACGTCGCTCTTTTTCAGTCCGATCGGTTCTTTGACGTCCGTCACCTTGGCGGGACAGGGCGAAATGAAAAAGATGCCGATTTTTTCCGAGGGAAGTCCCGTTTTTTTCATCGCGTCCTCCCGCGCCATGGAAGCGGCCAGATGCACCGGAGAAACCACGGGCAGCACATGGCTGCAAAGCTGCGGAAATCGGACACGGATCAGACGGACCACCGCGGGACACGCGGAACTGATTACAGGAGTTTTCAGTTTTTTCTCTTTCAGCAGACGGCGGGTATAGTCTGAGATAATCTCAGCGGCGCGCGCTACCTCAAACACCTCGTCGAAGCCCATGCGCAGCAGCCCGTTGAGGACATAATCCACATCCTCAAGATTGTTGAACTGTCCGTAAAGACTCGGCGCCGGAAGAGCGATTTTATATGTATATCGATCCCGGCATTCCTCAAAATGATCGACAACAGCCTGTTTGGCATGGTGAGGACAGACAAGAATACATTGTCCGCAGTCGATACATTTTTCAGGTAAAATCTTCGCTTTGCCGTTTCGGACGCGGATCGCCTCCGTCGGGCAATGGCGGATACAGGTTGTGCAGCCTTTGCACTTGGTAATATCCAGCGTGACCGCATGAGAAATCACGCGCTGCGGTTTCATGCTGAAATCCCTCCTTACAAAAGACGGATCATTTTTTGATTTTTACGGTCATGGTCAGGGTGGTTCCCACACCGACGATCGTATCAATTCGCATAGAATCAGTATATTTCTTTATATTGGGCAGCCCCATGCCCGCCCCAAAACCGAGGGAACGAACGGAATCCGGCGCGGTAGAATATCCTTCCTGCATGGCTCTCTCCACATCCGGAATGCCGGGACCCGTGTCCCGCAGAACCATCGTGATCTCTTCGGGCGTGATCTCTACGTCTATTACGCCGCCGTTGGCGTGAATGACCATATTGATCTCACCCTCGTACATCGCAACGGAAACTTTCCGCACCGCTTCCGGCGGCACTCCGAGCTGCTTTAAAATTTTTTTCACATTGCTCGAAGCTTCTCCTGCCGCCGTAAAGTTGTTGTCTTCCACAACGTAATGGAGCGTCAGCGTATTATTCGTCAGCGGTTCCATCATGGTTCGGTTCCTCTCTGTTCAGGCCGCCCGCATACAGCTTACCGCAGGCTTCAAACATACGGTCAGCCGTACAGAGGACAATTATTCCCCGCTCTTTTGCGAGCGAGACAAGGGATTCATCCGGCTTTTTCCCCCGGACAAACACTAAACACCGGACGTCCAGCATATCCGCCGTGCGAACAACCTGGGGATTTACAAGACCTGTCAGCAGCACGTCCTTATTGTGCGATGTGGCAAGCACGTCGCTCATCATGTCGCTGCCGCAGGCTGTTTGAAGTTCCGGATCGAGAAGATCTTCTCCCGTTACAAGCTGCGCGTGAAGAATCTTCATAATCTGCGATACTTTCATATTTTTTCCCCCGGGCTCAGCCTCAGGCATCCATGTACTTGGCAAGCACCTGTTCCACATCATCAGGTGTCAGCTTACCGTACACCTCGTCATTGATCATCATTACGGGCGCAAGACCGCATGCGCCCACACAGCGGCAGGCTTCCAGAGAAAATTTTCCGTCAGGCGTGCATTCGCCTGTCTTGATTCCAAGCTTTTCGGAAATTTTCTCAAGAATCTGCCCGGAACCCTTTACATAGCAGGCCGTTCCGAGACAGACAGAGATGCGGTACTGTCCCTTTGGCTGCAGCGAGAACTGCGCATAAAATGTTGCGACGCCGTATACCTCGCTGAGCGGAATGTCCAGACCCGAGGCAATCATTTTCTGGACTTCGATCGGGAGGTAGCCGTAAATCCCCTGCGCCTCCTGCATGATCGGCATCAGCGCGCCTTTTTCTCCCTTAAGGCGCTCGATGGCGGCCTTGAGAGCGGCTTCCTGCTCAGGCGTCCCGCGGAAAGCGGGTCCGGAGCATGAACAAGTGTTTGCCATTGTCATGTCCTCCTGTCGTACAAAATTGATACAAATTAGTTTTACTTGAAATATTATAACACCGGCAGAACCTTTTAGGGAAGAGTGCCGTCCAAAATAGTTCCACAGGTTTTTCAAGTCTTTTTTGTGGCTTATGCGAAGGTTTGCCAAAGAACTGTCAAACTTCGCCGTCTTTCTGTCATTTTGTTCCTTTTAGAACATTTTTGCAAGATTTCTGTTTTTCCCGAAAAAGTATAGATTCATTTGTATCATACGACGAAATATTACATTTGTCAATTGTTATTGTTAATTTTATAACGATCTCTTCTTTCACGGATATCTGTCATCTTCTCCGCGATGTCCTCCGATTTCGCGCAGCCGATGAAGGCCCTCTGCAACTTCGTCCGCCGCTCGGAAAAATTCCCTCGTCCACACACCGCGCGGCGCCTTCTGTCCCGCACGGTAATTTTCACATACGACGGCGTATCGGTCCCACGCGCAGGCGACTGCGTCCTCCCATGACACATAGATATCCGCTGCGGCTTGTCTGCCGATCTTGCGGCAGCCGTCCGGATTTTGACATGCCCAGAGCAGGCGCGCCGCCATCGATTCAGGGGTTTCGTCGATCAAAAGACCGTTTTTTTCGTCTGTGATTCCTTCCGCGGCACAGCTTCCCCGCACAATCATGCTCGGCAGAGAGCAGGCAGCGGCCTCTCTCACTACAAGTCCGTTTGTATCGAAAGTGGAGGGAAATAAAAATACATCCGCCGCGCAGAAGCAGGCACGCAGCAGCTCACGGTCGCGGATCGCCCCCGCAAACGTACAGAACCGGCCAAGCCCCAGCGCCGCGGCATACTCCTCAACCGCATCGCGGTCGGCGCCGTCTCCGATAAATGCCATGTGAAATGCTTCTCCCTGTGCCCTCAGACGGGAAAGAGCGTCGAGCATAAGGCGCAGTCCTTTGTACCACATCATGCGCCCTACAAACAGGAACAGCGGTTTATCCGCATCCGCTCCCAGGCGAAGCCGCGCCTCGGCGGCACGGTCGGCGGATACGCGCCTGCGCGGAAAATCCACTCCATTCTTCATCATTACGCAGTTTCCTTCATAGCCCAGACTGTGCAGGTTGTCCGCCGCACCGCGGCTGACGGCCCATACCTCGTCACAGGCTGAAATGTTGTGCACCATCAGCCGGATAGCGCTTTTTTGCACCATTCCGCTGCGTACCAGATTCGCGATGTCGATATCAAATTTTGTATGATACGTCAAAATCAAAGGGATATCCAGCAAATCCCGCAGCGAGCGTGCAAACAGTGTGGATGCAACCGGGCAGTGACTGTGCAGCAGTCCAACCTGTTCCTTTTCAATACGCAGAGCCGCCTCGGGAGAAAACGGAATTCCGGCGCGATAGCCCACCATGCGCGTCGTGTTCAGGCTGGGGTACCGCACCACCGGAAAGGAATATACATCCGTCACGCCGGGATAGCGCGGCGTCGCTACCACCGCCCCGTCATATTTTTCTGTAAGCACCCGCGCATAGTTGACAACTGCATTCGCCACGCCGTCGATCAGCGGCGGAAACGAATCGTTCAGCAGACAAACTTTCATACAAATCCCTCCGTATTCCTTCTTTTTAAATCCGTCTCTGCAAAACGCTGCACCGAAAATATACGGCAGAACAATTTTAAGAAAGCAAAGCACGATTGGCAGCAAAGCATTTTTTATATTGTAACACACCCATGCGCCGCAAAACAGTCTCCGTCAAAAATACTCTTTTCTCTGCGGCGCGGTTTGTCATAAAGACAGGCTCTTTCTGCAATGGTATTCCCGAAAAATTTAAAACATACGGCGCGGAAAAAATATGCGCCGCGCAATAACTATGGCGCAGAAAAACAGGTTGTCCCTTTTTCTCAGCGAAAGCTGCAGGATTTCTTCCGCCTTGACTTCTCTGCTTCAAAGCACTATAATACAGCCCATCGGAGGTGGGTCCCTTGTTGGGAGTTCTTGTCAATACAGCCGCGGTTCTCGTCGGCTCACTTATCGGTCTTACGGTAAAAAAAGGTCTGCCCGAGCGGTTGACATCATCTGTTATGCTGGGCATCGGCCTCTGCACCATGTATCTCGGATGGTCCGGCACGCTCAAGGGAGAAAACTCCATGGTGCTGATTCTGTCGATGGCTGCGGGTGCGCTGGTCGGCGCCCTGCTTAATCTTGACGAACGTTTCGGCCGTTTCGCCAAACGGATAGAGCAGCACTTTTCTCATGGCGGGCAGGGCGTTTCTTTAGCGGAGGGCTTTGTCACCGCCAGTCTGTTGTTCTGTATCGGCGCCATGACCATTGTGGGCTCTCTGCAGGCCGGCATCCACGGCAATAACGAAATGCTTCTGAGCAAATCCGTGCTCGATTTTATCTCATCCATCGTTCTTGCATCCACTCTCGGCATCGGCGTGATGCTTTCCGCCGCGTTCGTACTGCTTTTTCAGGGCGGCATCGTGCTGCTCGCACAGTTCATTGCTCCCCTGCTCAGCGACGCCGTCATCGCAGAGATGACCTGCTGCGGTTCTCTGCTGATTTTCGCCCTTGGTCTCAGCATCATCGGCGTCACAAAAATCAAGGTGATGAATTATCTGCCCGCAGTGTTTTTTCCCATTCTACTGTGCCCGCTTCTCGGCTGACGAGGTGCACGCCTCAGCCGTTTTTGCAGAACGATTTCTGCGCACATAAAAACCCGGCACGTCCGCATTGGACGCGCCGGGTTTTCGTCTTTGTTTTGGAAAAACGCGGGGTCTTACTGATCCTCGCCCTTTTCTTCCTCTTCGTCATCTTCGTCTTCATCGACGTCAAACTCGAGATGCTCGCCGCAGTTGGGGCATTCCATCTCGCCCTCGTCAAGCATATCCTCGTCGAGATAGATGGTATCGCCGCAGGACGGGCAGACAACCTCGTACAGGTCGTCGTCATCGCCGCAACAGCAGCAATCGTCATCCTCGTCTTCGTCGTCCTCATAGACGATACCCTCAAGCGTATCAAGGTCATCGTCTACCATATCAACCTGTTCCTCCAGCTCGCCGAGTTCGTCGCCAAGGTCGGAAACCTCGTACGCCATATCTTCGAGCACATCAATAATCGCGGAAAACAGTTTGCCCTCCTTAGAGGTCTTGTCCAGCTCCATGCCCTCGGCAAGGCCCTTTACATAAGCGACTCTTTCTGTAACAGTCATGTGATTCTCCTCCTTATCGCATCATGGTCATCGGGTGAATAGTTTATGCGCGCTCCAGATATTCTCCGGTGCGGGTATCGATACGGATCATCTCGCCCTCGTCGATAAAGAGCGGCACGCGGATCTCCGCACCCGTCTCAAGCGTCGCGGGCTTCAGTGTATTGGTGGCGGTGTTTCCCTTAAATCCGGGGTCGGTCTTGGTGACCTGCAGAACGACAAATGTCGGCGGCTCAACGCCGAAAATATTTCCCTTGTAAGAGAGGATCTTGCAGACCTCGTTTTCCTTGACGAATTTAAAGGTGTCGCAGAGCTCTCTTGCATTGATGGGGAACTGCTCGTACGTCTCCATATCCATAAAAACACTCAGATCGCCGTCGTCATACAGATACTGCATATCCTTGCGGTCAATAAAAGCGGTCGGGAACTTATCGGTGGGGTTATAAGTGCGCTCCACCACAGCGCCGGTAATCACATTGCGGACCTTGGTGCGGACAAAAGCCGCGCCCTTGCCGGGCTTGACGTGCTGGAACTCGATAATCTGAAGGACGTTGCCGTCCTGCTCGAAAGTAGCGCCGTTTCTGAAATCGCCTGCTGTAATCATGAAATGAACCTCCTTGAGAATCTTGTCTGCATACATGTTGTATCATACCCGAAATCAAAGCTTTTTTCAAGACATCGGCCGCCTTTTTCGGGAAAAAAGTTATAAAATGAGAAGTTTTTTGGGGCTCTGCGCCAAATTGAGAAAGCCGTCCTTCACAATCCAGACCGTATCCTCGATTCTCACTCCGAATTTTCCCTCGAGATAAATACCCGGTTCCACGCTCAGAAGCATTCCCTCCTGTGCGGCGGCCGTCTCATTGGGAGAAAAATTCGGTCCTTCGTGAATTTCAAGTCCAAGAGAATGCCCAAGCGCATGGCCGAAGCAGCCCTTATATCCCGCCGCATCGATCAGAAGACGGGCGGCAGCGTCCGCCTCGCGGCATAAAACGCCGGGACGAATCACGGAAAAAGCCGCTTCCTGCGCGGCAAGCACCGTATCGTACACACGGCGCATTTCGTCCGTCGCAAAGCCTACCGCCACCGTGCGCGTCATGTCGGAGACATACCCATCTGTCACCGTTCCGAAATCAAGGGTAAAGAAATCACCCGCCTGCACGCATCTCTCTCCCGGAACACCGTGCGGGCGCGAAGTATTGGGGCCGGAAACCGCGATCGTCTCAAACGACTCTCCGTCTCCGCCGAAGCGCCGCAGCAGACCGATCAGCTCATCGGCCACTGCCCGCTCGGTCACTCCCGGGCGGATGAAATTCAGGATTTCCGCATAGGCCCTGTCTGCAATGGCGGCGGCACGGCGCATCGTCTCGTACTCCGCACGGGACTTGACCGCGCGCTGGCTCATGATTTTCTCATCGAGCCGTCCGTCGGTGAGAAATTTCACACCGGGAAACTGCTCCTGCAGACGGGAAAGCGCTCCGACCGTGGTACGCTCCGCCTCGACGGCAACCGTTTTTGCGTCATGCTTTTTCAAAAGTTCCGAAATTTGGGCGGCGCGCCGGTCCATCTGCAGCACCGTGCAGTCGGACACACGCTCTCTCGCGGCCTCAATATAGCGAAAATCGATCAGAAAATACGCCTCTTTTGGGAAAACAAGCAGTGTACCCGCGGTAGAAGGAAAGCCTGTATAGTACCGGCGGCTCACATCGGATTCGATCAGAGCCGCGTCGGTCCCCTCCGGCAGAGAACACATCAGCACGGCAAGATGTTCATTCATAGGAAAAACCTCTTTTCATATAGAGCGTCTGCGGTCAAAGGCCGCAAGAAAAGGCCGCTCCAAGCGGCGTTTCAAGCGAAAAAAACGGGTCTTTTCCGGCTCAATCGGATCAACGAGGATCGAGTAAACGCCCGCGAGCCGCGCCGCCAGCACGTCGGTAAAAATCTGATCGCCGACCAGCGCCGCCTCATGCACGGGGACATTCATCGCCCGGCAGGCGCGGCGCACACCGCCCGGCAGGGGTTTTTTCCCGTTCGCTTCAAAGGGCAGACGCAGCATCCCCGCAAACGGCTCAACCCGTTCGGGGCTGTTGTTTGAAAGCATCATGCACCGCACGCCCGCTTTCTGCACGGCGGCAAGCCAGTCGGGCACGCCCTCACCGGGAGCCAGATTGTCATGTGTTGTCAGCGTGTTGTCGATATCCAGCACAAGCGCGCGCACGCCGATCTCGGCAAAATATGCCGCCGGTATGTCGGTGATGCGGCGGCGGCGCTCATCGGGAAGAAACAGATTCATGCGCGGCAGTTCCTCTCTTTTCAGAAAATTGCGGCTGCTAAGCCGCCGTCCCGCCTTTCCATGGCATTTCCCCCGGAGGAGCCATCCGTCGGGCAAGCTTTTCCGCTTTCATTATAGCCTATCCGCACTCGGAGCGCAATCCCGAGGGGCAGGATTTCACTGTTGCGATTTTTCTCCTTTCTGCTATAATAAATGTATCCGAAAGAAACCGTCCGCGGCCGGCAGAATCTCGGCCGCTCTTTTTCACGATTCTTTCTGTAAAGGAATGTGGTGAACCCCAAATGAGTCAATATCCCAACCGCAATCAAGGGCACGAAGAGAAAACCTCCTGGATTTGGATTCTTCTGATGCTGTGGATTTTCTGGCCGATCGGACTTTTTCTGCTGGCAAAACGTCTGATGCAGGAAATGCCCGCACGCTACCGCTATCAGGAAGGACCTCACCGCGCTTACGCCGACGTGCCTTTGCAGAACGTGCAGACCGGCGCGCCGCCGCGCCGTGCCCCGAAAACGGACGTAAAAGAAAAGAAATCCATTCAGAATCTTATGCCGCTTTTGCTCACCGTATTGGGTGCGCTCTTTGCCGCGGCCGGCACAATCAGCGTGGTGCAGACGATTGCCGATTGGATCAGCTACGGATATCTGTGGGCAAGCGACCTGATCGCGCCGCTGTTTTTCGGCTGCGGACCCGGCTTTGGCATGCTTTTCGCGGCACGCCGCCTGAAAAAGCGCCAGTCCCTGCTCAAACGGTATACCGCCATCATAGGAAATAAAAAAGTTCTCTCTATTGACGAGCTGACCGCGATCGAATCCTCTTCTTATAAAAAGGTCTGCCGTGAGCTGGAGGAACTTTTGGAAACCGGTATCTTTCCCGGCGCGTATCTCGACCGCTCACGCCGCCTGCTGATCCTCTCAAACGAAGGTCTTGAAGAAAACGAGCTCTACCGGCAGGCGGGCGGTGAGATCAAAAAGCCCGCGATAGTCTACGGCGCAGAGGATGAAACTGCCTACAGCGAAAAGGACGGCTATATCCGCCGCATCCGCAAGGTCAACGACGAAATCGCGGACGACGCGCTCTCTCAAAAAATCGATCGTATTGAAAAACTGACCGCCAAGATGTTCGACGCGGTGGAACGCGATCCCGACAAACGCCCGCAGATCGAGACATTTTTAAGCTATTATCTGCCCACCACGCTGAAAATCCTCAACGCCTACCGCGATTTTGAAAACCAAACCGCGCGCGGCGCAAACATCGCCTCCACAATGCAGGACATCGAGAATATTATGGACACACTCGTCGCGGGATTTGAAAAACAGCTTGATCTGCTGTTTGCCGACGACGCGCTTGACATCACCACCGATATCAGCGTGCTGGAGGGGATGCTCGCCAAGGACGGCCTCAAGGAAGACGGTTTATCCGCCGCTCTAAAGCGATGAGCCGATCCTTTCCAAAACACATTTTCAAAAGTCCGGCGCCGTCGAAAACAGCACCGGACTTTTTCTTTTTATCCTTTCGAAAAATAAAACATCCCTTGCCGGATCATTAAAAGAAGCATTTTGGAAAATATCCTCTGTTTTATACCAAAAATGGCCGTTTTGGCTGTTTTCTCTTTCTCAAAAGGAAAAACAGAGATATAATGAAAAAAACAAAGGCGACAGGAGAACGGCATGTCTAAACAGAAGGAAATTTTAACGAGCCCACGCACACTTGTGCTTCTGGCGGAAGAGGGCTTTGAACCTGCAGAAGCTGCGGCGCTGGCGGCGCGGCTCGGCCTCCCCCTTGTGCACAGCCGGGAAGAAGCGGGCAGCGCACTTCTGCTGCGCGCAGGCGCAGACGGACTCGCCCTTGAGAGCGAGGGGCAGACGATGCGGTGCGACCTTGCGCGGATGCTTCCCCGCCTGCGGCAAAAAAATCTTTCCGGAGAGCTTTTGGTGCATGCGGCCAGAATCCGCGGCCTTGACCGCGCACCGACCGCCGTCGACGCCACCGCAGGCTTGGGAGAAGATTCCCTTCTGCTGGCAGCGGCGGGATTTTCCGTGCGGATGTATGAGCGAAATCCCGTGATCGCCGCCCTGCTCAAAGACGCGCTGCGGCGCGCGGCAGAGACACCTCAGCTTTGCGAAATCATAAGCCGAATGGAACTGGTCGAGGCCGACAGTCTGACCGAAATGCCGCGGCTTGCACAAATTCCGGATCTGATTTTTCTCGATCCGATGTTTCCAACACGCGAGAAAAGCGCGCTGGTAAAGAAAAAGTTTCAGCTTCTGCACTGTTTGGAGCTTCCCTGTGCGCAGGAAGAAGCGCTTTTGCAGGCGGCATTTTTGGCGTCTCCGCGCAAAATCGTCGTAAAGCGTCCGCCGAAAGGGCCGTACCTTGGGGGGCGAAAGCCGAATTATTCCCTCACGGGAAAGGCCGTACGCTACGATTGCTTCGTTCTGCCCGGAGAAAACGGCGGCTCACCGTTCGTGTAAATCTTATCCGGCATAAAACACCGCTTGAAGCGGATGCAAAAAGACACATGACAAAAGGCAGACGCAAAACGCGTCTGCCTGTTCGTTTGTCGGATTACTTGAATTTTCTCTTTCTGGCGGCCTCGGACTTCTTCTTGCGCTTGACAGAGGGCTTTTCATAGTGCTCTCTCTTACGCACCTCTTGAAGTACGCCGGATTTGGCACACTGGCGCTTGAATCTTCTCAGAGCGCTGTCCAGAGATTCATTCTCTTTTACGCGGATTTCAGACATTATCATTCCCTCCCAACGCCCAAGGCAGGAGTGTTTATCCAAAAATAGATAACGGATTTATTATACAATAGCCGGTCTGGAGTGTCAAGTACCCCTCATTTGAATTTTTTGTGATTTCAAAGAGAAACCTCATTTTACGACAAGGTTGACCAGCTTATTGGGCACAACGATTTCTTTCACAACGGTCTTTCCCTCAATCGCGCGGGCGACCTCGGGAACCGTCTTTGCCGCCGAAAGAGCTTCTTCCTTTGAGCAGCCGGTGGGAATCGTCACGCGGCCGCGCAGTCTGCCGCAGACCTGCACCGCGATCTCAACGGTATCGTCGGCGCATTTCGCGAGGTCATACTCCGGCCACTTCTGCTGATACAGCATGCCGCCGAAGCCGCAGAGTTCCCAGACCTCCTCGGTCATATGCGGCGCGAAGGGATTGAGCAGAATCAGCAGCGTACGCAGTTCGCCGCGCGTAATTGCGCCCGCGTCGGACACTTCGTTCAAAAAGCTCATCATCGCCGCGATGGCGGTGTTCATCTTAAGCGCCTCGATGTCCTCTCCGACCTTTTTGATCAGCTTATGCATACTGCTTTCCAGCCGTGCGGAATAGCCCTCGTCGGCCGTCATCATGTCGGGAAGGCTCCAGACGCGCTCCAAAAAGCGCTTGCTGCCCTTAATGGAAGCATTCGACCATGGGGCGGCCTTTTCAAAGTCTCCCATGAACATCTCATACATGCGCAGCGTGTCCGCGCCGTAGTCGCGCACAATATCGTCGGGATTGACAACGTTTCCGCGGGACTTCGACATCTTTTCGCCGTTCTCTCCGAGAATCATGCCGTGGCTCGTGCGCTTTGCGTAGGGCTCGGGGCAGGAGACGACGCCGATATCATAGAGGAACTTATGCCAGAAACGGCTGTACAGCAGATGCAGGGTCGTATGCTCCATACCGCCGTTGTACCAATCGACAGGCATCCAGTAGTCAAGCGCTTCCTTCGGGGCAATCGCAGTGTCGCAGTGCGGCGCGATATACCGAAGGAAATACCACGACGAACCTGCCCACTGGGGCATGGTATCCGTCTCACGGCGCGCGGGGCGGCCGCACTTGGGGCAAGTCACGTTGACCCAGCCGTCAAGGTGCGCAAGCGGAGACTCGCCGTTTTCGGTGGGTTCGTAGCTCTTGACCTCGGGCAGAGTCAGCGGCAGCTCGCTTTCGTCGAGCGGCACGTAGCCGCAGTGGTCGCAGCAAATGATCGGGATCGGCTCTCCCCAGTATCTCTGGCGGGAGAACACCCAGTCGCGCAGCTTGTAATTGACTTTTTCACGGCCGATGCCTTTCTCGGCAAGAAAAGCCACGATGGCCTTCTTGGCCTCGTCCACCGTCATGCCGTTGAGAAAACCGGAGTTAACCATAATGCCGGCGGCGCAGTCGGTATAGGCTTCCTTCTCCACATCGCCGCCCTTGACGACCTCGACGATCGGCAGAGAGAACTTCTTTGCGAATTCCCAGTCGCGGGTATCGTGCGCAGGCACGGCCATAATTGCGCCGGTGCCGTAGCTCATCAGAACGTAGTCCGACACAAAAATCGGAATTTCTTTCTCGGTCACGGGATTGACCGCGCGCACGCCCTCAAGCACCACGCCGGTCTTTTCTTTATTCAGCTCGCTGCGCTCAAAGTCGGACTTGCGCGCGGCCTCCTCACGGTAGGCGCGCACGGCGTCGATGTTCGAGAGCTTGTCCGCCCATTTTTCCAAAAAAGGATGCTCCGGGCTCATTACCATGTACGTCGCGCCGAAAAGGGTGTCGGGACGAGTGGTGTAAATGGTCATCGTATCGCCGGCGGTCGTTTTAAATTCAACCTCCGCGCCGGTCGAGCGTCCGATCCAGTTTTTCTGGGAGGTCTTGACTCGCTCTATGTAGTCAACCCCATCCAGATCGTCGATCAGGCGCTGTGCGTATTCGGTGATTTTGAGCATCCACTGGCTTTTGACCTTGTGCACCACCTCGCCGCCGCAGCGCTCACATACGCCGTTGACGACTTCCTCATTGGCGAGAACGACCTTGCACGAAGTGCACCAGTTGACGGACATCTCCTTTTTATAGGCGAGTCCGTGCTTATAAAGCTGCAGGAAAATCCACTGTGTCCATTTATAATAGTCGGGGTCGGTTGTATTGATCTCGCGGTCCCAATCGAAGGACAGCCCCAGCGCCTGCAGCTGCGCCTTGAAATGCGCCACGTTTTTCTTCGTGACGATCTCCGGATGGATGTGGTTTTTGATGGCGAAATTTTCCGTCGGAAGTCCAAAAGCATCCCACCCCATCGGGTAGAGCACGTTATATCCCTGCAGACGGCGTTTTCTCGCGATGATGTCAAGCGCCGTGTACGAACGCGGATGTCCGACATGCAGTCCCTGTCCCGACGGATACGGAAATTCCACCAGCGCGTAATACTTCGGCAGGGTATAATCGTCCTTCGCCGCGAAGGCTTTGTTCTCGGCCCAGATGCGCTGCCACTTGGCTTCGACCGATTTATAATCGTATTTCACAGACAGTCCTCCAATTTTACAGGCGCGCGTCAGAGGTTTTTGAAACGCCGCCTCAAAGAGCCGCCGATTTTCGGCAGCTTTTTTCCGTTGTATGATAGTTATACCTCTTTTGCCAGGCCGGTGTCAACCTCCGGCGCATCGCCCCACAGGCGTTCGAGAGAATAAAATTCACGCGCCTCTTTTAAAAAGACGTGTACAATCACATCGCGGTAATCCATCAGAATCCACTGGCAGGACTGATAGCCCTCGATGCGCTTCGGCTCGATGCCGAGCGAGGACATTTTCTCATCCACCGCGTCGGCCAGCGCACGTACCTGCGTGGTACTCGAGCCGGTGACCACCACAAAATAATCGCCGATTGTCGTCAGGTCACCGATGTGAAGGACCTTGATGCTCTCTCCCTTTTTGGAATCGAGAACGGCCGCAATCTCCTTTGCACGTTCCAATGCTGTCATATTGCTTCCTCCTTTATAATTGTCAGCGGCGGCGCACAATCCCTTCAAGAGCGTCGTCGCCGGTTTCTTCCTCATCCCATGAAAAATCGAATGGGCTTTCCTGCGGTTCCTGCAAAAGAGAAGTTTCCTCCTGCGGCGGGGTCCGCACCGTAAGGTCCCACGCGGAAACCGGGTCGTGCCGAAGCACGGAGGCGTTGAGCGTCTCGGCAAGGCGGTGGCGGTTCATGCAGAGCACCGACAGTCCCCTATACTG
>CAKQGD010000024.1 GCA_934232845.1 uncultured Oscillospiraceae bacterium
ACTTCATTCTACCAGAGCCTGCAAGCTATGTCTTCTTTTATGCGGTTTCCAATTTGCGCAAGTTATTGTACATTATCAATTTCCAGAAAATAAAAGCCGTAAATATTCCCAAAGTTTTTTCGGCACTTTGGGAATATGTGCCCAAGTTTTTGCTTTTCTTTGCATTTTCTTTATTTTTCCTCTGCGGCATATCGAATGAAACTAAACGCCGCATGAAAGTGCCCCATCGCAGAACGGCCCTGCGGGGAAGATCGGCCATACGCACAGGCGTATGTGATTTCCACAAAAAAGGCGGTCGCCCTGCATCTCTGCAAGGCGGCCGCAAAAGAGAAGAAATGAGAGGTGTTTTCAAGAGAATCGTGCAGTTACAAGAGACTACGCTCTTCTTTCAAGGGGCTTAGGCCGTTTTCTTTGCCTTTTCAGCAATCATCTTGGTCAGGATCGGCGTAACGATTGCCGCAATGATAACGGCAAACGCCAGCTGGCCGGAAGCGACCTCAACATACGGCTCAAACTGAGGCAGAACGCCCGCGATAATAGCGGGAGCGCCGATCGAGACGCCGCCGACACTGGCAAATGCACAAGCCGCATAACCGGGTCTGCGAAGAATGAACTTATCAACAGGCAGAAGCACCACCATGCTGATCACGAGGAACAGAAGGCCGAGCAGGATGCCGCCGAGGCCAGACTTGATCGCGGTGATCAGGTTCAGGCTGGAGCCGAAGCAGCAGCCGAGGAAAACGAGAGCGATCGGTGTGCCGGGGGCAAACAGCTTGCCGATATTCTCGTCGAGATTCGCAAGAATCAAGCCGACAAGGAACGGAACAATCGTGCCAAGCGCAATCATCCACGGATTCACATTAGAAGCGCCGTCAGCGAAGAAGATGGCCAGAATAATCAATGGGAACTGCGGAACCGCAATAATGTTGATAATTCCCATCGCGGCCATGTCGATGCCGTCGCCGTACTGCTGCATCAAAGCGGCATACACGCCGGGGTTGCAGCTGGACATTACAATTACGAAGGCCAGAAGAGAAATACCCATGAAGCCGTCGAGGCCAAAGGTATTTTTCATCACAACGCAGGCGAGAACGCAAAGGATCGTACGTACCAGAACAAACACGCCGCCTCTTGCCAGCGCCTTAGGAAGCGCGGAAAGCTTAAGCTGTGTACCGGCAACAAACAAAATGATACCAATGATAGTCATCGTGCCGCCCTTAAAAAGAGCTGTAGTGGCACTGCCGATTGTAAGCGCATTCGGAACAAAGGTATTGATCAGAGCAGTAATCAGCATCGGGATCAACATCAGGCCGCCCGGAATCTTTTTCACGTTACCAAGGATGTTCATCAGAGGCCTCCTTTTCTTTTTTGAAAATTGGCAAGGACTTAATATTACTAACAAGTTTATTACCAATTTGTATTTTTATTAAATTTTTAACAAAGTCTCTTCCAGTATACAGCATCGACCGCTGTGTCTCGAATGAATCTTCTTTTCCACATATCGCGCGGAAGTCTTCTTTCTCTGAATATATCATAGGAAAAGAAAAATCCCTCGGCCAATATGACTGAAAACAGAAGCTTCACCCTTTTTCCTATCCGCTTCGGCACAGTCTAAACAGACGCATCTGCATCTGTCAAACAACTCTGCGGCGCTCGATAGGAATACTCGCTTTATCGCCCTTTTCTCGGTGGGCGCCCCACCTGATTTGCAGACGGGACGCCCATACCGATACAAAACGATTCTTTTAGTTCAAAAATCAGCCTTTGAAGAGAGGCTCATAGGGATCGACGCCCTTCTTCTCACAGACCTTTTCCCAAACGATGCAGTTAACAGGCTCATGTCTCTGGTCACGGGCAAGGCAGGTGTTGCAGTACACGCACTTGACCATGGGCTCAGGGTTGATACCCGCAGCCTTATTCACGAACTCAGGATCGCAGATACCGGGACGGCAGTAGCCGATGATGTCGGCAGAGCCGTTGGTGAAGATTTCCTGACCTCTTTCGAGGGTGTCGATCTTACCGGAAACGATGACGGGGATGTCAGAGCCGACCTCACGGAGAGCACGCTTGATGCCGTCAGCGAGGTAAACATGCAGGCCATAGGGATAGTACTCAGGCGGCATGCAGCGGTTGCCGGAGTAGCCCATGTACCAAGCGCCGTCTTCGGTCTTGCCGCCGGCGGAAACGGAGATGAAGTCCATACCAGCCTTCGCAAAGATCTGAGCGATCTTGGTGGTGTGCTTCAGGGTGTTGCCGCCGTTAACAAACTCTTCACCGGAGATACGGCAGCCGATGCAGTAGTCGTCGCCGACAACAGCACGAGCCTTTTCCATGATCTCGGTCACGATGCGGCACTTGCCTTCGATGCCCTTGCCGTACTCATCGGTGCGCTTGTTCAGGTTGGAAATGAAGGAAGACAGGGTGTAGCCGTGAGCAACGTGGAGCTCAACGCCGTCGTAACCAGCCTTCTTCGCCAGAACGATCGCATTGACGAACTGCTGCTCAATGTCAAGGATTTCTTCCTTGGTGAAGTCCTCGATCGGGAACTTCCAACCGGTCTTAACAGACTGCTTCACGTAGTGAATCAGCTGAACGGTCATTTTGCAGCCATACTCATGGACAGCGTCGGTCATAACCTTATGGCGGGCAGCCTGCTCTTCGCTGACAAGACGAAGAAGTCCGGGGCTCTTCATGGTGTTGATGCCGCAGGCCTCAACATCGATCAGGCCGAAGCCGCCCTTGGCGCGCTTGACATGACGGTCAATCAGAGCGTCAGTCAGGTAGCCATCGTCGTGACCAGCCAGAACAGAAACTGCAGGCAGCCAGCAGATACGGTTTTTCAGCTCAAGATTTCTGAATTTTGCGGGCTTAAGAATTCCCAGATCTTTCATGATACATCTCTCCTCTTATTTCTTCACAACAGCCGGAGTATTTCATCCGGCCGTGTTGAACCGAAATGGTTGCAGAAGCTCCAGAATTACTTGGCAGCCTCTTCAGCGGCGACGATCGCAGCGATTTCCTTCTTCAGGTTCGCTTTGTCAATCTTGCCGATGTTGGTCTTCTTCATTTCATCGCGGATCTCGATACGCTCAGGCATCTTGAACTTGGCAAGCTTGCCGTCCAGAACCTTCTGAACGTACTCAACGGTCAGCTCAGAAGCCTTGTCGGCATACTGCGGAAGCAACTCGACATAGAGGCAACCCTTTTCACCCAAAATCTTATCGGGCATTGCGACGAGCGCGCAGTCATGGATCCACTCGATGTTCTCGAGGCAGGCGTTCTCAACTTCTTCGCAGGAGAACTTCTCACCGCCGCGGTTGATAGCGTCCTTATAACGGCCCATGATGACGAAGCCGCGACGGGACTCATGCAGGCAAGCCATATCGCCGGACTTATAGAAGCCGTCAGCGGTAAACGCCTCAACGTTGCGCTCAGGAGCACGGAAGTAGCCACGGATGGTGTACGGGCCACGGAAGCAGATCTCGCCGGGAACGCCGGTCTGGCTGGTCTCGGGGATGTTGAAGCAGTCGCCCACAGGGCCGGACTCAGCAATCACATGGCCGTCATCATGGTCAAGGATCTTCCACTCGTCGTAAGCAGAGATCGGCAGACCGATGGTAGCAAAACGAACATTGGGATCGGGATCGTCGCGGCGGGTCTGGGTGATGGTGCCTTCAGACATACCGAACTGAGAAATCAGCTCGCAGCCGAGCGTATCCTTAACGGTGACAGCCAGAGTAGGCTCCAGCTTGGAAGCACCGTTGATCAGCGTAACGAGAGAAGACAGATCGTAGTTCTTGCGATCCTCGAAGTTGAGCAGCTTGATGATCATGGTCGGAACCATGGGCATCTCGGTGATCTTCTCATCCTGAATGGTCTGGCAGATGTCATCCATGGAGTTCTTCGCCAACATGACGACCTTACCGCCGTTGAGCCAGCAGCCGATGATGCCGGGAGCCGCCAGAACGAAGTTATGCGCAACAGGAGCAACCGCCAACTGTACGGTGTACATGTCGAGCGCGATTTCACGAGAGCACTCAGCTGCATAGTAAACATATGCATTGTACTCTCTCGGGATCAGCTTCGGCGTGCCGGTCGTGCCGCCGGAGAGCAGCAGGATGCAGACGTCGTGGGGATCCGGATGAGCGGCCTTGAGGATATCCTCAGCGGGAACTCTCTCTTCGATCGGATCTTCGAAGAGGTCGTTCACGTAGATGTAGCCCTCGGGAACCTTGCCCTTGACATGAGCGCCCGCGAACATCTTCCACTTCATGCCGAGCTCATCGCCGACCTGATCCATCAGTTCAGCATAATTGTAACCTCTGGCCTCGCCGCAGGAAATGTACGCAACAGCGCCGCCCTTGGCAGCAATCTGGGAAACTTCGCTGTAACGATGCTGGGGCAGCAGCATAATCGGAATCACACCGATGCGGTTGAAAGCCAGCCACATGATGCCGAATTCCGGCAGGTTGGTCATCTGCACAGCAACCGTGTCGCCTCTCTGAAGGCCAAGGTTGAGGAAATGCAGAGCCAGTCTCTTGGAGAGAAGCATCATCTCTTTATAGGTATATCTCTGGGACATACCTTCGCCGCCGACGAGAGCTTCGCGGTCGTTCATACGATAAGCCATCTTGTCGAACTGATCCGCAAAGGTCTCAGTGGGCCAGCATTTCTCGTCATAAAGAGCCTGCATGTGGGGTCTGTAGGGTACGAATCCGTCTAAAAGCATTTGCATTTGTGAGTCTCCCTCTTTCTTTTTATATTTTAGGCACAGAATGCGATGCAGCCTGCGCCTGCCTGACAAAATAAAATGGAGCCATGCAGTTCGAAATGTTACGGACGGACTTCTAAAAAGTGTTCAGAAGTGTTCATTGTATTCGGCATCCGTCACAGTTTCGTTCACTTTTTAACAAATAAAATAACAAAAACTTCTTTTCTATCAAAAAACGCCGAACTTTTAAGCCGCGGGAGGTTGTCTGACGGCCTCTTCGGCACGTTCAAATAGCAGCTGCAAATTAGTCACTAATTCGTTAGACACTAATTTGTACTAACTAAAGAAAGGATAAGGGGCATCTCGCCCCCCTCCTGTCTTTTGGCGTTACGGATAAGTACAAATGATCACTGAGCTTCAGGTTTCCGTCTCATTATTTCTTGCAATTCGTTTGAGCATCCCCACCATTGTGTCCTTTTCCTCATCTGTGAGGACAGAAAAGACTTCGCTCAAATTCTGCATATGAAGCGGAAATACTTTGTCCATCAGCCTGCGTCCATCGCTGCTGATGCTGATCAGATAGGAACGTCTGTCATCCGGATTTTCCCTTCTGCAGACCAAACCCTGCTGCTCCAGGTTGCGGATTACGACCGTCATGCTGCCGCCACTGGAAAGGACCTTGTTGATGATTTGTTTCACCGTCAAGTCTCCCTTGCTGTACAGAACCTCCAAAACTGTGAACTGCGGCATTGTCAGTCCGTAATCATAGAACATTCGCATGGACCGCTTATGAGCGTTGCGGTACGCACGGCCCAAACCAATGATCATTTTGGCATCCAGCCGATTAAAAGTGTAATTTGCCATAAGTAAAAGATAACATCAATTCGTGATAAAGTCAAATGGTAACCTGTTCAAAAATTTTGTCAGTATTTTAGTGATAATGTGCGTGACTATCATCAATCGGAATGCGAAAGCAATGAATTGGGAGAACGGATGATTCTGGGATCGCAGTTCCTTGTCCTCTTTCGCCACCGAATTCACACATTAACCAATAGCATTTGTCCAAACCTGCTGGACTTGATTTTCCGTAATTCGGTCTACTGGTGATATAAGGCTTTCTTGAACCTGTGACACTCGTATCCCTATTTATTATATTTCCTGTTAGCGGTTCTGACCCTTTTTTAACCGATTCCTCCAGATCAGCGTCATTTCCCTGCGTAATACCATCGGCAGCTGAGTCTCTCCCCGCAAGAGACGCCTGCTGCACAATGAGGACATCCTCTTCCGTCGCCTTATTCCACCAGCGCCGGCCATATTCTCTTTTCAGCTCCTGCACCGCGTCCGGCGTCAGGTTATTATACAGCGGCGTATTCAATGCAGGATCATCCGTCACGGCAAGCCCCAGCCGATACTTCGCCTTTTGCAGCTGCTCCGGCGTGACAGTCTGCGCCCAATCCCCGCCGTATTCTTGTGCCAGATAGCGCGTCAGCTGCGGGTTCTCCGATGCTGTGGCCGATGCGCCGTCAGCAGTCTCATCCGGCGTCTGTACGGGAGTTTTTTCAGAGGCTTCCTTCTTTTTTTCGGTATTCTCCGCACTTTTAGCGTCACTTTGCACCGCCTGCTCCTGCGCCGGAAAAACTACTCCGCTTTCTGTTATCATACCGCCGAAGTTTTCTATTAGCAAGAAATTTTGTTATGCAAAAGAAAAGCCGCTCAGGTAAGCGGCTTTTGATAATATGTTTATTTACTCCACCTTTTGAAATGTTTGATAGTGGGCATTTCTCCTCAATTCGGCCCATCAAGGACTATTGTGCTCCTCTCTTTTGGGATTTAAAGAACGCAGAATTATTCGGTGATTTTTCTGGTTATAACATCTACTGCTTTTTTAAAGTCAGCTTTTTCTTCGTCATCTAACCATTCATACTCATCGCTTTTGTCCGAAGCATTTTTTAAAATCCCCTTTAATTCATTGGAATAAGGTTTTAAAATCCGCTGTTCCATTTCGGAAACTTTTTCTATCAATTCGCCCTCAAAGATTTCCCCAACAAATAAATCTTTCTGTAATTCTTCTATTGTCTTCGTCATTGCAATATCGAGGAACTCTTTTTGACGCAGCATTCGCAAAATATCCTCAATAGTAATCTCATATAACCTTTTATCAAGCAGTGCATTATACCATTTTTGCAAAGGATATAACTCTTTATCTGAAACTATATACTTGCAGTGAAACATTTCTTTTATTGTTCTTCTGTCTTCCATTACTCTATTCCTCCATAGGGTGCGAATAAATCCTCTATTCTCATGATATAGGAGTTCACTTTTTTCAATCCTTCCATTAACATTCTTTTGTCAATTTCTGTGAGATTTGGGTTCTTCATTGAGCCTTCCAAAGCTTTCTGAATTTTTTTGAGTGATCTATAAGAATCTGCCATTTCGCCTGCGTGGTCAAAATATCCGCCTTTTCCATTCGGGACAGGATTCCCCTGTAAGTCTCTCAAAGTTCCGCTAAAATCTTGCTCTGTCAAATGATCATTGATCGTATTATCTAATGTACTGAGCCTGTTCTTTTGTGCAATAGTTAATGTATTAGAGACGGCACTATTTTCATCCTCAAAACTGCCTTCAATCGTAGCTTCTGCATCAATATCGTTTTTGAGGGGAGTATTGTATTTGTTTAGTATATCAGATTCCTGCGGGGATTTCATCCCATCGTTTACCGTCTTGCCTCCAATGGTGTCAAGCGCGGTTCTTCCCACGTCGAAAACACCCCCAACGGCAAACGAGACCAGCGCCCTATACAATTCTTCCCGAATGTCCCTCGGCGTGTCCCGATCCAGCATCAGGTTCTCAAACACACGCTGCAGCTCATCCTCCGCCAGAGATTCTATTCCTTCTCCCGCGGCGTTTCCGAGTACCTGCGCCAGTTTCTTCCGGCTCAGCTTTTCCAGCCACGCAAGCGTGCGATTCGGCAGCAGCCCCAGCAGCTTTTGTCCCGCCGCGCTCCCCGCCATCTTTTTCAGCAGGGGTGAGCCCCACTTGCCCGCAATCCCGAACATGCTTTCCACTCCCGCCGACACGGCGCCCGACCCGATTCCCATTTCGAGCGCTTTCTGTGCGTCGCCGGTTTCGTCAAGCACCTGCGTCGCCTTATCTGCGCCGCTTTCCGCCGCTATAAGCCCGAGAAACGGCAGTCCCGTCACGCCTGCTGTCAATGCGGTCGAGCCCATATCCGCGGCGGCATAAGTCGCGTCGCCAAGGAAACCGTGCTCCTCCTGCGCCCACTTTCGGCGGGCGGATTCCGCTTGATTTCTCAGAGGATTCTCTTCCCCGGGATCGTATTCGGGGATCAGCTTTAAAAGCAGCCAATCGGCAAAAGCACGATCCATTGCCATAGCCGCATTCGCTTCTTCACTCAGCCGCAGGTAAGTATCCATATCTCTGTTTTTCAGCGCTTCCTGCGCCTGATAAAGCATTTCTTCCGCTTGCTCCGCTTTTTGCAGACGCTGTTTGGCTCCCGCGCGAGCGGTACGAAGAAAGTTTTCTGCCGTACGGTCCATTTTTTCCAAGGGATTTACCGCTCTGAGCAGAGTATCCAGACTTTCTAAAAGACTCGCTTCGGGATTTCCGGCCTGCTGACGCGCCAGCAGCTTCGCGTCCTCCTGCTGCGCCAAGCGCATCTCCGCGGCCTGATTGGACGTCATGATTCTGCCGCCGTACTTTTCAAGCACCGCTCGCTCGTTTGGCCCGTGATAGACGCCGTTTTGATCGGGGATGAATCGCATTTTGGTCGGTTGTAATTCGGTATAAAAAACAAAGCCACTGATTCAAGGTAAATCTGTGGCTTTGTTCATCCAACTATTATACAATAACTTGCCTTAGCGCTGTATCAATTAAAGCATTTCTTCCATAAGTAGTTGTTACATTGTAGTTTTTAACTTCAATACTGGAACCTATTGTATAAAAGTCTGGTCTTGAGCTTCCTTTTGTACCATAAGAAACCCCTTCTCCATTAAGGAATGATTTTTGCGCTTCGTAATCTGGATTCAAATTACCCACATAAATCTCTGATTCTCTCCATGAAGGCCTTTCTTCTATTGTATCATTTTCGGCATCTGCAATTAACAGTTTGAACTTATCTTCAATCGAATCATCCGAACCAGCGTCATTCCCCTGAGCAATACCCTCGACCGCCTGTGCTTCGCTCTCCCCGTGTACCTGCTCCAGATAGCCGTCAAGTGTGGCATCTTCTGTCTCGTTTTTTGTTATCATACCGCCGGATTCTTCTGTTGGCAAGGGCTTTTTCAGTGTATTTTCCTGCGGATCCATTTTAGATGAAAAAAGAAAATTTACGTCTCCGCCATCCGCTACATAGCAGGAATACAAAAGACCCGCTTCGTATGGCAGAAAGAAAAGAGCCGCTCGATGATATACACTCCATTTTGGGGTGTATTAGCACATAAGAGCGGCTTTTTATAGTGTATGATTACTATAATCTTAGATTCATAACAAAGACATCTGCAATTCCTTTTCCACTTGATCTAACAAGCTGTCAATTGGTTGATCCAAGGAATAAAGATCACCATCTTCTGTGATATTTTTTAAAACATCTTCCTCATTATCTGCCCATTCAATTACAAGGTTCCTCTGTCCATTGGGGAAAAGAAGCAGTGTGGGCTTACAAAACGTATTTTTTCTTTTGAAAAATTTTCCACTTTTGAATAGTCTCTGTTGAAAACCATTTTTTAAAAAAATTTTTTCCACAGCAGTTATATACGGCAACAAATCACCATAATCATTTTTTATTTCTATAATTTCATAAGTATTCATAACACTATTCTTCCTTTCCTAAAACAATTCTTATTATGCCTGTTTGACCAGACGAAATCTTAAAATACGCTCCCTCATGATGACTTTTGGCAATCGGATGAAATTGCAATATTTTATCTCCACCCCAATGTAAGCGATATCCTCCGCCATCTTCAAAAGGTATTCCTCTTAAACTTCCGCGTCCTAATGGAAGAGGGTCATATCCACTTTCCTTTAAAGAATAGAACACGATATCAGGTGCCACTTTTTTTAGTTGATTCGGGAATAAAAATAATAAGTCCAATTCATTATTGGTAACTTTCTGATTAAAAATACTTCCTTCTTTTATTTCTAACAAAGTAACTCTATCATTGTTTTCTTCGTCTGTAAGATTCGATTTAGCACCTGAAACATCTGGCTTTTCCTGATCTTTCCCCGCAAGAGACGCCTGCTGCACAATAAGAACGTCCTCTTCCGTCGCCTTGTCCCACCAGCGCCGACCATATTCTCTTTTCAGCTCCTGCACCGCGTCCGGCGTCAGGTTCTTGTACAGCGGCGTATTCAAGGCGGGGTCATCCGTCGCGGCAAGCCCCAGCAGATACTTCGCCTTTTGCAGCTGTTCCGGCGTGACGGTCTGTGCCCAATCCTCGCCATATTCTTGCGTCAGATAGCGAACCAGCTGTGAGTTCTCCGATGCTGTGGCCGATGCATCGGCAGCAGTCTCATCCGGCGTCTGTACGGAGGCTTTTTCAGATGGCTTTGATGCTTTTTCAATATTCTCCGTGCTTTTGGCGTCACGTTGCGCCGCCTGCTCCTGCGCCGGAAAAACTACTCCGCTTTCTGTTATCATACCGCCATTGATATCCGTTTGCAAGGCCGATGTGTCGATCAGGGAAGCTTTTCTCCCGGAGACAACGTTGCTTCCCGTGCCAAACGCCAGTCCGGACAGCATGCCGCCCAGCGCGTCCAGCCCGAGCTGTATCGCAAAGTCCAGTGCGGCTCTCTTATTTGCCTCCTCTTTACTCATGTCCTGATCGATATAGTTCTGTACGTTTTGCCGGATTGCCGACTTATCCGCCAGAATTATCTCGTCTGCAACGGCGTTGAACAGAGAGGTGTTGACTTCCTCAGAGCCTTCCGTAAACATCTGTTTGAGCGTGTTTATGATCCACTGCTTTGCGTTGGACGGGCTTTCCAGCTTAAGCAGCTTGTCGAGGGAATGCTCCTCAAAAAAGCCCTCTGCAATTCCTGCCAGCAGTCCCACTGTAAACGCCTGATCATCCGTCGCACCGCGTTCCTTCGCTTCTCTCGCGCTGTTGACCGCTGCCGAGCCGCTCAGTACCCAGCCTGCGTTCGGCACACCAAGCGCGTGCAGGGCGATCACTCCCGTGGAATCCGCCATGCTCATGCCGGTCTGATAAAGAAAACTCATCACCGCACCGCTGGTTTCTTCGATTTCCCGCGCGGAGGTTTCTCTTGCGGCTGCCGCCTTGGCGGAGGCGTCCTGATACTGTGTGTTCCAGTCGATCGGCGCTCTCGGCTCATCTTTTTTCCCGATGTTTCTGGCGGCCTCCTGCAGCAAAAGATCTGTTCCCGCAAGGATATTTCCAAGCAGGTTCTGCGGAATGGAGGCTATGCTTCCCTCCAGCTTATGTCCTCGGGCATACTCCATTTCAACTGCCTGATCGAGTTTTTTCTGCAAGTCTGCGATTATTTCTTCCTGCGTGCGGGAATCGCCGTTCCTCTGCGCATCCAAAAGCGCGGACTGCACTGCTGCGTCTTTGATCGTCAATTTTTTCTCGTTTTTACCGACGCCCCCGGTCATGACCATTTGCGCAGTCTGCTCTTTGATTTCGTCCAGTCTGCGTTCGTTCAGGAAATAGGAGATCCATTCGAGGTATCTTTCCGCTTCTTCTCTGACGAAAACATTGTACAGATAATTATAGTTTGTGCGTTCCTCTTCGGTCATATAGCCGTATTTTTCAAGGTCCGAAAGCTGCGCATGCGGTTTCTGGCGCTCTCCGTTTATGTCGTTGATGTACCGGTATGTAAGATCTCCGCCCGACTCCGTGACAACCGACTTTTCCTGATATCCGGGTCTTTGACTGATATCTCCGAAATGCGCCTGTTTTTCCTCAAACCATGCCGCATTTTCCTGCGCTTCCTGTTCGGCCTGCTGACGCGCCAGCAGCTTCGCATCCTCCTGCTGCGCCATGCGCACTTCCGCGGACTGATTGGATGTCGTGATTCTGCCGCCGTACTTTTCAAGCACCGCTCGCTCGTTTGGCCCGTGGTAGACGCCGTTTTGATCGGGGATGAATTCTGTCTCCTGTGCTGTCGGCAGCACGGCTGTTTCCGATGTGTGGTTTGCCGCTTTTCGCATATACGCCCGCACATAATCGTCATAGTCCGCATATTTCCCGGCAGAGGCGCTGCCTGCATTCATCTGCCTCTGCGGTGATTTGTCACCCGCCATTTCTTGACTTCTACTATAGGCTTTGCTATATTGAAAATAAGAATTGCAATGAGGATGGTCAAATGAATTTTAAAGAAAAATGGTATTTCTGGCAGAATAATCAAAATCGTCATAATTTCCTTTTCTGCAATTATTCATCTGGCGCGTATTTTCCTCTTTGGTTTGATTATCGCTGTCGTTTATTTCATTTCGGTATATTCGTATTTGAATATTGGGAACGCGAAACGACTTCCCCCATTTTCTGCTCAGCTTTTTGAATCTCCGCTGCCTGCTGAAACCGAATTGCTTGACGCCGACCAATATCTGGGTATTCTTCATCACGGCAACAGCGAACGCGAGAAGTATTATGCGGCTCTTTTGGTCAAAAGCGCCCTTTCACAGGACGAATTGCAGACATATTACGAAAAGATTGCCGCCGATTTTTCCGTTCCGCGTAAAAAGCCTTTTCCCATCCCGCTTATCTATGATGAACCCGCTTTGGAGGTGCATATCTGTTCTCCGCTGTCCTGTCAACAAGAATCGTACTATCCTCCCGAGGGTCAAACCTATCCCTTCTGCGACGATACTTTAACGCAGATGACTTCTTTTGAAAATATATATTTTGTCTGTGTCGAATATTAAGTAAAGCGGCTTCTATAGAAGAAGCCGCTTTGCCTATTCCAAAAACTCTTTCATATAGGGGAAATATTCTATTTTCAGCTTGCGATAAGCCCTCTATAAGTTGTTGCGGGTTAATAATTGAAAATATAAAGATTTAAGCGAATTCTTCCTCTTGAAATTAAAAATTCACTTAGTTCTTTGAAAAATTAAATCATTTCATAGAACTTTTAAAAATTCTTATACCCCAATTTTGCTTTTTTATCTCATCCAAATTGGGGTAAACAATTTTTTTGTATTTCCCCCTTGTTCCATTTTGACATTTCAAAGCATCTAAGGGATCATCCCATTCTGCCTCACATTCATCACAACAAATATATACTTTTTGCGTTCTCTCGTCTTTTACTATTTCCAATAACCCTTGTTTACATACTTGACATTTACCTATGTTATACACTATATTACCTCCCTTCATTTATGGTAATCCCCAAAAGATGGAAATGCGGTAACTAAATCTGTACTTCCCTCAAGCGTAATAATTGTTATATAGTCCATTCGGGCGCCTTTATTCATATATCCACTCTCGTAACCAGCATTATAATATGGAATATTATAAATTAATCCACCCATTCCATCTGATATAGGGTCAACCAAATGTCGTTGTTCCCATGCTCTGTTTATCATCTCTACGGAATTCCCATTAAAAACCCCATGTGTTTCGCGGTTAATATCTGGAACAGAATGCCGGTCTATGTGTTTTGTTCTGGTTTCACCTTTTTTACTAATTACTGCATCCCAATTTAGTCTTTCATTTAATTCTCCAAAACTGTCCTTGCTTATGGATTTCTCTTGTTTTTTAATTATACCAGATTCCTGCGGGGATTTCATCCCATCGTTTACCGTCTTGCCTCCAATGGTGTCAAGCGCGGTTCTTCCCACGTCGAAAACACCCCCAACGGCAAACGAGACCAGCGCCCTATACAATTCTTCCCGAATGTCCCTCGGCGTGTCCCGATCCAGCATCAGGTTCTCAAACACACGCTGCAGCTCATCCTCCGCCAGAGATTCTATTCCTTCTCCCGCGGCGTTTCCGAGTACCTGCGCCAGTTTCTTCCGGCTCAGCTTTTCCAGCCACGCAAGCGTGCGATTCGGCAGCAGCCCCAGCAGCTTTTGTCCCGCCGCGCTCCCCGCCATCTTTTTCAGCAGGGGTGAGCCCCACTTGCCCGCAATCCCGAACATGCTTTCCACTCCCGCCGACACGGCGCCCGACCCGATTCCCATTTCGAGCGCTTTCTGTGCGTCGCCGGTTTCGTCAAGCACCTGCGTCGCCTTATCTGCGCCGCTTTCCGCCGCTATAAGCCCGAGAAACGGCAGTCCCGTCACGCCTGCTGTCAATGCGGTCGAGCCCATATCCGCGGCGGCATAAGTCGCGTCGCCAAGGAAACCGTGCTCCTCCTGCGCCCACTTTCGGCGGGCGGATTCCGCTTGATTTCTCAGAGGATTCTCTTCCCCGGGATCGTATTCGGGGATCAGCTTTAAAAGCAGCCAATCGGCAAAAGCACGATCCATTGCCATAGCCGCATTCGCTTCTTCACTCAGCCGCAGGTAAGTATCCATATCTCTGTTTTTCAGCGCTTCCTGCGCCTGATAAAGCATTTCTTCCGCTTGCTCCGCTTTTTGCAGACGCTGTTTGGCTCCCGCGCGAGCGGTACGAAGAAAGTTTTCTGCCGTACGGTCCATTTTTTCCAAGGGATTTACCGCTCTGAGCAGAGTATCCAGACTTTCTAAAAGACTCGCTTCGGGATTTCCGGCCTGCTGACGCGCCAGCAGCTTCGCGTCCTCCTGCTGCGCCAAGCGCATCTCCGCGGCCTGATTGGACGTCATGATTCTGCCGCCGTACTTTTCAAGCACCGCTCGCTCGTTTGGCCCGTGATAGACGCCGTTTTGATCGGGGATGAATCGCATTTTGGTCGGTTGTAATTCGGTATAAAAAACAAAGCCACTGATTCAAGGTAAATCTGTGGCTTTGTTCATCCAACTATTATACAATAACTTGCCTTAGCGCTGTATCAATTAAAGCATTTCTTCCATAAGTAGTTGTTACATTGTAGTTTTTAACTTCAATACTGGAACCTATTGTATAAAAGTCTGGTCTTGAGCTTCCTTTTGTACCATAAGAAACCCCTTCTCCATTAAGGAATGATTTTTGCGCTTCGTAATCTGGATTCAAATTACCCACATAAATCTCTGATTCTCTCCATGAAGGCCTTTCTTCTATTGTATCATTTTCGGCATCTGCAATTAACAGTTTGAACTTATCTTCAATCGAATCATCCGAACCAGCGTCATTCCCCTGAGCAATACCCTCGACCGCCTGTGCTTCGCTCTCCCCGTGTACCTGCTCCAGATAGCCGTCAAGTGTGGCATCTTCTGTCTCGTTTTTTGTTATCATACCGCCGGATTCTTCTGTTGGCAAGGGCTTTTTCAGTGTATTTTCCTGCGGATCCATTTTAGATGAAAAAAGAAAATTTACGTCTCCGCCATCCGCTACATAGCAGGAATACAAAAGACCCGCTTCGTATGGCAGAAAGAAAAGAGCCGCTCGATGATATACACTCCATTTTGGGGTGTATTAGCACATAAGAGCGGCTTTTTATAGTGTATGATTACTATAATCTTAGATTCATAACAAAGACATCTGCAATTCCTTTTCCACTTGATCTAACAAGCTGTCAATTGGTTGATCCAAGGAATAAAGATCACCATCTTCTGTGATATTTTTTAAAACATCTTCCTCATTATCTGCCCATTCAATTACAAGGTTCCTCTGTCCATTGGGGAAAAGAAGCAGTGTGGGCTTACAAAACGTATTTTTTCTTTTGAAAAATTTTCCACTTTTGAATAGTCTCTGTTGAAAACCATTTTTTAAAAAAATTTTTTCCACAGCAGTTATATACGGCAACAAATCACCATAATCATTTTTTATTTCTATAATTTCATAAGTATTCATAACACTATTCTTCCTTTCCTAAAACAATTCTTATTATGCCTGTTTGACCAGACGAAATCTTAAAATACGCTCCCTCATGATGACTTTTGGCAATCGGATGAAATTGCAATATTTTATCTCCACCCCAATGTAAGCGATATCCTCCGCCATCTTCAAAAGGTATTCCTCTTAAACTTCCGCGTCCTAATGGAAGAGGGTCATATCCACTTTCCTTTAAAGAATAGAACACGATATCAGGTGCCACTTTTTTTAGTTGATTCGGGAATAAAAATAATAAGTCCAATTCATTATTGGTAACTTTCTGATTAAAAATACTTCCTTCTTTTATTTCTAACAAAGTAACTCTATCATTGTTTTCTTCGTCTGTAAGATTCGATTTAGCACCTGAAACATCTGGCTTTTCCTGATCTTTCCCCGCAAGAGACGCCTGCTGCACAATAAGAACGTCCTCTTCCGTCGCCTTGTCCCACCAGCGCCGACCATATTCTCTTTTCAGCTCCTGCACCGCGTCCGGCGTCAGGTTCTTGTACAGCGGCGTATTCAAGGCGGGGTCATCCGTCGCGGCAAGCCCCAGCAGATACTTCGCCTTTTGCAGCTGTTCCGGCGTGACGGTCTGTGCCCAATCCTCGCCATATTCTTGCGTCAGATAGCGAACCAGCTGTGAGTTCTCCGATGCTGTGGCCGATGCATCGGCAGCAGTCTCATCCGGCGTCTGTACGGAGGCTTTTTCAGATGGCTTTGATGCTTTTTCAATATTCTCCGTGCTTTTGGCGTCACGTTGCGCCGCCTGCTCCTGCGCCGGAAAAACTACTCCGCTTTCTGTTATCATACCGCCATTGATATCCGTTTGCAAGGCCGATGTGTCGATCAGGGAAGCTTTTCTCCCGGAGACAACGTTGCTTCCCGTGCCAAACGCCAGTCCGGACAGCATGCCGCCCAGCGCGTCCAGCCCGAGCTGTATCGCAAAGTCCAGTGCGGCTCTCTTATTTGCCTCCTCTTTACTCATGTCCTGATCGATATAGTTCTGTACGTTTTGCCGGATTGCCGACTTATCCGCCAGAATTATCTCGTCTGCAACGGCGTTGAACAGAGAGGTGTTGACTTCCTCAGAGCCTTCCGTAAACATCTGTTTGAGCGTGTTTATGATCCACTGCTTTGCGTTGGACGGGCTTTCCAGCTTAAGCAGCTTGTCGAGGGAATGCTCCTCAAAAAAGCCCTCTGCAATTCCTGCCAGCAGTCCCACTGTAAACGCCTGATCATCCGTCGCACCGCGTTCCTTCGCTTCTCTCGCGCTGTTGACCGCTGCCGAGCCGCTCAGTACCCAGCCTGCGTTCGGCACACCAAGCGCGTGCAGGGCGATCACTCCCGTGGAATCCGCCATGCTCATGCCGGTCTGATAAAGAAAACTCATCACCGCACCGCTGGTTTCTTCGATTTCCCGCGCGGAGGTTTCTCTTGCGGCTGCCGCCTTGGCGGAGGCGTCCTGATACTGTGTGTTCCAGTCGATCGGCGCTCTCGGCTCATCTTTTTTCCCGATGTTTCTGGCGGCCTCCTGCAGCAAAAGATCTGTTCCCGCAAGGATATTTCCAAGCAGGTTCTGCGGAATGGAGGCTATGCTTCCCTCCAGCTTATGTCCTCGGGCATACTCCATTTCAACTGCCTGATCGAGTTTTTTCTGCAAGTCTGCGATTATTTCTTCCTGCGTGCGGGAATCGCCGTTCCTCTGCGCATCCAAAAGCGCGGACTGCACTGCTGCGTCTTTGATCGTCAATTTTTTCTCGTTTTTACCGACGCCCCCGGTCATGACCATTTGCGCAGTCTGCTCTTTGATTTCGTCCAGTCTGCGTTCGTTCAGGAAATAGGAGATCCATTCGAGGTATCTTTCCGCTTCTTCTCTGACGAAAACATTGTACAGATAATTATAGTTTGTGCGTTCCTCTTCGGTCATATAGCCGTATTTTTCAAGGTCCGAAAGCTGCGCATGCGGTTTCTGGCGCTCTCCGTTTATGTCGTTGATGTACCGGTATGTAAGATCTCCGCCCGACTCCGTGACAACCGACTTTTCCTGATATCCGGGTCTTTGACTGATATCTCCGAAATGCGCCTGTTTTTCCTCAAACCATGCCGCATTTTCCTGCGCTTCCTGTTCGGCCTGCTGACGCGCCAGCAGCTTCGCATCCTCCTGCTGCGCCATGCGCACTTCCGCGGACTGATTGGATGTCGTGATTCTGCCGCCGTACTTTTCAAGCACCGCTCGCTCGTTTGGCCCGTGGTAGACGCCGTTTTGATCGGGGATGAATTCTGTCTCCTGTGCTGTCGGCAGCACGGCTGTTTCCGATGTGTGGTTTGCCGCTTTTCGCATATACGCCCGCACATAATCGTCATAGTCCGCATATTTCCCGGCAGAGGCGCTGCCTGCATTCATCTGCCTCTGCGGTGATTTGTCACCCGCCATTTCTTGACTTCTACTATAGGCTTTGCTATATTGAAAATAAGAATTGTAATGAGGATGGTCAAATGGATTTAAAGAAAAAAGGTATTTCTGACAGAATAATCAAAATCGTCATAATTTCCTTTTCTGCAGTTATTCATCTGGCACGTATTTTCCTCTTTGGCTTGATTATCGCTGTCGTTTATTTCATTTCGGTATATTCGTATTTGAATATTGGAAACGCGAAACGACTTCCTCCATTTTCTGCTCAGCTTTTTGAATCTCCGCTGCCTGTCGAAACCGAATTGCTTGACACCGACCAATATCTGGGTATTCTTCATCACGGCAACAGCGAACGCCAGAAGTATTATGCGACTCTTTTGCTCAAAAGCACCCTTTCGCAGGACGAATTGCAGACATATTATGAAAAGATTGCCGCCGATTTTTCCGTTCCTCGTAAAAAGCCTTTTCCCATCCCGCTTATCTATGATGAACCCGCTTTGGAGGTGCATATCTGCTCTCCGCTGTCCTGTCAGCAAGAATCATACTATCCTCCCGAGGGTCAAACTTATCCCTTCTGCAACGATACTTTAACACAGATGACTTCTTTTGAAAATATATATTTTGTCTGTGTCGAATATTAAGTAAAGCGGCTTCTATAAAAGAAGCCGCTTTTTCTATTCCAAAAACTCTTTCATATAGGGAAAATATTCTACCGTCAATTTACCATATCTATCAGCTCCATTATATCCTTTTAAAACTTTTCTCCACTGTTCCAATGTAAAGTTATAAAGATTTTCAGGGCTTTCTATAAAACCCGCTTTCTCCGCTTCCATATATAAGGTCGCCGCTATTGTTCTGATATTAAAAGGAATATCATCTGTAAGCTTTTTCTGGAGCTCCTGATTGCTCCGCGGAAGAAATTTTTCTGTTTCTTCTTTGCCTATATAGTTTTCCCATGCTGCACGCGCTGTGTTCGGATGAATCGCCCCTAATCCGGTTGTGTGGCTGCCGAAAATACCGGGAAGCATTTCTTCGAATAAAGAATATCTTACTCCTATGTCTGTCATGTTATTAGCCAGATTATCTGGAATACTTTGTGTATACATCTCTTTCAGGATAACCGAGCCTATCACCTCTCTTGGAATACCAAACTCTTTTTCCGCCTCTAAAATTGCTTTTTTGTTGTCGAATATCTCTCTCAAGGATTTTTTCATCCGATGATCTGCTATAGGTGCCAGTGGATTATTGAACACTGTACTTAGAAAAGTCACCGTAACCGGATCATCTATGTCAAGAATCTGTGGTATTTCAAACGGTGATCCAAGAGAATATTGTCTATCCAAAATTCTATTTAATTCATTTTGTATTTTTTCTTCTCTATTATCTTCTTCCTTTCCGTCTTGTCTTTTCAATCCTACCGCTCTCTCCGCATGCGCCCGCGCATAATCGTCATAGTCCGCGTAATCCCCGGCAGAGGCGCTGCCTGCGTTTTTCCGTCTCTTCCATTCGTTTTGAGTCATCAGTCCGGCGATCGCCGCGTCGCCGACTCCTTCTTTGCGCATCTGTGCGGCGGCTTCTTGATAGGTCAATTTTTTTGCCGCAGGCTGAGAAACAGCCTGCGCAGCTGCCGGGCTCTGCGGCGATACGCTGTAGGAGCCGAGAACTCTGCTCTCCGGCTCCGTTTCTTCCCGCCCGCCGCCCGTCTCAAAATTTTCGTACTCGGCCGCCTCGCTCTGCGCCCGGCGGATCGCCCGAATCTGCTCGTCGATCTCGTCCTTTGCTTCGTCGCGCTGCTTGATGATCTCCTTCTGCTGTTTTTCGTAGCTTTCCTCCAGACGGTTTCTCGTTCTGTCCTCAAGTCCGCCCGTTCTGCCCGACGCCGTCAGCTGCTGCGGCAGCACCTTCTCCGTCAGCATCCGGTCGAGGTATACCTGCCGCGCCGCCTCGCGTGCGGATTCCTCCAGCTCCTTTTTCTGCTTTTTGAGCGTCTGCACCGCGCTGCCCGCACCCGCTGCCGGCGCCGCTTCCTGTGCGTCCTCGTCGCGGGCCGTCCCACCCGACGTGCGGATGCGGTAGCCGCTTGAAGTGCGCCAGTCCCCGTTTTCATCCCGGTACTGGCCGCGCGCGATTCGTTCTTCATCCGTGTATTTTCCGGCCATATTTATCCCCTTTATTCAAAAATCTGATTATGAAATACGATTATTTCGTAATTTTAGAAAAAATCATCCCTGCCCGATCAGATTGTGAAATGCCTCGTGCAGTCCGGTAGACGCCAGACCGGAGAACACCCCCGCCAGCAGTACCTCAGGCGTAAGCGCGCCCCAATGCATCCACACCGTCAAAACAAGTCCAAGCGCCGCACAAATCACCGGGATATACTTGCCGTCAACCGGCACAGCTGTCTTGACCAGATACCCGGCACACAGGCACAGCCCCGCGATCACCGGCACAAAATATTCCGTTAAAAAATCGATTGTCATCTTCTCTGTCTCCTTTTCCGGCCGCCGGCGCCCTTTGTTTCTTCAGACGGCTTTTCGGCGGCCTCGGTCCTTTTTTCTTCTCCCCGCTCTTTCGGCGGCAGTTTTATCTGTCTTTTTCCAAATCATTGATGCGGTGGTTAGCTGCCCTCATCTGTTCCTCCAGTACCGGTACCCGCCGCGCAAAATTGTTGTGTTCCCGCACCTCGCGGGTCAACTCCTCCAGCTTGGTGTCGGTTACTGCCTGCGCCGTACGGATATTTGCATCTGTTTTTCGGGCGGCGGCCAGATTGGATACCACCACACCGATCAGCGCCAGCCCGCCCGTAATCAGCGCGGTTAAAATCTCCGTCATGTCCATGCATTACCCGCCGTAGACATCGTCGGCCAGAGCCGTCAGCTCGGTATACTGCTCGCCCGTGATCTTGCCAAACGCATAGAAGGTGTCAAGCTTTTCCGTGACTTCGATTTTTTCCGTGTAATAATGCTTTGTAATCAAAGATCTCATAACTCTGTACATATGTATTTCCTCCTTTTACAGTCGAATCAGGTCGTATACGAAAAGTCATACGCAAAAATAGAACTTCGTTCGACAGATTTCGAGCAATTCCTCTTATACTCTGAGATATATAAAAACATATCGAAAGGGGAAATGTCTTGTGGACAAGCATAAAATTTTTGCGAACAACCTCAATGCCATACGCAAAGCCCGGAAGCAGTCTCTCGCAGAATTTTCCGCGGAACTTGGAATTCCAAAATCCATACTTCAATCCGTCTTAAAAAATGGATAGACCAGTCTGAACACCGCGATTCAGATTTCTGAGGGACTGAACATTTCTCTGGACGCTCTGGTCGGTGAAAATCTGTCGGAGCTGAATCTCTCCTCTTTCCGTGCCATTCTTCTCAGTCTCAGCTGGTTTGAATCGCTGAGTCCGGACAAGCAAGTCTGCGCCGCACTTTATCTAATCAAGCTGATGGAGGTGCTGAAAAAATGAAGCACCCGTCATGCAAAACCAGCAGCAGAATAAAAGCAGAGGAATACCGTCTGCCTCTTGCGGTTTCTCAGATTTTATTTTCCCTAAACGAAGATTCATATCCCATCTGTCCCCGATGCGGCGTCACGCTTGAAAGAGAATATCAATCTTTCTGCGACCGATGCGGCCAGTGTCTGGACTGGAACGGCTATCCCCGAGGCGCTGCCATCGTGAAATACTGAATCAGTCTTCCCTCGAAATTTAAATTGTGCTCATCAGCTCATTGTATTCGTCCTGCGCCACCTGTGCGAGCGTTTCATAAAGACTGTCGATCTCTGCGAACCACTCGGAAAACTGCTCGATCGGAATCATCGTGTCCTCAAACGGAATTCTCTCCCCGTGTTCCGGAATAAATCGCGCAAACAGCGTGTCGCTTTCTGCCTGTCTGCGCTTCTGACAGGACACCCGCCCCGGTTCTTCGTGTCTGTAGAGTGCTTCAATAATCATGGCTTCTCTCCTTTTCGTACTTTTTACGCAGCGTCCGACGCGAAAACAATCATGTATTCTTCGTTATACCATCAGGGCAATTTCAAAGAGGTACAGTCCGTTTTTAGAAGACAGCTGTGTGCGCATTACCGTGAGAAGGTAGTAATCTCCGCTCAGGCTGCTGATATCCGTGGTATAAACGGTCTTCTCCGCGCCCTGCGTCACTTTGACGTAAGCCGCAAGCGTCGTGGTGGGATATCCGCTGCCGGCAGGAGTATTGGTGCTGTTCAGCCCCACTACTTTCGCATATTGATTGGTCGTATCCGATCCGGTAGAGGTGCTGGTCGTCTTTGCTTCAACAGAAAGTGTATTGTACTTTGTCACGTCGATCGGACTGGCAATCCGCGCATACCCATTTGCACCGGAATCCGTCAGCTGAACCTTGACACACTCCAAACCGCTGTAGCTTGTCTCAGCTACGGTAACCAAGCTGCCCGCTTCAAAGATTCCATATTCCGACCATGCGCCTGCACTGTAAAGATACAGCACAGAAGCGTGCCACTCTCCTGCCTTATATACCTGCACATCGGGAGCCGACCATGCGGTGCCATTATACTGTTTTACGGTTCCTATTTTGATCTCAAGATATGGAGACTGCATGACCTCCAGCGTGGTTCCCTCCGCGCTTGTATCAATCCAAACATCCCCCGCCGCAGGGTCCGCCGGCTGATTTTCCTGCAGATACACCTCTCCGATTTCTATGGATGTGTTCAGCCAAACCGTATTTTCAGCCGGCTGCGCTGGCTGCGTCGTTCCCCCGATCACCTCAAGATCAAGCGGCAGGCCGCTGCCGGTAAAATTAAAAATCATTTTGTATTCTCCTTTTTGTTTTCCTCCGCCCGTTTCGCATATTTCCCGATGAAATTTCAGCTATTTTTTTCAATCTTGTCTGCGGGCGGCTTTCAGCCGCCCTTGTCATTTTATCGCCGGCGGTGCTCGGTCTCCTGCACTTTTTCGGTTTCAGACTGCGGTATCCGGCTCGTCATCCAATGATCAGCACATTCGCCGTCAGATCCATCGTCGGCATTTTTTTGGCGGAAAACGTCAGACTTCCCACGGCCTGTTCCGTACAGGAGACGCCGCTCTTCCCCCACGCGTCAAAACAAGCGGGTGCACAAGCTGCAATAACCGTGTTCTGTACCGACACACCCGGCGCCGACGCCGTCTGGACGTACGCCCCGTCCGATGCCGTCCAGCCCGAGACGGGCAATGTCAGCGTCAGCGTTTCAGGCGTAATATCCCCCGACCACAGTGTGACACTGCCGGCCTTTCCGCAGACGCTCGTTACAGCGCCCGCTTCAAGCACCTGCGTATCGATATAGTCTTTCAGAGATTCCAGCAGCGTCTGTACCGTCGTACCTTCCAGACCCGTGACGGCAGCGGCTCCTACCTGCTCCGCGCCGGAGCTGCCGGCAATCTTGGAGGAAATCGCATCCAACAATTCGTTGAACCTGCCAAGTGCGAGCAGAGCCTTTCCCACATTGTCAAAGCGTGCCTTGAGCTGTGCCGCGGTATATCCCTCCGCAGACGGATCATCGGGCAGACTCGCCACATCGGCGCCTGTAAAATCGGCTTCTTTGAATTTCAGCGTATCCAATGCCATAAGAACATCTCCTTTAAAATTTTCCCGTCTCCATGTACTCAACCGTCAGATCATAAATTCCGAACGGTTCGTTGAGCGCCGCGTTTTCCAGACGAAACCTTGTCTTATCCACAATTCCGACGTCAATTTTTCGACGGATACAGCGCGGAGAACGGTCTGTGGAAAACGTCAGCTTTGCAAAATTGAGATAGTCAAAAGTAAAGTACCGTGCGTTTGTATTATCCTCAAACAGCTTTTGAAACACGCCGTTCTTTTCCGCCCAAACCGACACGGAAGTGACCGGATGCGGTGCGAGCGTTGCCGACAGGTATGAGAAACGCTTGCGCTGATGGCGCACCCGTCCGGTGTAGTAGGGCGTGCACCAGCAGGCATGGATCGCTTCTCCGTCATCGTTGTAGGATGCGGGATCCGTCTTATCGGTATAGAATTCCGCCACCTTTCCGTCCGCAGTACCAAAGCAGAGCTTATCGCCCGCGTTCCACATGACGCGGGCCGGAATATGATCCAACACATATCCTTCATACTGGTAAGAGGAATACGGCTCATCCGGCAGATAAGTCTTCTGCAAAGAATCCAGCGCATATACACGCCCGTTCACACAGAGGAGGTAAAAGTCATTCCAGATGCAGGCAGCCGCATCTTTCAAATTTTGCTCCCGCGTCAGTTTGGAATCAAGAAGTGCGCTGCGCGACTGACTGTACTTTTCACCCGTAACATCGGCAGAGGTAATCGCATACACGCCTCTTGCCGTCAGAAACAGCGGCTCCGCTCCCAGATAAGCGTGCGCATGGGGAGCTATGTCGCTCTCCCCCTGCAATGCGGCGACAATCGGAAACTCCGCTTCTCCCGTATCGCCGAGCGTGCCGCGCCGCAGAATGATATTTCTGCCGTCCTCCGCCGCATCCTTGTGCGCCGCGATGCAGTCCGACACCACCGAGTAGCCCACCACTGCCGAAGAATCCAGCCCCAGTACCGAATAACAGGTATCGCCGAACATCGTCGGATCATTCACAGCCGAGTGCCAGTCGCGGTTGGGAGAATCGGCATTTCCCGAAAGAAACAGCCGGTCGGCGGCGCCGTTCACGCCGAAAAGCACGGATACCGTACAATGGTTGATGCGGCCGGCATAGCCCTCACGCGTCTTATAGGCTGTGATGCGCACATTGTCCTCGCCAAGCACGGGGGATTCTCCCGGTGCAGCGGAAAAGGTCACCGTACCTGTCTGTCGGTTTACCGAAAAATCCGTCCCCTCAATCTGATCCGTCCATGTATCTGCGGCGGTTCTCACCTGCGCGGTCACGGCCGTCTCGTCAAGATCGTCGTCAGTCAGCTGGTAAACGGTCTTTCCCGAAACGCCGAGAAAACTATTGATAAATCCCGCGCCAAGCAGGTTATAGTCCTCGTAGGCCGTCCCCTCTCCATCGGGATTTCTCGACAGAATCACCGTGGGAACATAGGCCGCGTCCTGCACCGCCGACAGCGTATAGAAAACCGAGCCGTCTTCTCCCGTCTGCTTTGTCAGAACGCGAAGCATTTCGCCGTCGATCAGATAGAGCTTTCCTCCAAGTGTCCAACCCTTTGAAAACGCATCCGCCAAATCTCCGATTTTTGTCTGCCCCAGATACAGCCCCGTTCCCGCATGGATAAACTGCTGTCCGTCAAAGGAAAACGCACCGTTGATGCGCGAGGCGTATGACGCCGTCGTGTGCCAGCCCATGCGCTTTCGCACCTGTCCGATTTCATCGCGGATCATGTTGACCGCGTCGCATGCCCTGCTTTTGTCCACATTCATCGGGGTGTGACAGAGATCACACCCGCGAAAGGTCCGCGAAGCCTCAAGACGGATCGACGGGGCACTCACCGCGCGGGTCAGTGCCGAACGATGCAAAAGAGGCGAAAAGCATCTTTTCATACGGCGTACACCCGCCTTCTTGACGGGGCGTTTTGTTCTCCGAGCACAGAAAGCAGACCATTGTAGGCCGCCGTCAGATACGGCACGCGAAAGGCATACTCCTCAGAGG
>CAKQGD010000025.1 GCA_934232845.1 uncultured Oscillospiraceae bacterium
CCGCTGCTGGCGGTGCAGGGACTTGGCAAGCTGCAAGACGTGAACGCTGCCATGAAAAACTTCATCCATAGTTAAAACGCAAGCCGGGGCCAACGCCTCGGCTTGCGTTTTCATAAATTCCGTTCTCAAAAAACAAGGTGAGGAGCTGTTATGAGCAACGATATCATGATCCGTCTGGAAACGCCCGCTGACTACCGCGAGGCGGAAAACCTGACCCGTGAAGCCTTTTGGAATGTCTACCGTCCCGGCTGCACGGAGCACTATGTTCTGCACGTTCTTCGAGACGATCCCGCCTTCGTGCCGGAGCTGGACTTCGTGATGGAGAAAGACGGAAAACTTATCGGCCATGTGATGTATATGCGTTCTGAAATTCATGCCGACGACGGCCGCGTGATTCCCGCCATGACCTTTGGCCCCATCAGTATTGCGCCGGAATATAAGCGTAAGGGTTACGGTACCATTTTGCTCCGTCATTCCATGAAGGCAGCGGCCCGGCTCGACGCGGGAGCGCTGCTTATCACCGGAAACATTGATTTTTACGGAAAATCCGGTTTTGTGGTGGCATCGACCCGCGGCATCCACTACTTTGCCGAGCCCCGTGATGCGAAGGTGCCCTACTTTCTGCTTTGTGAGCTCAAACCGGGCTTCTTGGCCGGCGTCACAGGTACCTACAAGGATCCGGAGGGCTACTTTGTGAAGGAAGCGGATGCAGAGGCCTTTGATGCCCGTTTTCCGTACAAGGAAAAAATGAAACTGCCCGGACAGCTGGTCTGAAGGCACGAAAACGATGAAAGACGGCGCTTTTGCAGGGACTCTTTGAAAACCGGGGGTGAGCTAAGCTGCCGCCTCTTTGCGGGCGGATAAAAGTCTGTTTAAAATCGCCGCGCATGATCAGGGGATGAAAAGAAAAAAGCGATTCTTTTAAACGTGACGGTCTTTTTAAACTTTTAAAAAATAAAGAGAGCGTCTCCTGCCAAAAAATCTCTTCTGCAAAAGACGCTTTCTTTACAGTAAGAAAACTCTGGTCAGAATTTTCAGAGCACAGAGACCGCGACGATCTCGCCGCAGGCAATTTTCTCTCCGGCTGCGCCCGAGGGCTGCGTGGAAAAATCGTCGGGCTTTTCATGAATAATAATGGTCTTTCCTATAATCTCCCGCACGGTAAATCTGTCTGTGAGAAAGACGGAGAGGGCATAGCCGTGGCTGCCGAACAGCGGGGGCAGGTCCCCGGCGTGGTACGGATGGGGACAGCTGTCCGGGTCGTAGTGCGCCGCTGCGCCGCGAAACGGGTCCTGTGCGTCACCGCTGCATGAGGCGCCCGCATGGATGTGCAGGGCAAATATGGGGCTTTGGCAGTTTTCCTCCGGTGAGGGGAGCCCCGAAACCTCGACGGCAGTCAGTACACCTTGATCCGTCTGGTAAAATCGTGCGGTTCCGAAAATCCGGGAATGATTAGAGTTCCCGAAAATCCGGGCCCGGGCTTGAGGTTTCAGATACAGCGCCGTGAGAAGACGTCTGCCGTCTGCACCGTCGTTTATCATGCTGCAGTCCTCCGTTTTATCAAAGATATGATATCTTATGCGCGGCAAAGAAAAATCGCTCTCTGGACAATGCTGCCCTTTCTTTTGTATAATTGTGTGAAGAAGCGGCCGGAGAGAAAACGCAATCTGCCGCCAAGGCCGCCGTTTGGAAGTGAAAGAAGGGGAGTTTTATGGAGGAAGCAATCGAAAAAAGCTGCAGAGAACTGATCGCCCGGCTGAAGCGGGGGAATTATTTTCGGGCTGTTTTGCCGGCACTGGAGAAAAAAGTGCGGGATCTGGAAAAAGAAGGAGAGCCCTGTGCGTGGAAAAAGGTCCTTTCTCACCTTCACGATGTGCTTCGCGAGGCGGAGAGCGGCGCGGAGGGTGTGATTCGGCAGCGTATTGCGGATGGAAAGATTCACGATGCCTCTCAAGCAAGAAAATCTGTCGCCGGAAATCTTTTTCAGCAGATGGTCGCCTATGTGCTTGCCAAAAACGTGCTGGAAGGTTTTATTCGGGTTCCGGTGACGGTTGTGCAGAATGGGGAGGAGAAGAACCGTCTGTTGAACCGCTATGCGGCGATTCATGTGGGGGACGAGGTGCAGAAACCGGACTGCGATGTTTTGGTATACTGCCCCTCAAAAGGGGAATCTCCGATTCTGAACTTTTCCTGTAAAACCTCCTGCAGAGAGCGCGCGGGACAGACCTATAAATGGAAGATTCTATCGGACCTTGCCGCTTCTCCCTGCATATACCGAGAGGGAAATCCGGCTTGCCCGGCGACAAAATATCAGCTTTCGTATGAACGGGAACGTCCGGTGCTTACCTGTTTTATCACGGCGGATTTGTATGGGGAAATTGCTCAGCCGCAGATCAGAGGAATGTTCGGCTTTTTTGACAAATCGTATCTTGCAAAGCCGTCTTCGGACAATCCTCTGGTGAGCACTCTTGACACCGTGGTTGACGACATCAATGCGTTTTTTGAAGAATAATTTTCAAAAACGAAGAACCATATCAGATATATGAAAAGAGCCCCCGCACGGAGAAAACCGCGTCGGGGGCTCTTTGCAGGATACAGAAAAAACTGCCGTTCACATTTCATTTCGGGGAAGCTTTTTGAACACGACAATATGCTCGTTTGTCATGGTGGGAACGACTTTCCCCGCTTCGTTTGTGGGAGAATTGCGCAGAGGCATCGTTTTGTTCGGGATGTTTCTGTCAATTGTGAGAAGGCGGGCAAGTCCGTACTTTTGAGCCAGCTCGGCGAGGATGACGTCGGTATGCAGCGTCTGCAGTTTTACGGTGCGGTTGCCGACGACCCAAAACTGATAGCCGCCGGGGCGCATTTTCGACGAGATGGCGGCGATGCAGCTGTCGAGATCCTGATAAAAGCTGAATACGTCTCCTGCGCGGGCAGAATCCGCCTCCATGATTCGCAGGAGAGCCTCCTGCAGGGTGGGGCTGCCCAGATCGTATTGAAGGATGCCTCGGTATTTCTGTCCGCCCATCAGGCGCCGATCCAGAGCAGACACCTCTTCGGCTCTGGCGTCTTTGAGTTCCAGCCACTGCAGGGAGAGCCGGCTGAATTCTCCGTAGGCGACCGTTGTTCTGCTGTCGCCGTAGGGGGGAGAGGTAATCATCAGATCGATACTTTCATCGGGAACACCGTCGAGCACCGCTGCATTTTCCGCGCCGATGAATACACAAGGGCCATTCGGACAGGCGGTATGCATTTCATTCATCTTTGTACAGTTTTGACTGACAAGTTTTTTGAATTCGGAAAGAGTGTCGGGGCGATAGCTGTTAATTTTTTCGTTTGGAATGCGGAACATTTTAAACTCTCCGCTGCGGCGGTTTGAGACGATACGTGCGGTTTCGCTGAAAGCGGCCCAGAAAAAGTCCCGCTCCGCACCGTCCGGCATTTCGCGGATGCAGCTGCGCAGAAGGGAAAGCTCTAAAATTACACGCGGACGGTACCAGTAACCGATATTTTTAAACGAAGGAATCCGCAGATCGCTTTGTCTGCTTTTCAAAAAGCATTCGAGATGCTTCGGAGCCTCGTCGCCCCAGCCGCTGCGTGCGCTCAAATCCAAGCCGAGGACGGTTTCGATGTAGGAATCGACGGCGCCAAGCTCATCGGCATGAAGAGAATATGCCTTATCCGCGGATTTAAAAAGCCGTATGCAGGCTTCCCGAAGTTTTTCGGGTGGAATCAGACGGGTCCTGACCCGACCGATCAGCTGTGCAAGGGGGTTGAGATCGTTTCCGTAAATGCGGGGAATTCCCGCCAGCATTCCTTCGACGAGTACGGTTCCGGAACCGGAAAAAGGATCTAAAAGCGCCTCGACCGGGCGAAGGCTGCCGACAATTGAAAGGATGCTTCGGCTGATTGGGTATACCATTACGGCCGGATAGCTGTGAATGCCGTGTGTCAGCTCTCGCGTATCCGAATTTTTAAAATCCCAATAACCCGGCGGAAGAGCGCGCAGACGCTGAAGCAGGGCGCGGTCCGTCTGAGAAAGAAAAGGACGGCGCAGCGTTCGAGTACCGGCGGGCTTCTGTGCGTCTTTTGGAATCGCCCAGACACGGCCTGTCTTTTGAGCCCCGGGAACACAGCCGGCCGCGCACAGCTCGGCTACGCGGCGCTCCGACAGGTTCCAGCGCAGGGCGGTTTGTTTTGTTGTCGCCATATCGTCCATACCTTCTCTTTGTTTTTAACCATTCCATTATAATGTGTTTGCGCTCGGATGACAAGGCGGGAGAAAAGTTCTTTTGCGAGAGACGTTTTAATCGGAGAAATCCTTTCTATTTGCAAATCCGTCGAAGAGAGGTATATTAAAAGCCAAAAACTGGCGCACGCAATGAAGCAGAGGGAGCGGGCTCAAAGTTGATTCTCAGGCGGAAACACTATTCGGGGTCTGCGGCGGGTATATGGTTGTGGTCACGATCTCCCGGCAGAATAACTGCCAGCCGTTTGTACATGTGTCCGTCTGCAGAGACGGGGAGATTCCGGATGCAAAGCTTTTAAAAAATGCGGTGAAGACGTCAAAGGCTTTGAGAGTATGCACGGTACAGCGCTTTCACGCGAGCTACGGAATCTGCTGCGGCATGACGAAAAGGAAGACGATGGAAAATCTCCGCGAAGGGCTTGAGGCGCTGACAGCCTATCTGCGTCAAAATGGGCTTTCCGACTGCTGTCAGGACTGCGGCGCCGTACAGGATGCGGACGCCTGCTGTGTCGCGGGAGCCGTCTCTCTTCTTTGTCCGTCGTGCTTTGCCTCCCGCAGCGGAGCGCTGGATTTAGAACAGCAGGAAAAAGATCGAAAAAGCGAAAATATGATCGGAGGCTTTGTGGGTGCCTTTTTGGGATCTCTGCTTGGCGCGGCGGCAATAGTGATCTTCGGCCAGCTTGGATATGTGGCGGCGCTCTCCGGCGTTGTGGCTGCGGTGTGCACCATGAAAGGATATGAGCTGCTGGGAGGGCGCTTGACGAAAAAAGGCATTGTGATCAGCATTGCAATGATTCTGGTGATGGCGTATATCGGAAACCGGATGGACTGGGCGATTTCTGTAGCGCAATATTTTGAGGTGGATATTTTCTCGGCTTTCCGCGCAATTCCGGATCTGGTGGCCGAGGAATATTTGGATTCCGGCATGTATTACGGAAATCTGGCGCCGGTGTACATTTTTGCGCTGCTGGGCGCGGTGCCCACGATTGGAGGGGCGGCGCGCTCTCAAAGACAAAGGCGCGTCACCTGTAAAATGAGCGATACGGTGGAACTGTAACAACCTGCTCCTGTTAAAAGCGGCATTTTTCTTCTGAAAGATCAAGAGAAGAAAAATACCGCTTTTTATGTTTTCAAAAGAAAACAGGTCTCTTGGCCTTGATATATTTTTATCAATTTTTGGCTTTGTTACGCCGTTTTTTGTTAAAATAAAAACGGTGGTTGACATTTCGATACATCATATCTATTATTATAATAACCCTTTGAAACGAAGACTTCGTTTTTAGGCTTGACTTATAGAATTGACGGGAAGGAGAATATTGGATATGGGAATCTACGTAGTAACCGGCGGCTCGAGCGGAATCGGCAAAAAGACCTTGGAGATTCTGCGCGAGCAGGGCCACGAGGTTGTGAACATCGATCTGAAGGACGGCGACATCTGTGTAAATCTGGCCGAACGGGAGGGCAGAAGAGAAGCTCTTCGAGTTCTTCACGAGAGATATCCGGAAGGCTTGGACGGCTTGTGCTGCCACGCGGGAGTATCCGGCGCCTGCGGAAATCTGAGACTGATTGTAAGCCTGAACTACTTCGGCACCACTAACCTTGCGCAGGGCTTGTTTGATCTGCTGAGAAAGAAAAAAGGCAGCTGCGTAGTCACATCCTCCAACACGATCTCTCAGGGAGCGGCCCGGATTGATCTGGTAGATATGCTCAATTACAGTCAGATGAAATATGTCAATGAAGAACGGATCCTGTCTGTGGTGGATAAGTTTGACGCAAGTGATCTGACGGTGGGAAACAGTATTTATGTCACCACAAAATATGCGCTGGCCCGCTGGGTACGCCGCGTTTCCGCTTCCTGGGCGGCAGATGGTGTGCGCATCAACGCCGTCGCACCCGGAAATGTGGCCACTCCTATGACCGCTACTATGGGAGACCGGGCAAAGGCGGCCTTGGACGCACTGCCTATTCCGATCAATTACGGGACGGATGAATTGATGGTGCCGGAGGATATCTCCAATGTGATCGTATTTCTTTCGTCGCCCATGGCCCACGGGGTCAACGGAAATATTATGTTCGTGGACGGCGGCACGGACGCGCTGCTGAACTCGGAAAAGGTTTATTGAGGGAGGGAAGTGACATGACTTTGATTAAGCAGTACGTAAACGCTATGCTGTCTAAGGATTCCAAGGCTCTCAGCCGGCTGTTCTCTGAGGACGCTATTTTTGTAGATTACTGCCCGAAGGACGCCGGACAGCCCCAGATCAGTGCTTATGGCGCCAAGGCGATCGATATGTTCTTCCGCAACCGTTTTATTTTCCGCAAGTTTGAGATTTTTGACCCTGTCATTGTCAGCGATACACAAGTGTACTATTATGCTGTTTATAACAACTACCATATGCGTGCGGTCGCCACGATTCAGGATTTCAGCGACGACGGAGATATCCGGCGCATGGTGGTTCGCCCCGCTTAAGAAATAAGAGATTTGCCGATATAAAAAGCACCCGCGCTCTCCGAATCTGGAGGGGCGGGTGCTTTTTTGCATTCTTATGCGTCAGATACGGAGGGGAAAAGCTGCTCTAACAGATCGGCGAGCAGGCGGTCCGCACGGTTGTTTTCCGAAAGAGCCGATTGAAGGACGGCCGCCTCTAAAAGGAACATCAGCTCTCCCGCCTTCTGCGCGGGATCCCCCGTAAAGGTGCGGCTGCGCCGCAGACGAGCGGTGAGTGCATCCTCCAGCTCGTGATGCTTGGAAAGAATCAGCTCCCGAATGGCGGGCATCGACAGTGCCAGCGAGTAAAGCATCAGAAGAAAACGGCTCTGGGCTTCATCGTGAAGAAGCTCGTGAAGCTTATCTCGTCTGCGCTCTATATTACGGGTGTGCAGCAGATCGTCGAGAGAGTTCTGAACGGAGAGAAGCGCGATATCCGCCGTGGTGAGAAGGATTTCATCCTTGCTGGTAAAATAATGGTGAATCAGCCCGGCGGCCATACCGCCCTTCTGAGCGATATCTTTGACGGAGGTGGCCTCGTAGGAGCCTTTTTCCATCATACAGATCTGCAGCGCGCGGCAGATCTCGATGCGGCGCTGCTCGGTAAGGGAGGGTCTGCCCATGGTGTGTACATCTCCTAAGGGAATTGTTCATGCTTTGCGGGAGATTGATTGACAAGGACGAAAAAATATGTTTACATAAAATGAGAATATTGTTTGTGCAGCCAACCAACAGACGGCCCGCAAAGATGTTCTTATTTATCATAACACAGGAGTGAAGAAAAATGAAGCCCCTTTTCCTGCTTCTTTTTTTGGCGGCGTGTATCGGCCTGTGCGTCTGGCTGAGGCTGAGCGGCGCGTTCCGTCCGGGAAATGCGGCACGCTACAACCTGCAGAATGTTTCAGAGAGTCATCCGGACAGTCCTCTTCGGGGAAAGATTATTTTCTGCCTCGGTTCGTCCGTTACAAAAGGGCTGGCGTCCGGCGGCATTTCATTTGTAGATTATCTTGCGAAAATAGACGGATGCATCATGATAAAAGAGGCTGTATCCGCGACAACTCTTGCCGACCGGGGCGGACGCTCTTATTTGAAGCGCTTGAAGCGCCATCCCGCGGTCAATCAAAAAATCGACTGCTTTTTGTGTCAGCTTTCTACCAACGACGCCACTTTTCAGAGCGAACTGGGGCAGATCAGCAATTCCTTTGATCCGGCCGATTTTGATGTAAGAACGGCCGTAGGGGGAATGGAGGCGGTGATAGCTTTTGCAAAAAAGACATGGGACTGCCCGATTGTATTCTATACGACGGCACGTTATGATAATCCCCGTTATCATAAGCTGGTCAACCAGCTTGTGGAGCTGACGGAAAAATGGGACATTGAAATGATTGACCTGTGGCACAGCAGCCGGGTCAACAGCCTTACGCCGGAGCAGACGGCTCTTTATCGCAACGACGGTGTTCATCCGACGAAAGCAGGGTATCTGGAATGGTGGACTCCTGTATTTGAACGACAGTTAAGCCGAATTCTTGGAGAAAAATAGAGTGCACAAAATTGATTGGTCGATCAATCAATTTTTGCGCTTTTTGAAACACAGAATCAAAGAAAAGCACATGGAGAACATTCTGAAAAAATCGCATTAAAGCACTGCTTTTTAAGATTTCCGTTTCTTTTGCATCGGATGGTATGCAAAAAAAAGACGCTTTTTTTTTTTGAAAGCCGCCGAGCAGAGAACCATTCATTGCAGTCAATCCGCTTTATTTTCTCGTTTGTATGGCATCAATTAAAAAAGTATTCGAATTTTTATACTAAATGCACATATTTTTCTCGTTGATTTATAGCATTGTGTAAAATATCGAAAAAATTAGTTGACAGAGGTCAAAAAAGAGAGTATATTGCAGTAAATTGGTTGGCCAACCAGTAAATTTATGAAGGCTATGCAAAGTTTGGCGGATGCCCGCCGAAAAAAAGAAATGCCTCCCGCAAGAGGGGCGACTGCCGCTGCGGCGGCAAAATAAAGGAGGAAAATATGCTTAGTTTCTGGCGTGCAATTTTCTACTCTCCGGTGCTTGACCCGATTTTTAAAGCGGTCGCTTCCGCACTGAACGTTTCCAAGCAGGTCTGCAAAGAGTACTGCACCAGCGGTGTCATGATGTACGGCCTGCAGATCGCGGTGATTGTACTTCTGGTGCTTGCTGCGATTTTCGTGGTTCGTCTGCTGGGTCTGCTCAATTTGGGCAATACTTCCAAGTATAATCCCGACAAGATGAGCAAGAACAGCGGCAGCCCCCTCAAGGGCAAGAGCCTTATTTTCCTTGGTTCTTCCGTGACCAAGGGCTTTGCGGCTTACGGAAAGTCCTTTGTGGACATGATCGCAGTCCGCACAGGCGCTTCCTGCGTGAAGGAAGCCGTCTCCGGCACGACCCTTGTGGACAACGGCCCCAAGTCTTATGTCAGCCGTCTTAAGAACATCGATGCAAAGACCCCCTGCGATGTGTTTGTCTGCCAGCTTTCTACCAACGATGCGACCAAGAAGCTGCCGCTCGGCAAGGTCTCCGAGGGCGCCGAGCTTGCGGGTTTTGATACCAAGACCGTCTGCGGCGCCATTGAGTACATTATCGCCTACGCGAAGAAGACTTGGAACTGCCCCGTGGTGTTCTACACCAACCCGGAATATGCATCTCCCGAGTACAAGAACATGGTGGATGCGCTTCATAAGATCGCGAAGAAATGGTCCGTTCAGGTGATCGATCTCTGGAACGACAGAGAACTGAACTCTAAGGAAAACAAAAAGCATTCCAATATGAACGACCAGATTCATCCCACCAAGAAGGGTTATCAGGTCTGGACGCCCGTGATCGAGGCCGCGCTTGCCAGCGTTGCCCAGGGTAAGACGATTCCCGCCCGCGCGGCCGTTGAGCCCGCTGTGACCGCCGAGGCGGTTGCAAAGCAGAAGAGCAGCCGTATCGTGAAGAAGACCATTGTCAGAGTGCTGGTTGCGCTGCTTGCGATTCTTATCATCATCGGCGGCAGCACCGTGCAGCAGCTTGTCACCGTTACCGGTCTGAAGAACGAAGGCAACAGCGATAAGTACAACCCCGAAAACGTCGCGGCGAATCCCGCCAGCACGATCGAAGGCAAACACCTGCTCTGGCTTGGTTCCTCCGTGTTCCAGGGCTTCGGCTCCGGAAAGACCTCTCCCGCGCTTTATATCGACGCGCTTGACGGTACCACCTCCACCATCGAGGTACAGGGCGGAACGTTTATCGCTACGATCGACGGCGAAGTCGGCGGCGGCGCCGGCGGCAGCATCAGTGCCGACAGCTCTTATATCAATCGTTTGAGAAAGCATGACAAAACCACCGATCCTCAGGTTGACTTGGTTGTGGTGCAGCTTTCCACCAACGACGCCAAGGGCCAGTGTGTCATCGGCGAGCCCGGCGAAGGCTTTGCACTCTCTGATTTTGACGAAACCACCACGATGGGCTCTCTGCAGGCCATCATCCTCTACGCCAAGGAAACCTGGGGCGCCCGTGTTCTCGTGATCGGCGGTACGCAGTTTGAGGATGAAATGACCTACTCCGGCGGACAGAACGCCACGATTTATCAGGAAATGATCGAGAAGTGCCATGAGCTCGACGAAAAATGGGGCGACGACTTCTCCTTCCTTGACCTGTGGCACAACGATGTAATGTATGAGAACGTCACGACCGGCGACGAGCTGTGGCGTGCCTACATGAGCGACGCGATCCATCCCACCAAGAAGGGTTATCTTGAGTGGTGGGGTCCTTACATCGAAGAAAAGCTCTTCGAAATGCTCGGCTGAACAAGCCGGTGAGTCCGCAGCCTGTCTGCTTTCAGACACCGCGCCGCTGGCTGAAAAAATTGTCAGTTTCCTTTCTTTGGCCGGGGTCCCGCCGGGGCCCCGGCTTTTTTCTGAAAATACACGAAAGGATGCCTTTTTCTATGCAGGGACTTCTTGAAAAGCTCCGCAGTGACGCGGAAAATATGCCGGACCGGGTCGTTTACGATTTCCTTGACTGCTCTGTTGAGCCATTTTTACACGACCGCGTCACGGTAGGAGAACTGTACGAACGTGCCTGCGATATAGCGGCGGAGCTTCGCCGCCGCGGCGCGAAGCCGGGCGACCGCGCGGTGATTTTTTCCATGCAGGACAAGGGAACCGTGTTTGCCGTGTACGGATGTATGCTGGCAGGGGTGATTTTCACGGTGCTTCCGCCGCCCATCGACGAGGGAAAAATCGCGCGGTTTATTTCCGTGCTCAAGTCCTGCCGGGCAAAGTTTTTGATTTCCAACGCCGAGCTGGAAGCCGGTTCTGACGGAAAAGCCAAGAGCGAGCTCGTCAAAAAAGCTTTTCTGCAGGCGGTGACGCTGCGGCGCGTGTATACCGACCGTATTCCCGCACGCAGGGAAAAAGGAGACTGCTTTCATACCTTTTCTCCGAAGGATATCGTCTATCTGCAGTATACCTCCGGCTCTACTTCCGAGCCGAAGGGCGTCATGGTGTCCTATGGAAATCTGACGGCCTGCTTTGAACTGTGCGACGAGATCTTTCACTTTGTCGGAATGGAGGAAAACAATCTTGCCTCATGGGTGCCGTTTTATCACAATATCGGTCTTGTGGTGGCAATTTTCATTCCGCTGCTTCCCAAAAAAGGCACGTCGTATTTTATTCCGACGCTGCAGTTTTTGCAGCGGCCGGAGATTTGGCCGCGTGTTTTAGCGGATTGCAGGGTCAACGTGACTGCCGCGCCGAATTCGGCCTACGATGCGATTGCGCGTTTGATTACGCCGCAGAAAGCCGCCGCCTACGATTTGTCGCATGTGACGCACCTGATCAACGGTTCGGAATTTGTCAACGCGCGTACGGTCGATCAGTTCTGCTCACGCTTTTCGCTGCCGCACAATGCTTTTGCGCCGGGCTACGGCTTGTCGGAATGTGTGTGCGTCGCGACCCTTGCGAGCCGTGATTATCGGGCGGTGACGGTTTCTCCCGAGGCGTACCGCGAGGGACGCTTTGTTCCTGTAAAAGGTCCCGGCAAGGAGATTGTCAGCGTCGGCCGTCCCGCGGGCGACATCCGCATCGCGGTTATCCGGGCCGACGGCACTCTCTGCGAGCCGGATGAGATCGGCGAGGTCTGCCTGCAGGGCAGCGGCGTTTGCTGCGGCTACTGGGAGAACCCGAAGGAAAGCGAGCGTTTTCATACCGTGATCGAGGGGCTCCCCGGTGAATACTACCGTACCGGAGATATGGGCGTGATGTACGACGGCTGTCTGTATTTGACCGGCCGCGCCAAAGAGATGCTGATTCTGAACGGAAAGAATATTTTCCCGGGCGACATCGCGCTGCTTTTGGCAGAACAGGGGATGGGCGCTTCGCTTGAGGCGGTCGGCGTGTTTTCTGTTTTGGGCAAGGAAGGAGAGCAGGCGGTGCTCTGCGCGGAATGCGATGAAAAAGCGGGATTCTCCGTGCTCGCTTCTCAGATCAACCGCATTGTCGCAAAAGCGATGGGCTTCTCCTTCTCGGATATTGTCTTTGTCCGCCGCGGCACACTGCCGCGCACCGACAACCGCAAGATCAAAACGCTGGAGACGCGCAGCCGTTACGAAAAAGGAACGCTTCAAACGCTCTTTTGCACAAAAGGGACCCCACCTGCCGAAACAGAACTGCCAGAGCTGTCTGCCGTTTCGCCCGATGCGAGCGATGAGGAGCTGCGCACGTTGGTGAGAACAGCGTTTCAAAAGCTGCTTCCGACGGCGTCTTTCGGCGACGACGAGAGCTTTTTGGAGCTGGGAGGAGACTCCCTGCGTCTGATGGAGCTGGTGTGCGGCGTGGAACAGAGCATCGGCCGCGAGACCGATCTTCGCGAGATTGCTGTGGATCCCACTGTGGCGGGCATTGCCGGATATCTGGGGCGATTTCTGCGCGGAGAAACGCAGGAGCATTTCGTCGATCTTGCCGCGGAGTGTGTGCTTGACGAGACAATTCGCCCGGAAAAGGAATATCTCTGCGCACCCGAGGAATGTCACAAGGTGTTTTTAACCGGCGGAACGGGATTTTTGGGAGCGTATCTGATTCGTTCTCTGATGGGACGGCGTGAGAAGGGGATTCACGTCGTATGCCATGTGCGTGCCGCTTCGCCTGAGGAGGAAATGGCGCGCATCGTAAAAAATATGGAAAGCTACGGCATCTGGCAGGAAGAGTATCGGCCTTTTCTCGAAATTGTCACCGGGGATCTGACGCTGCCCCGCCTCGGCCTTTCCGAAGAGGATTGGCGGCGTTTGACGCAGGAATGCGATCTTGTCATTCATAACGGTGCGCTGCTCAACTTTGTCTATCCCTACGAGAGAATGAAGCCTGCGAACGTCGGCGGCACGGCCGAGACGCTGCGATTTGCCTGTGAGGGACGTGCAAAGTACTACCACTACATTTCGTCGTACAGCGTTTACGATAATCCGAGCCATTTTGGAAAAGACGCCCCCGAGGACGACCCGCTCCTCTCGCCGGAGGGATATTTTCTCGGCTATTCGGAGACGAAATGGGTCGCGGAGCATCTTGTCGCCATTGCGCGAAAGCGCGGGCTGCGCACGGCGGTTTACCGTCCGGGCGATATTACCGGCACACTCGAAACGGGTGTGTGGAAGCTTGAAGATCTTGTGAGCCGCTCGCTTGTCGGCTGTATTCAGATGGGATGCACGCCGGACGTCGACGTCAAGCTGCATCTGACGCCGGTGGATTTTGTCGCGGATGCCGTCACGGCCATCGCATTTCAGTCGGCCTGTGTGGGGAAAGCCTTTAACCTGCTGAACCGCACGCTGATGAGCCAACAGGAAATTGCCCGTACCATGCGGGAACTGGGCTATGAAGCCGAGCCGCTGCCTTATGATGTGTGGTGCGCACGGCTGGCCGCCTGCCCGACCGACAACGTGCTTCGTATTCTGTCGTGCCTGTTTACGGACAGAGGGACGGGGGCGGGCCTGATGGAACGGTATAGCTGCGACCAGCCGCTGTACCGCACCGATAACGCCGACGCACTGCTGAAGGGGAGCGGTGTGCTCTGCCCGCCGGTTGACCGTACTCTGCTCAGAAGCTATCTGCGGCATTTCGCCGCCTGCGGATATATTCCGGAGCCGAAGGCGTAAGGATTTACCGCAGCAAAACAAAAAAGATTTTTCACAGCTGTATTTGGGGAAATTAGAAAAGCCGGTTTCGTTTTTCACAAACGAAGCCGGTTTCTGCTTTGCCGCGAAAGGCGCTTCGCGGACGAGGCGTTTTGCTTGGACACCGAAACGAAAAAATACGGCTGTTTTTTTCTGATTGAATATGTTAAAATGATACAAAGAACGGCGAATGGGCGCCGGCTCGTCATTTCAGATGCGGAGGCGGGAGTTTTTTCGATGAAGCTGCATACAAAGAAGATGATCGCGCCCATTGTGGTGACGATTATCACAGCGGGATACCTGCTGTTTTATTTGGCTGTGATTTTGTTCGGGCCGATGCCCTGCATCGGCAAAGTTTTGCTGGGAGCCGCTGCGCTCGCACTGTTGGGTGTAAGCGTGGGGATGCTCGTTCAGCGCATCAGAGAAATCAGGAGCGGTGAAGAAGATGATCTTAGTCAATACTGATTACATCACGGGCAAGGAGCTGGAGATGCTTGGTCTGGTCAAAGGCAGTACTATTCAGACCAAGAATGTTGGGAAGGACATCACACAGAGCTTCAAAACGCTGGTCGGAGGCGAATTAAAGGCGTATACTGAAATGATGAACGAAGCCCGCGCCCTTGCGACGAAGCGTATGACTGCCGAGGCGGAGACGCTGGGAGCCGATGCAGTCGTCAATATCCGCTATGCGTCGTCCGCGGTCATGTCCGGGGCCGCCGAGGTGATCGCCTATGGTACGGCGGTGAAATTCCGCTGAGAAGAGGGCTGCGCCCTTCCTCTTTAAAAGCCGAAAGCTTTTGCTTTCGGCTTTTTTGGTGCCGTGCGCGCAATACCGAGACTGCGGCGGGAGCGATAAAAGTTCAATCCGTGTACCGCCCATTCTTTAAAAAATAAAATGAAGAATGAAAAACAAAGAGAAATCGAGAGAAATCGAGAGAAAAGCCGGGATAATGGGATGATAACTTAAAATAACGGTTGACAACAAAACTAAAATCGGTATAATAGAAAAAGTAATCCGACGAAAAGACGTCAATCTATAATGGAGGTAACTCAAGATATGTCCACCTTTCTTCCGAAGGCAGACGAAGTCAAGCGCAGCTGGTACGTCCTCGACGCCGCCGGCAAGCCGCTCGGCCACACTGCCGCCACGGCCGCCGTTCTTCTGCGCGGCAAGCACAAGCCCGTTTTCACTCCCAATGTCGACTGCGGCGACCACGTGATTATCATCAACGCGGAAAAGGCCGTTTTGACGGGCAATAAGCTCGAAAAGAAATATTACCGTCATCACACCGGCTGGATCGGCAATATGAAGGAAGTCAAGTACGCTACCCTCATGAAGAACAACCCCGAGAAGGCCATGATGCTCGCCATCAAGGGCATGGTTCCGGACAATACGCTTGGCCGCACCGCTCTGACCCGCGTTCGTATCTATCAGGGAGCCGAGCATAAGCACGAAGCCCAGCAGCCCACCCTGTGGAACGAATAAGAAAGGAGCCATAAGAGATGTACGATACCAAGGCTTATTACTACGGGACCGGCCGCAGAAAGCAGTCCGTGGCCCGTGTCAGAGTTTATCCCGGCAGCGGCGCCATCACGATCAACGGCCGCGACATCGACGACTATTTTGGTCTTGACACGCTGAAGGCGCTTGTCCGTCAGCCGATGGTGCTGACCGAGACGCTCGGCAAGTTCGATGTTGTCTGCACCGTGACCGGCGGCGGCGTTTCCGGACAGGCCGGCGCGATCCGCCATGGCCTTTCCCGCGCCCTGCTTCAGCATTCCGATGAGATGCGCCCGATCCTCAAGAAGGCCGGCTTCCTCACTCGTGACCCGAGAATGAAGGAAAGAAAGAAGTACGGTCTCAAGGCAGCACGTCGTGCTCCGCAGTTCAGCAAGAGATAATTTCTTTTCAGCGATTTCAAAGCTCCTTGGCATAAGCCGGGGAGCTTTTTTATGCCAGAAAGAGTGAAGAATTATCGAAAAACACGGTAATACGCTTCGCCGTTGTTGCATCTTTTTTTCATTAGAAATTAATAGAAAACGGAATGGTTCACGGAAAACCGACAGGCTTTTAATTTTTGTAAAGCAAAAGGGAGCCGTTTCCTTTTGGAAACAGCTCCCGATTTAATATGGTATTCAGTTTGAGTCAAAAAACGTTATCTGCGAAGTTTGCGGAGTATGGCTACAACGGTTTCCGCATCTTCCTTTGTTATTCTGGAAAAGTAGCTCTCGATGGCATCCATAACGGCAGGAAAAACAACGTCCATAAGTTCTCTGCCCTTATCCGTAATCGCAATAAAATAAGAACGTTTATCTCGCGGGTTCGGCTTTCTTGAAATCAGTTCGTCTTTTTCCAATTTCTGAATAACAAGGGTTATATTGCCGCCGGTAGAAAGGACTTTTTCAGTGATCTGTTTTACGGTGAATTCGCCCCTGTTGTAAAGAAGTTCAAGAACGGCGAACTGAGTAAAGGAAAGTCCGTTAGAGACGAACACGTTTTCAGCATTTTTATTGGCATAGTAAAAGCTTCTCCACATAGAAATAAGCAGTTTACCAGCAATTTCTCTGGATAGCTCCATTATTCTCTTACCTCTTAGATATCGGAAATTTACGGCAGATATTCGCGCTCGACGCGGCTGCCGATACGGGACATGATCTCGTGCATACACGAGCCCGCCATGGCTGCGACGTCGTCTGCGGTCTGCGTCAGGGCGCCGTCGCGTCCGATCAGTACCACAACGTCGCCGACCTTTGCCTCGGGGATATCGGTGACATCAACCATCATCTGGTCCATGCAGATGTTGCCGAGAATGCGGGCGCGTTTGCCGTGCAGCAGCACCGTGCCGCCGTTTGACAGGGAGCGGGGCCATCCGTCGGCGTAGCCCACGGAGACGGTCGCCGCACGCGTGGGACGGTCTGCAACGAACTTGCGGCTGTAGCTGACGGCTTCGCCGGGGGCGAGGGTGCGCACACAGGTGACGGCGGCGCGCCATTCGGCTGCAGGGAGTACGTCGATCGGTTCTGCTTCCACGGCGGTATTGTAGCCTGCCAGCAGGGCGCCGCAGCGCACCGCATCAAAGCGGGCGGCGGGGTATTTTCCGATAGCGCCGCTGTTGCTGATATGGCGGCAGCCGGGCTCGATTTTGTGCTCGGTGAGAAAATCGAGTGCCGTTGTGAAACGACAAAGCTGTTTTCTGCAATAATCCTCCGCGCCGGGTGTGCCGTCGTCCGACGAGGAAAAGTGAGAAAAAATACCGTCAAAGCGCAGATGCGGCAGAGCGTAGAGAGAGGCGATCTCCTCCAGCTGTTTTGGTGTGCCGCAGTCGAGACCGATGCGGTTCATGCCGGTGTTCAGCTTGAGATGTACGGGAAGAACCGCACCCGCGTGTGCCGCGGCGTCGTTGAGTGCACGGGCGTGTTCCGCCGATGCAGCGGCGGCGGTGAGACGGTGCTGCAGCAGATAGGGAACATCTTCTGCGCCGACATAGGAGAGAATCAGAATCTCGCCTTCGATTTCCGCTTCGCGGAGAGCGGCTCCCTCCTGTGCGGTGGCCATGGCGAAGCGGCGTGCCCCGTGCGCGGCGAGGGCCTTCGCGCAGGAAACGTCGCCTTGTCCGTAGGCGTTGGCCTTGAGAACCGCGTAAATATCGCAGCCTTCCGGCAAAACAGCCTTTACGGCGTCATAGTTTTGGCACAGGCGGCCGAGATCGACCGTCAGCCATGTGCGGCGGAAAGAAGGCATGTCAGATCGCTCCCTTTTTCTCAGAACATGATTTTTTCACGCAGATAAGCGGCGACCTGATCGATGGGCAGGCGCACCTGTTCCATCGTGTCGCGCTCGCGGATGGTTACGCAGTGGTCGGCGGGAGTGTTTTCATCGCCGACGGTCTGGAAGTCGAACGTTACGCAGTAGGGCGTGCCGATTTCATCTTCGCGGCGGTAGCGCTTGCCGATGGATCCGGTTTCGTCATAATCGACCATGAACTCCTTGGACAGCTGCTGCCAGAGCTCGAGAGCCGGGCCGGTGAGAACTTCCTTTTTCGAAAGAGGAAGAATCGCGCATTTGTAGGGCGCGAGGGCGGGATGCAGATGCAGCACGGTGCGCACGTCATCCTTGCCCTTTTTATCCTGACCGACGACCTGCTCGTCATAGGCGTCACACAGAAAAGCCAGCGTTACGCGGTCTGCGCCCAGAGACGGCTCGACGACATAGGGGATATAGTGCTCGTTCGTCTCATGGTCGAAATAGGTCATATCCTTATTGGAAGTGTTCTGATGCTGCGTCAGGTCGTAATCGGTGCGGTCCGCGACGCCCCAAAGCTCGCCCCAGCCGAACGGGAAGAGATATTCAAAGTCAGTGGTCGCCTTGGAGTAGAAGCACAGCTCCTCCGGGTCGTGGTCGCGCAGGCGCAGGCAGGCATCCTCCATGCCGAGGTCGAGCAGCCACTGGTGGCAGAAGGAACGCCAGTAGTTGAACCATTCGAGGTCGGTGCCGGGCTTGCAGAAGAATTCCAGCTCCATCTGCTCGAATTCACGCGTGCGGAAAGTAAAGTTGCCGGGGGTAATCTCATTGCGGAAGCTCTTTCCGATCTGGCACACGCCGAAGGGAAGCTTGCGGCGTGTGGTGCGGGCGACGTTATTGAAGTTGACGAAGATACCCTGTGCGGTTTCGGGGCGCAGATAAACGGTGTTCTTCGCGTCCTCGGTCACGCCCTGGAAGGTCTTGAACATCAGGTTGAATTGACGGATGTCGGTGAAGTTGTGCTTGCCGCAGGTGGGGCAGGGAATCTGATGCTCCTCGACAAAAGCGGCCATCTCTGCCTGAGAGAACGCATCGATCGGCTTGCCGAGGTCGATGCCGTGCTCTTCGCTGTAGGCCTCAATGAGCTTGTCCGCGCGGAAGCGCTCTTTGCACTCGCGGCAGTCCATCAGCGGGTCGGAGAAACCGCCCAGATGGCCGGAGGCCACCCACGTCTGGGGATTCATCAGAATGGCGGCGTCCAGACCGACGTTGTAGGGGTTTTCCTGCACGAATTTTTTCCACCATGCTTTTTTGATGTTGTTTTTCAGCTCAACGCCGAGAGGGCCGTAGTCCCACGTGTTCGCGAGACCGCCGTAAATTTCGGAACCGGCGAAGATAAAGCCGCGGTCCTTGCAGAGAGCGACGATTTTGTCCATTGTCTTTTCAGAGTGATTCATAGGGAAGAGAGCCTCCTTCACGATATCGATACCGCTTCAGTTTACCGCTTTTTTTGAAAGCCGTCAAGGAAATCCCGATTTTTCAATTTTTTCGCTTGACTTTTCCTTTTCCATCTGATATATTAAAATAAATTTAGGAATGATTCCTAAAAAGAGAGGGACGTTATGACTCGACAGCGACAGCTTATTCTGGAGATCATCGACGCAGCCCGCAATCATCCAACCGCGCAGGAGATTTTTCAAAAAGCGCGCGGACGCATGCCCGCGATCGCGCTGGGCACGGTATACCGAAATTTGGGAATTCTGGCCGACGGGGGCGAGATTCGCCGCATTGTTCTGCCGGGCCAGCCGGAGCGCTACGACCGTGCCGGAGAGCCGCATGACCACATGGTCTGTGCCGTCTGCGGAGAGCTTTTTGATCTGAATCTAAAGGATTTCAGACCGCAGCTCGAACGGGAAATGGGTGTGAGTGTGCTTTCGTACGAACTGCAGGTACAGTGTATCTGCCCGAACTGTGCAAAAAAGGACAGTGCAGTCAAAAAGCGAACACAACCGCTTTTCACTGATATAAAAACAAAACAATAATTTTTCAACAAAAAGGAGCATACAAACGATGGAACTGAAAGGCAGCAAAACCGAGCAGAATTTAATGACCGCTTTTGCGGGAGAATCTCAGGCCAGAAACAAGTATACATATTTTGCTTCCGTCGCAAAGAAAGAGGGCTACGAGCAGATCGCGGCTATCTTTACCAAGACCGCGGACAACGAGAAGGAGCACGCCAAGATGTGGTTTAAGGCACTTGGTGAGCTGGGCGATACCGCACAGAACCTCGCTGCCGCCGCGGCGGGCGAGAACTACGAGTGGACCGATATGTACGCCACCTTTGCCAAGGAGGCGGAGGAAGAGGGCTTTACCACGCTGGCCGCGCAGTTTAAGGCGGTTGCCGCGATTGAAAAAGCCCATGAGGAGCGCTATCGTGCCCTGCTGAAGAACGTCGAGATGCAGAAGGTCTTTGAGAAGAGCGGAGAAACCATGTGGGAATGCCGCAACTGCGGACACCTTGTTATGGGGAAAAAGGCCCCCGAGGTCTGCCCTGTCTGCTCGCATCCCAAGAGCTATTTTGAAGTCCGCAAAGAGAATTACTGAGAAAGCGTTTCGTATTTTCCGACAAATGAAAACGCGCCCGTCCCTCCGGTTTTGAGGGGCGGGCGCGTTTTGCTGTGAGAACAGGAAAGAAGCCTTGCTCTGCGGCTGCTGAGCGCGGCAAAATCACAACAGGTAAAAACAGAGAATAAAAATTGCTTGCCGCATCAAAAGGCGGTTGACATGCCTGCTTTTTCAGGGCTTTGAAATACCGCGGGTCCGATCATAAAAAGATTTTTCGTCATTCAGCAGGGGTCTGCCATGCCTCCTTGCGGATATCAACGACGCTGTCTTTGTAGCATTTCATACCGATGAGGTACCAGCCGTCGTGCAGCACGGCGGGGTCGATGACGCAGTCGGTGATTTCACAGAGAAAAGATGTTTCGCCGATAAAGTTTCCCATGCGGTTGGCGCCGTCCACAGCATATTCGACGCGCACACCGCTGCGGCAGCCGGTAAGGCTTTGCCCGGTCAGAGTGCCCGCGAAGCCGCCGATCACGATGGGAAGCACGCCCCCCTTGCTTTCGATGGTCAGTCTGCCTGCCGCGTCGCAGTCGGATACGCCGCCGTAGATCATTCCGGCGAAGCCGCCGCTGTTGCAGCAGACGGTCATATCCACATCGGCCGAGCAGTCGGTGATTTTGGGCAGGGGGGTATCGTATCCGCCGGCAAAGCCGACAAAACCGCCCGCATAGCAGTAGCCGTCCACCGTGCCGATAAAGTGACAGTTGGTGACATCGGCCCCGGTGGGGACGCGCCCGACAAAGCCGCCGATGCAGCCGTTCATCGTTTCGGCGTAGCCGCCGTCCGCGACGGAGCCCTCGACCGTCAGGTCGAAGACGCGCGCGTCGGGGCCGAGACGGCCGAAAAATCCGACCTCACTTTCAAATTCTTCCCAATGGACGTTGACGCCGGAGATGGTGTGTCCCGCGCCGTCAAATGTGCCGTTAAAGCCGCCGGGCACCTTGACGAGGGTGTAAAAGTCCAGCCAGTCCTCATCGGGAGAGAGAAAATGACCCATCGGCGTCCAAGGTTCTGCGGGATCAAGCGCGATGTCGTTTGCCAGCACAAAGCTGCCGTTGACGGCGTCCTCTTCGTGCCGGTTGACGCGCTCGCAGAGGGCGCGCAGCTCCTCTTCGGTGGAGATGGTGACGGGCTCGTATTCCAGATCGCGGGAAACCGTTCGCACGGAATCATACCTCCACAGAGAGCCGTCGAGCGTCAGCGCCGCGGCCGGGGAGGAGAGAACGTCCTCCCCCGCGTCCACGCGGGAGAAGCAGTATTCCGCGTCGAGCAGCTCCCAGCCGTCCTGCCTGCGGATAACGACGGCGCGGGCCGTATCGTCGTGAAGCTCCAGCTCCGCGATCTCAAGGCCGATGCTGCGCTCGTAGGCGCCGACGTCGCTGAAATAATGACCGTCGCCAAGGGAAGCACCGAGCCATTCGCAGTACATCAGGGCGATCAGCTCCTGACGGCCGCCCTCCTGTCCGTAGGGGATGCCTTCTTCCTCGGCGAACACGCCCGCAAAGCCCCAGCCGGGTTCTTCGGCTGTGCCGCGCTCAAAGGGGACGCCGCCGTTGCCTTTTTCATAAAGAAAGATTTGGCGCTCGAGCAGCGCCGCCAGCTCCTCCCGAGAGGCGGCAGAATCGTTCTGTGTGCCGGAGGACGGACCGCCGGCGGATGCGGGCGCGCCGCCGCACCCGTAGAGCATGGCGAAAGCCAGCAGAACCGCGATGCATTGAGTGAAAAAATGACGTTGTTTCAATGGTCACCCTCCTCTTTTCTTTCTAAGTGGCGGATTATCTGCATTTTCCTGCAAAAAAAGGCGCCCGACCCGTTCGGGCGCCAAGAAAGAAAGTAATTTCAGCGGGAAGAGATTGCCTTGGGGGTATAGCGGCGGACAGCGGCTTCGTTGATCGACAGGCCGATTTCATCCGCCCAGCCGAGCACAAGGGTGCGGTAATCGTCCGCAGAGACAATCTGCACCAGCGTTTTTCTGCTGTTTTCAAAGGCGGAGCCGTCTCCCAGCAGATCATGCACCTCGAAGAGAACGGCATGCGTGTCGCTCTCAAATGTCTGAAGGGTATCCTGCTCGGCCTCAAAGACCTGATCGAGAAGGCCGGCGGGATAGCCGGAGGACTCGCGGGCCACGAGTCTTTCGTAGGTGCTTTCCGTGTAGACGAGGGCCGCCTGTTCGGGCGTAACGGACTGTGTGCGGGCGTATTCCTCCACCATCAGGGAGAGAAGGCTTTCCCCTGCCTCGGCGCGGGCTGTATATTCCGAGAACAGAGCCTTTGCCTCGGTCAGCTTCTCTTCGTCAAGTCCCGAAAGAGAGATGGGCAGCATGGCGACGCGGCGGTAATTTTCCTGATAATAGTCGAGCAGTTCCTGCTCGGGAATTTCTTTTTCGCCGCCTTTGCCATAGAGAAAGTCCTGCAGAACGACGCTCTTTTTATTGTTGAGGATGACCGCTTCGACCGATGTGCGGGAAATGCCGTAGCGCTGCATCTCATCGCCGTAATTGATCCAAAGGGTGTCGGCGGAGTTGGAGACCTCAGCCAGAGCGGTCTCGTCGAGCGTCAGGCCGTATTCGGAAAATTTAGCCTCCACGGCGGCATGGGCACGCAGCATGTCCTTGGCGCGTGCGGTGATCCAGTCCGATGCGTCGGTGCCGTCGATCTTCTGATCGAGCGCATTCTTGAGCGGATCTTCGACATAGTTGTAGGCGTCGTTGTGCGCGGTTACAATATAATAGATATAGATGCCGGCGGGCAGCTCGGTATCGCCGTACGCTGCGGCGACAGTGGTGTCCTTGCCCGTGGTGCAGCCGGACAGGGCGCCGAGTGTGAGACAAAGCGCCAGCAGCAGCGCCAGAACGCAAATTTTTTTCATGATGGTTCCTCCTTACGATGCGTTGCCGCCCCATAGCAGGGCGAAACATACATCGCTATTATATCCACTTTTTCCTCCAAAGTCCAGCAAAAACGGATAAACTGCGCCGCGCCTGCAAAAACTACCCGCAGAAATGCAAAAAAGGCGGGAAGAGAATGAGAAGAAGCAGAGGTTTGATGCGGGTTGCCGCGCTTATGCTTGCGGCGGCCTCCGTATTCGCGGCGGCGGGAACAAGAGCCGTTCCGGCGCTGTCGCAGATGGGCTCGCGGGGGAGTCAGGTGCGCCGCGTACAGCAGCGCCTGATCTCTCTGGGCTATCTCGACGGTACGGCGGACGGCGTGTTCGGCACCAAGACGCAGGCCGCTCTGACACGGTTTCAGTCGGACAAGGGACTTGACGCGGACGGCGTGGCCGGGGTAGTGACGCTGACGGCGCTTGACTTTGTGTTTCGGCAGGGAGACAGCGGAGAGGACGTTGCCGCCATACAGAAAAAGCTCTCTGTGCTGGGCTATTACACGGGCGCGGCGGATGGAATTTTCGGCAGTGCGACGGCGGCGGCCGTGCGGTCCTTTCAGGCGGCGAACGGTTTGACACAGGACTCCGTCGTCGGATTTGCGACGGCAAAAAAGCTGTATTCCTCCTCTGCGGTGCGAAAATCCTCTTCCCAGCCCTATCGGGACAACGACTATGAGCTGCTGGCCCGCATCATCAGCGCCGAGGCGCGCGGCGAGCCGTACCGGGGACAGGTGGCGGTCGGGGCCGTCGTGCTTAACCGTGTAAAGCACCCGTCTTTTCCCGACACGGTGGCGGGGGTGATCTATCAGAACGGTGCGTTCACGGCCATTACGGACGGACAGATTCACGAAGAAGTCTATGAGAGTTCGTACCGGGCCGCACGCGAAGCGCTGGCGGGTTCGGATCCCACCGGCGGTGCGATCTACTATTATAATCCGGACAAGACCTCGAACCGATGGATTCGCTCCAGAACGGTGATCGCAGCGATCGGAAATCACCTGTTTTGTTCGTGAAATGCCGCGAAACGGGAAATGCGTCAAAATCAGAAGCCCGCGATTTCTAAAAAACGCACAGGCGGATTTCCACCGGCGTGTTCGCTTCTCTGTACCGTGCAAAAAACGTTCCTCTCTGTGCGCAGAAGAGAACCGAAAACACTTAGGCGGTCGTCACGGTGCCGCAGCGCCTTCCTTTTTCTTTGGAAAAAGGGAGGCGTTTTTTATTTTAAAAACGGCGGCTTCGCCGCAAAACGCAGTCTGTCTGCGGTTTGTAATTGTGGATCGGGTGAAAATCTCACGCAAAAGACAAAACGGCGAAAAAAAAAAATAATGACAAACCTGTCATTATTATGTTAAACTTATAAAAAAAAATGACAACAAATTAAAATAATGGTTGCAATATGGAAATTTTGCTGTTATATTTTGTAACAAGGACGAAAGCGCGGAGGAGAGACGCGCTCCGGGCCGGCAAAGGGTTCCGGGCGGTCGGAGAGTCCGCCCGGCAGCCTCGAAAAAATTTT
>CAKQGD010000026.1 GCA_934232845.1 uncultured Oscillospiraceae bacterium
AAATTCTCTCCGAAATCATGGGCTGAAACTCGCAGGTCGATGTGCGACCATAGGGATGCGAACCGTACGCTCTCCCAGCTGAGCTATAGGCCCATATTGCCGCTTTTTGCAGGTTTTTTGCAACAAAAAGCAGATTTTCAAGTTTTTCGATTTTAGAAGATTCCGGAGGAAATTCTCTCCGAAATCATGGGCTGAAACTCACAGGTCGATGTGCGACCTTACGGATGCGAATCGGGTATGAATATCAGGCACATGTCCTGATTCTTATACTTTCAAATTTTAGGATTTTCTGAAGTCAAGTGAATCAAAAGTCTAAAGCGCGCTTCCCTTTAAAAAGGAAAGCGCGCTTTTTAAGTCCTCCGCCCTTTTGGCGTCACCCCGCGGTGCGGGTGCACATAGTATGAGATGAAAACGATATCAAAAGAGGGAAAGGGGCGTTTTTATGGGCACAACGATTGTGCTGCTTGCAGTCGCGGCGATGCTGCTGGCGGCAGTTCTGGCAGCGGACTGGATTGCGGGCACAGCCGCGGGAAAACCGCAGGAAATTTCCTGCGTTGCGGTAATGCCGCTGACGGGAAACAGCGACTGTTTGGAGGCTTCTCTGCGTTGGACGTACATCTGCCTGCGCCGGGGATTCGACGGATATGCGGCGCTTTGTCTGCTTGACGAGGGCGCGTCGGAGGAGGAACTCGCGATTGCCGAGGCTTTCTGCCGCGGGCATGACGGCGTGCTGCTCACCACCAGAGAAAATCTGCGTGCGATCCTGACCGAGCCGGTTTACAAATCGGTTCGAATTGTATTATACTAAAAGAGAATTTTAACGCGGAAAGGAGGAACGCCGATGCCGGACGAACTGACAACGGTGGAGGGCATCATCGAATCCATTTCATTTCGCAGCCGCGAGACGGGTTTTACCGTGATGGAGCTTTCCGTGGAAGGCGACCCCCTTGCCGTGGTGGGAGAGAGCCTCGATCTTTCTGTCGGAGAAAGAGTTCGCGTAACGGGCTCCTACCAAACGCACCCGACCTACGGCCGGCAGTTGCGCGCGTCGTGCTTTGAGCATCTTCTTCCTGCGGGATCCGAGGCGATCAGACAATATCTCTCCGGCGGCGCGCTGCGCGGCGTCGGCCCTATGCTGGCGGACCGCATCGTAAAGCGGTTCGGTGACGATACGCTGCTTATGCTTGAAAACGACCCGGAGCGTCTCTCCGAGGTGCGGGGCATTTCTTTGAACAAAGCCCGGGAGCTGGGCGAGGAATACCGCCGGATTATCGGCGTGCGCGCGGTGATGCTGCTGCTTACGTCGCACGGCGTGGCGCCCGCGGCGGCCATCGCCGCGTGGAAAAAATGGGGGCCGCTTGCGCAGCAGACCATTACCGAGGATCCCTACTGTCTGTGCGGCGGTGAGATCGGCGTCAGCTTTGAACAGGCGGACGCCCTCGCGGCCGAGCTGGGGATCGGCGCCGCCGCACTCTGCCGTGTGCGGGGCGGCCTTTTGTTTGTGCTGTCGCACAATCTCGGCAACGGGCATACCTGCCTGCCGCGCCGCAGGCTGATCGAAACGGCGGCCGCTTTGCTGGAGATTTCCTTTGATGAGGCCGAGATCGGGCTGGATGATCTGCGCGAACGGGGCATGGCGATCGGCGATATGGTCGGCGGAGAGGAATTTATCTATCTTCCCGAGCAGTATGCGGCGGAAACATACATCGCCGACAGGCTTGGACTGATGCTTTCCTTCGGCGTACCGGACAGGCCCGTCGAGCCGTCAGAGCTTTCCCTTTTGGAGGAGGAGCTTTCCATCCGGTATGCTGCTTTGCAGCGCGAGGCGATCCGAACGGCGGTCTCGAGTCCCGTCATGATTCTGACCGGCGGCCCCGGCACGGGAAAAACGACGACCCTAAACGGCATTCTTGCTCTGCTGGAGCGCCGCGGCATGACGGTTGCACTTGCGGCGCCGACCGGGCGCGCGGCCAAACGGATGAGCGAGGTCTCCGGCCGTGAGGCCAAGACGATTCACCGTCTGCTGGAGGTGGACTACGGCAGCCGGGGCGGAGAGGTACGTTTCAAGCGCAATGAAAAAAATCCTCTGGAGGCGGACGCCGTTATTGTCGATGAGATGTCGATGGTTGACGCGAGGCTGTTTTCCAGCCTGCTGCGTGCCGCCCGCATGAACTGCCGCCTGATTCTTGTGGGGGATCCCGATCAGTTGCCGAGCGTCGGCGCGGGCAACGTGCTGCGCGATTTGATTGACTCCGGTATGGTGCCGTGCATTCCGCTTACCGAGATTTTTCGTCAGGCGGCCGAGAGCGAGATCGTTCTTTCCGCGCATGCCATTGTATCGGGAGAGATGCCCCGTCTGTCGCGCACGGATGCCGACTTTTTCTTTTTGCCGCGCGACACGGCGCAGGATGCTGCGGCCACGGTCGCGGATCTCTGCTTCCGCCGTCTTCCGAAGGCCTACGGCTACGATCCCGCGCGCGACATTCAGGTGATTGCGCCCTCCCGGCAGGGCGGCGCGGGTACACAGGAGCTCAACCGCCGCCTGCAGGCGCTGCTCAATCCTCCCTCCTCGGAAAAGTGTGAGACACAGATGAACGGCATCGTGTTCCGCGAGGGGGACAAGGTGATGCAGATCCGCAATAACTACGATGTAGAGTGGTCCCGTCCCGACGGAGAACAGGGACTCGGCATTTTTAACGGAGACATCGGCCTTGTCACGATGATCGATCGGCCTTCGCGCACGGTCGGCGTGGTTTTTGACGACCGGCAGACCTTTCTGTCGTTTGATCAGCTCTCCGAGCTGGAGCTGGCCTATGCGGTCACCGTACATAAGAGCCAAGGCAATGAGTTTGACATGGTGGTCATGCCGCTGGTGGGCCGGCATCCGAGGCTTTGCTACCGCAACCTTCTGTATACGGCGGTGACGCGCGCAAAGAAACTGTTGGTTCTCGTCGGGCAGCGCCAGACCGTTGCCGCCATGGTCGAAAACGACCGCAAGACGCTGCGCTACACGAATCTTTCCGCGAGATTGAGGACGCAGGCATGAATTGGAAACAGCGAATTCTGGATGTTTTCTTTCCTCCGCGCTGTCCCGTATGCGGAGACGTGGTACGGTCCGGAGAGGTGTTTTGTTCAAAATGTCTGCCCGGTCTGCTTTGCGGCCGTGCACCGAAATTCACCCACGGACAACGGCTTGCCTTTTCGAGAGCATTTTTTGTAATGGATTATGACGAGCGCACGAGACCCGCCGTGCGCCGTTTAAAAGAGATTCCCGATTCTGCCGAGGCGCACCGGTTTGCCGCCCTTTTGGCAGACGAGCTTCGCGCCGCCGAAGAAACAAACTTTTCCTGTGTGGCTTTTGTTCCCATGGCGGAGAAAAAGCGTCTTGCGCGCGGCCATAATCAGGCCGAGACGCTCGCGGTACTGTTGGCGGAGGAACTATCCCTGCCGCTTGCGGAGAATCTTCTTCACCGGGAACAAAATGACACGGTACAGCACACTTTATCCAGAGAGGCCCGTGCACAGAATGCCGCGGCAAGCTATTCGGCTGTGCCCGGCGCGCGGGTATCCGGCAGGGTGCTTTTGGTGGATGATGTGCTGACGTCGGGCGCAACACTCGACCGCTGCGCCGCCCTTCTGCGGGAAATGGGTGCCTGCGATGTGGTGGCTGCTGCCGCCGTCTCCACACCCGCGCACAAAACGGATCATGAGAAAACTCTGAAGGGAGAATAGAACAGATGCCTTCTAACGATATTGGAATCGACCTCGGCACCGCGACGATTATCATCTATGACTCACATATGGAGAGAATTCTCTGCGAACCTTCCGTCGTGGCATACGACACACATACCGGCGAGGTGCTCGCCGTCGGAGAGGCGGCGCATCGAATGATCGGCCGCACACCGGACCGGATCCGGGCCGCGATGCCGCTGGCCAGCGGCGTCATCTCGGATTTTGACATGACAAAAGCCATTATTACGCGTTTTATTCGCGATATCTACGCCAACGGACTCATCAAGCCGCGTGTGATCGTCTGCGTGCCAAGCGGCATTACGGAAGTGGAATCCGACGCGGTGGTCAGCGCTGCGGCGGGAGCGGGAGCACGCAAGGTGTATCTGATTGAAGAACCGGTCGCCGCTGCGCTCGGCGCGGGGATAGACATTTCCAAGCCGGAGGGAAACTTAATTCTCGACATCGGCGGCGGTACGAGCGACATAGCGGTTTTAAGCTTTAACGGCATCGTCTGCAAGAGCTCGGTGCGTGTTGCCGGCAGAAAATTCGATGAGGCGATCATTCGTCATGTTCGCGCAAAGTATGGTCTGCTGCTCGGAGAGCGCATGGCCGAGGCGGCCAAAATCGCGATTGCGAGCGTCTGCTTTGAACCGGAGGAAGAAGCAGCCTATGAGGTTAAGGGCCGAAATCTGCGCACCGGCCTGCCCGGAAAGGCGGTTCTCTGCCGCACGGATATGCAGGAGGCGCTTTCGGATTCCGTGGCGCAGATTGTAGAGGCCGTCAAAAAAATTCTCGAAATTACTCCTCCGGAGCTTTCCGCGGATCTGCACCGCAACGGACTTGTACTTACGGGCGGCGGCTCTCTGCTGCACGGCTTTGACCGCCTGCTGGAGCGGGAAACGAAGCTGCCTGTGCGAATCGCCGAGGAACCCACCGAATGTGTGGCCCGCGGAACGGCGATGGCGTTTCGTTATCTGAACACGCTGAGCGACGGCTTTGTAAAAAGCTCCACCTATCTGCACTGAGAAAGAACCGGTTTTCGGCCGGCGTCGGATTTTCCGCGGCGCCGGCCGGTTTCTTTTCCCGGGAAAACGTGGTATAATGACAACACAAAAAGAGCTTCTCTTATCCTATGAAACGGCGGTTTAAAAGAAATGGCTTCACAGACGTTATCCGAACGGTATCTTACCCTGCGCCGCGCATTGATCGAGCGGCAGTTTGAAAAAATGAACGACCGGCAGCGCGAAGCTGTCCTGACGACAGAGGGTCCCCTGCTGATTCTCGCGGGGGCGGGCAGCGGAAAAACCACGGTGCTGATTCATCGCATTGCGAATCTTCTTCTGTTCGGCGGCGCGTATCACAGTGATACGGTGCCGTTTTATGTACAGGAGGAAGATATTGCTTTCTTAGAGGACGTTCTTGCGCAGAAAGCACAGGATGTACCCCGTATGCGCCGCCTTCTGGCGGAATATCCCCCTCATCCGTGGGAAGTAATGGCGATCACCTTTACAAATAAGGCGGCAGGAGAACTGCGGGATCGTCTTGTGCAGATGCTGGGAGAAGAAGGAAAAGAAGTTGCGGCTTCTACCTTCCATTCGGCCTGTGTGCGCATTCTGCGCGCGGACGGCGACCGCCTCGGCTATCGCAGCGGCTTTACGATTTACGATGCGGATGATTCTCAGCGCGTAGTGAAAGCCGTGCTGAAAGAGCTGAATCTGGATGAGAAGAGATTCCCGCCGCGCAGTCTTCTTTCCGCGATGGGACAGGCAAAGGACGCGATGGAAACTCCCGCCGATCTCAAAGAGCGTGCACGGCAGAGCGGTGATTTTCATCTGGAAAAAACCGCAGCCGTTTACGAGGCATATCAGCGCCGCCTGATGGGGGCGAATGCAATGGATTTCGACGATATCATCACCCAGACGGTGCGTCTTTTCCGTGAAAATCCCGATGTCCTGGAAAAATACCGGCGCCGCTGGAAATATATTATGGTGGACGAATATCAGGATACGAACCGTTCTCAGTTTCTGCTGGTGCAGATGCTGGCGGGCGGGTACGGCAATCTCTGCGTGGTGGGCGATGACGACCAGAGCATTTATCGTTTCCGCGGAGCGACGATTGAAAATATTCTGTCCTTCGAGCGGCAGTTTGAGGGCGCGCGCGTGATTCGGCTGGAACAGAATTATCGCTCCACGCAGAATATCCTCGACGCGGCCAACCAAGTGATCGCAAACAACGCGGGAAGAAAGGGCAAAACCCTCTGGACGGACTCCGGCGCGGGAGAGAAAATCACCCTTTATACCGCGCAGGATGAACGGGACGAGGCGCACGAGATCGCCGACCGCATCGCGGCCTCGCACCGGGCCGGACACCCGTACCGCGGCCATGCGGTGCTTTACCGGCTTAACGCACAGTCGCAGTCGGTCGAATCCGCGCTGATGCTTGCGGGCATTCCCTATAAGGTTGTGGGCGGTCTGCGCTTTTTCGACCGAAAGGAAATTAAGGATGTTCTCGCATATCTGAGCGTTCTCAATAATCCTCTCGACGAGCTGCGCCTGTCGCGCATTATCAACGAGCCCAAACGGGGCATCGGCGATGCAACGGTGGCCGCTGCCCGCGAGATCGCGGCGATGCTCGGAATCTCCGTGTTCGAGGTGCTCTGCACCGCCGACCGGTATGCCCCTCTGCAAAGAAAGACAAAGCCGCTGCTGGAATTTTCTCATATGATGAAAGAACTTGCGGAGGCTTCCGCGGCGATGCCGATTGGGGAGCTGATCGAAGAACTGATCGAGGCTTCCGGCTATCGGGCGGCGCTTGCGGCAGAAGGAGTTACGGGCGAGACAAGAATGGAAAATATCGAAGAGCTCAAGACCATGACTCTGCGCTATGAGGAAGAAACCGAGGAACCGACTCTTTCCGGCTTTTTGGAGGAGGTTGCTCTCTATACCGACTTGGACAGCTACGACGAGAGCGATGACAAAGTGACCCTGATGACGCTGCATGCCGCAAAGGGGCTGGAGTTTCCGGTTGTGTTCCTTCCCGGTATGGAGGAGGGGCTGTTTCCGTCCTACCGTGCGCTTGGAGACGCGGAGCAGCTGGAGGAGGAGCGCCGTCTTGCCTATGTGGGAATCACCCGTGCGAAAGAGAGCCTTGTTCTGTTGACGGCCAAGCGCAGAATGCTGTTTGGGCAGACACAGTACGGCAGACCTTCCCGTTTTCTGCGGGAAATTCCGCACGAACTTCTCGATGAATGTGCAAAAGCCGTGCCCGCCGCGCGGTCACAAGCACCGTCTGCGGGCGGCAGGGAGGCCTTTGCCGCGGATGTCGCCGTTTCGCGCCGGTCGAGTGCGGCGGCCTTCTCGGGACAGGCGGCTCAAAGCCGTGCACAGACGCCACCAGAGCCTTTCTCTCTCTCCGAGGGAGACCGGGTTCGTCACAAGGTCTTCGGCGAGGGAAGCATCCGCACCGTCCGCCCGATGGGAGGCGACCATCTGCTCGAAATTTCCTTCGACCGCGTCGGCACAAAAAAAATCATGGCCGCTTACGCACGCCTCGAAAAGCTCTGAAACGATTTGCATTTCCGGCAAAAGACAGTCACAGATCCTCCTTGGGTACATAGAATGTATTGAGTACAATCGCAAGATCGAACAGTGAGATTCGTAGAATCGCGCGGTTTTTTCGGCATGCCGCATGCGCGGCATACTGAAGCTGCACGGCGCTGGAACAGCCGCAGAAGCAGGCTTGCGGTAAGCCGCCGCGGGATCCTGCTGCATGTTCGGTTTTGCGCACATGGGCCACCACCTTTCGAAATGCAGGATAGTATACACCGCCGTCAAGAGTACGCAAGCCGCGCACGGCAATCCGAGCCCGCTTACAGCGGGCTGCTATGCGGCAGAGACGCGCAAGCCCGTGCGAACACGGTTTGCGCGCCCATGCCGCAAAGCCTGCGGCTCTGCGGATTGCCGTGCCGCGCTCTTGACTGGACGGTGTAGGGAATGTGGAAAATTTCGAAAGGTGGTTTTCCCCATGTTAAGCGCAAAAATCCCGAACAACGTACGCAAGAAAGTATATGCCCGCGACGGCTACCGCTGCGCACTGTGCGACAGCACATACGGCCTGCAGATTCACCACGTGATCCCGCGCGGCTGCGGCGGCAACTCCACGGAATACAATCTTATCACACTGTGCGCGTACTGCCATAGCCACGTCCACGGCAGACCGCTGTATGACTACGAAACGGACGTCACAGCGGATGACATGGAACAGTTCTGCGTTGAATACCTCGGCGACTACTACGCAGAGGATCGCGACTACTGCCCGTTCGGGTAAGGCTTCGGCCTTACCCTTTTTTCGCTTTCTGCGTAGGTCATTTAATCGGTAGGCGCGCCGCAACACCCCCCGCAGCCGGCTGCGCATCTGTGATGCAGCCGGCTGCTTCCCCTATGCGGCGCGCTTTATGCGGGCGGCAGCGCGCGCGTCGATGCCGCGCACACAAGCCGCCCGCTGCGGTGCTCGCTTGCTGACGCTCGCTGCGCCCGCCGTTCTCGCGAGTGCGCAATTCAAAAAGGGGAAAGTTGCGCCCTCGCTCGAAATACGGAAAGCGAAAAGAACATATGTTCAATCTTTTCGAAGCGGGAAAGGACATGCTACGAAAGCGTCGTAGCAGGGGGACGACTTCGATGGCCTTGCACCGCGCGGGACGCGCCACGGCTGCCGCCGCGACGCTGCCCGCGCGGTGCAAGGTAGGTGTAACATTTAATCCTTGGGTACATAGAATGTATTGAGTACAATCGCAAGATCGAACAGGAGGATTCAGTATGGCACTTTCCGCTGAGAACAGCGCCGCTTCGGCGGCAAATGTCTTCCGCGAGGCCGTTTGCATCGACACACGAAGGATTTACGACGCCTGCGGCGACCGCGACTGCATCCGCGGGATGCAGGTTGCCTTCACGACCGAGTGGCAGCCCACTATTGACTCGGCCGCAGTCATCAAGGTGCGAAGCGCCGAGGTTCTCGGCGTATGCTTCGAGGTCGAGCCGGTTCCTTTTAACCGCGGCTTTTTCTCGGTCGACATGACGTATTTTTTCAAGGTCACCGTGGCGGCCTGCCCCGCGGCCGGAGGTACGCCGGTCAGTGTGGACGGCCTTGCAACCTTTACAAAAAAAGTAATTCTTTTCGGCAGTGAAGCGTCTGTGAGGACATTTTCGACCGATCAAAGCGCACTTGGCAGCTGCACCACGATGCCGACGGTCAGCGTGCAGGTGATCGACCCAATGATTTTGTCCGCCGAGGTGTGCGAATGCACAGAGACGAATACAAGAAGCCTGTCGATTCCCGCAGAGATTGCGGCGCAGTTTGACGGCTCGTTTGAAAGCGTTTCCTTTACGCGCAGCATCACAATTTCGATCGGACTGTTTTCCATCGTTCAGCTTGAACGGCAGGTACAGATCATGATTCCGATCTATGATTTCTGCATCCCCGACAAGGCATGCACCCCGCAGACTTCTGATCCGTGTGAGCTGTTTGGACAGATTGCTTTTCCGACCGACGAATTTTTCCCGCCGAAACTTGCGGATCTTGAGGAAGAATAAACCCGTCCGAAATTTTCCGCAGGCTGACGCAGAGACGAAAAGCTTGTAAAATCGTCTGTTCCAATCCGCCCGGAGCATCCGAAAGATGCTTCGGGCGTCCTTTTTCGGCCTTTTCATCGATTTAGCCGCATGCGCTTCGCTTTCATAGTCCTGCAGTTCACAGAGCCGATTTGTCGATGCGGCTCCGGAGAAGCTTTAAGGAGTCCCCCGCGACGCAGTGAGAGGCTTCCGTATCGACGGTTGTTTTATGCGAAGAAAGGTTTTCGGCGCGGGATGTTCTGCGTATCGGTACAGTTTAGCGGCTCATTTGCACCTGACGCTTTCTTGTTGACTGAAGTTCGCAGAGATGATAAAATAAACAAAGTTATTGCCGAAATTTCGCAAAAGGAGAGAGAAATCATGCCAAAGGTAACGCTGCTCTGCCACTCACCGCACCCGGAGGAGACAGTTGCCGCCGCCGCCAAGCTGTGTTATTCTTCGCACGGAGCGGAGGGGCTGCTCGACGGTCTGACGCCGGAAAGCACCGCGCGCTTTATTGAAATGCTGATGAGCCTCGGACATGAGAGCCCGGTGGAGCATGTGACGTTTACCTTCGCAATCGAGGGAGTTTCGCGCTCCTTTCTTGCACAGATGACGCGGCACCGCATGGCGTCGTACAGCGTGCAGAGCCAGCGATATGTCAGACTTTCTCCGTTTGAATATGTTACGCCGCCCGAGGTGGCGGCTGATCCGCAGGCACTTGCCGCTTATGAGGAGGCGATGGCCGCTTCGCTTGCAAGCTATGAAAAAATCTCCTCTATTTTACAGAATAAGCATAAATCGTCTCTGCTCGCAGAGGGTATGGATGAAAAGACCGCCGCCTCGCGCGCGGAAAAAATGGCGATTGAGGATGCGCGCTTTGTGCTGCCCAACGCCTGTGAGACCAAGATGCTCGTCACGATGAACGCAAGAAGTTTATACAATTTCTTTCGTCTGCGCTGCTGCAGCCGTGCCCAGTGGGAAATCCGTGCGGTGGCGGACGAAATGCTGCGGCTCGTAAAAGAGGCTGCTCCGGCTCTTTTCATAAATGCCGGCCCGCCGTGCGTATCCGGGCCGTGTCCCGAGGGAAAAATGAGTTGTGGAAAGGCACAGGAAATGCGGAAGAAATTCAAGGGGGCCGATGCGAAATGAGGGGAAAGCTCATCGTCCTCGAAGGTCTTGACGGCAGCGGAAAAGCGACGCAGGCCGCCTTGGTATGCGAGGCGCTGGAAAGAGAGGGACGCTTGGTGCGGCATATCTCTTTTCCGGACTACGCGAGCCGCTCTTCCGAGTTGGTTAAACTTTATTTGGAAGGGTCCGTCGGCGCACTGGATGAGGTGAATGCGTTTGCTGCGTCGAGCTTTTATTCCCTTGACCGCTATATCAGCTACCGTACGATTTGGCGCGCCGATTATGAGGAGAAGGGCGCCGTGGTTGTGGCCGACCGATATACGACCTCAAACCTCGTGCATCAGATGTGCAAGCTTCCCCGAGAGAGATGGGAAGAATTTTCCCACTGGCTGACCGACTACGAATACCGTCTTTTGGGACTTCCCGAGCCGGACTGCGTTTGTTATCTGGACATGCACCCGGAGGCGTCCCGCCGTCTTCTTGCGGCGCGCTATCATGGCGATGAAGAGAAAAAAGATCTGCATGAACGCGATTTTTCTTATCTCTGCCGCTGCCGTGAGGCAGCTTTGTGCGCAGCAGAGCGCTTTGGCTGGCGTGTGATTTCCTGCTCGGATGAACTGCATCATCCCGTGCAGGTCGAAGCCGTTTCGCAGATGCTTCTGCGTGAAATCAAAACGATTCTCTGATATTTTGGGAGGTTTTATGCTCGAATTTCATCCGGTTTCGCTCGCTGACCGCGAGTGGGCCGCTGATCGGATGCGCTGCACCGGCTTTCGGGGCAGCGACTATACGTTTGCCAACCTTTATAACTGGGCTGAGGTCTATCAGATCTGCATTGCCAAGATGAATGATTACCTTATTATCCGCAGCGGCGAAGGCCCTTTCGGTTATCTGTTTCCCGCCGGCGAAGGAGACGTCAGACCTGTTATCGATGCGATCGCGCAGGACTCCGCCCGGCAGGGGCATTCGCTTCTTCTCTATAATCTGCCGCGGCAGGCTGTGGATACCCTTGAAGATCTTTGGCCCGGACGTTTTTCTTTTCGGGAGGAGCGCAATAATTTCGACTATATTTATACACGAGAGAGTTTGATGACGCTCGCCGGAAAGAAGCTGCACGGCAAGCGCAACCATATTGCCCGATTTAAGGACAACAATCCCGACTGGAGCTATGAGCCTCTGACACCTGAAAATCTGACGGAGGCTCGGGCCATGAATACCGAGTGGTGCCGTCAAAACGATTGTCCCAATTCTCACAGTCTGCAGAAAGAAGCCTGTGCCGTGCGCCGTGCCTTTGAAAACTTCGAGGCAGAGGGGCTTGTCGGCGGTCTGTTGCGGGCGGGCGGCCGCGTGGTTGCCTATACGATGGGAAGCCCTGTGACGGCAGACACCTTTGTGGTTCACATCGAAAAGGCTTTTGCCGAAATTCAGGGCGCTTATCCGATGATTAACCAACAATTTGTGACACATGCGCTGGAGGGTTATACCTATGTCAACCGCGAGGACGACGTGGGTGATCTCGGCCTGCGAAAGGCAAAGCTTTCTTATCAGCCGACTATGCTGTATGAGCGCTTTGAGGCGTTTGAAAAGGAGAAAGCATGACGTTTTCCAATGCGGCTGCCGAAATGGAACCCGCTCTGCGCGCTCTATGGCAGCGGGTGTTCGGTGATTCTTCCGAATATCTTGATCTGTTTTTTCACAATTGCTTTGACCCGGCAGAAACAATGACCGCCTCGGAGGAAGGCGTGCCGCTTTCCGTTTTATATCTTCTGCCGATGACGGTGTGCGCAGGTGAAAAAGAATATGACGCCCGTTATGTGTATGCGGTTGCAACCGCGCCCGAGGCACGTTCCAAAGGGCTTTCCGGCAGACTGCTTTTTGAAACGCACCGTGTTCTAAAAGAGCGGGGAATATCCCTGTCGCTGCTTGTCCCCGCCGAAGAAAGCCTGTTCGGCTATTATGCCGCGCGTGGTTATGAGACTTCTTTTTATCGCCGGGAAATTGTCTGGCATCGGACGCAGGGCCCCACGGTGCCGCTTTGCAGCGCGTCCCTGCCGCAACTGAAACAGCTGCGGGATTCCTTTTTCGGCCGGGCCGGTTTGTTTGGCATGTATGATGAAAAAGCGCTTCTTTACCGGGAAAAAGAAAATCGCTTTCTCAAAGGAGAGACACTCTCCTTTTCTTTAGACGGTGTGCCCGGCTATGCAGTCTGTACGCCCGCAGAGGATTTTGTTTTGATCCGCGAATTGGCGGCGCCCTGCGATGAAAGAGTGCTTCGTTCCGCCGCGCTTTATTTTAAAAAGAATTCCGTACGAGTTTGCCTCGACGGAGAGATCGGCGATATTCCGATGGCCATGACATGCTGGTATGTGAAAAAGCCTGACGAAAAGGGAAAGACTTCTCTTTCTCTTGTGTTAGATTGATTTTCGGGTAAAACGGAAAAAGCCCCCAGAAAGGGGGCATTCCCGCGGGAAAACCGATTTTTTGCAAATCAGCCGCAGCAGCATCCGCATCCGCAGTTGTTTTGGCAGCAGCAGTTGTTTTGGCAGCAGCAGTTGTTTTGGCAGCCGCAGTTGTTTTGGCAGCAGCAGCCGTTCGATCCACCGCTCCAGCCGCCGCAGCCGCAGCAGCAGAACAACAGGATGATGATAATAATAATCCACAGACAACCATTCGAACCGTTCACGAGAAACTTCACCTCACCTTGCAGGATTAGTATATCTTATGCCGTCTAAGAGCAGGTGGTTCCCGTGTGCGGTGTAGTATCCTCGGATACGTCCCGACAGAAAACAGGCCGCGGCTTGGCGGCAGAAACGGAGTATTTCTATGGAAGAACGCAGACAAAAGATCCGCAGCACTCCCGCGGGGGAAGAAGCACGTCCCAAAAAAAGACGCCGCGGAAGACGCGGCTCCGTCGGGCTGGTTCTGGTATCGGTGGTTCTGGTGCTGGGCGTATCGTTGATGCTTGCTCTTTATGCGATCCGCAGCGCGAGCGATATGTTTGGCTTGAATCAGGAGGATCGGGATATTGACATTTCCGTTGAGGAAGGCATGAGCATCCGCGAGATCACAGATCTTCTGCAGGAAAAGAGAATCGTGACGCATCCCGGGGCATTTCGCGCGTATGTAAAATTCAGAGCCAAGGACGCGGTCATGCAGGCGGGCGATTATGTTCTCAATTCCAATATGAGCTACGATCAAATTATTGCGGCTCTGCGCGCCGGCGATACCGTGCGCGAAGAAGTACGTGTGACTTTCTATGAAGGGCTGTCGATGCGGGAGATTGCAGACCTTTTGGAAGAAAACGGCGTCTGCGGTGCGGACGAGTTTATCGAATATGTTGAGAGCGCCGATTACGAGTACGAATTTTGCCAGCTGATTCCGGAAGATGGGCTGCGTTTTCGCCGGATGGAAGGGTATCTCTTCCCGGATACCTATGATTTTTACAAGGGAGAAAATGTCGCGTCTGTCGCGAAAAAATTCCTCCGCAATTTTGCCTCACGCGTCTATAATGATCTCTATGATGAGATTCAGGATGCGGGCATGACCCTTGATGAGGCTGTGACGCTTGCCTCGATCATTCAGGAGGAAGCCAGCAACGAGGAAGAGATGGCTACGGTTTCCTCTGTATTCCACAACCGTATGGAGAATGAATCCGCAGGGCTTCCGATGCTGCAGTCCGATGTGACGGTGCATTATATCGAAAACGACATCAAGGTGTATCAGTCCCGCACGACGCAGGAAATCTATGATGCCTACAACACCTATGTCTGCCGGGGACTTCCGGTCGGCCCGATCTGTTCGCCCGGCCTCGCCGCAATCAAGGCGGCCATTCATCCGGAAGAAACAAGCTACTATTTCTTTGTGACGGATGTCAACGGAAATTATTATTACAGCCGTACGCTGGATGAACACTACGCCAACGTTTATAAAGCACAGCGCGTCGGCATTTCGCACGGCACGGATATTTCCTGACGGGAGAGAGACCATGAAAAAACCGGAGCTGCTTTCGCCCGCAGGGGATCTGACCCGTCTGCGCGCCGCTGTGCTGTACGGCGCGGATGCGGTCTATCTCGGCGCACAGGAATTCGGTATGCGCGCCGCACCGCTGAATTTCTCGATGGAGGAGTTGCACGATGCGGTGTGCTTTGCACATACAAACGGCGTGCGTGTTTATTTGACGGTCAATACCCTGCCGCGGTGTACGGAAACGCCGCAGCTTCCCGATTTTCTGCGGGAGGCCGCGTCTGCGGGTGTGGATGCGTTGATTATCGCGGATCTTGGCGTTTTAACCCTGGCACGGAACATCCTTCCCGAAATGGAACTGCATGCCTCGACGCAGCTTGGCGTGACAAATGAGCTGACCGTGAACGCACTCGGTTCGCTTGGCGTGCGGCGTGCAGTTCTGGCACGAGAGCTTTCCCTCGACGAGATCAGAACGATCCGGGACAGGGCTGATCCCGCTGTCGAGCTGGAGGCTTTTGTTCATGGCGCGATGTGCATGTCCGTTTCGGGGCGATGCACGATTTCCAATTATTTGGTTGGGCGTGACGCCAACCGCGGCGCATGTGCCCAGCCCTGCCGCTGGAATTACTATCTGATGGAGGAAAAACGCCCGGGGCTGTATCTGCCCGTGCGGGAGGACGAAGGCGGCACTTCTGTTTTGAGCGCGCGCGATCTGTGTATGATCGAGCATTTGAGCGAGCTGTCTCAAGCCGGCATTGTCAGCTTTAAGATCGAAGGACGCGCCAAGACGGCGTATTACACTGCTGTGGTGACCAATGCCTACCGTGCGGCGCTCGATGCCGCCGAGAGGGGAGAAACCGCCCCTGCATGGGCGGTGCGCGAACTGGAAACCATTTCGCACCGTGAGTATTCAACGGGCTTTTATTACGGCCGCGAGCCGGATGGCCAGACCTATCGCCCCGGCAGCTATGTGCAGGAATGGGAATTGTCCGCCGTTGTGCTCGGCGCGGAGAATGGCCGCTTGATTGTCTCGGAAAGAAACCGGTTTTGCGAGGGAGACGCGCTGGAGCTTCTTCTGCCCGGGCAGCCCCCGAAAAAAGTGACCGTGCAAGGTTTGAAAAATGAAGCGGGAGAGTCCATCTCAGCGATCAATCATCCGATGGAGACGGTTCGTTTCGATTATAGAGGAGAGGCCGTTGACGGCGCAATGCTGCGCCGAAAAAGAAAAGATGCATAAAAAGACAAAAAGCCCTGTACGGCAGATCTGCCGTACGGGGCTTTTTATTGTACAACAGAAAGCCGCGTGTTATGCGCGTGGCCCTAAAAAGGTTATGCTTATGAGTAATCTCGCCGCTGTGAGAGACTCCTCTGTGTAAGGAAAGATGTCAAAATCTTCGATTTTACCGGAGGAGTTGTGATGAGCGCGCGCTTCAATCTCACGGTTTTACGGATGTTCAACCGTCCTCTTTACACAAGAAAGACTAAAAAAACGCACCCCACCGCTAATAAAATCAGCAGAGGGCACAGATGCAATCGCAATAAAATTCGCGAGCCTTAAGTCTCTGCCGGTAAGTGCTCCCTTTTATAGGAGCAGCACATGCCACCCGTTTTACGGATGGTCATGACCTATTGGTTGGAGAAACCACCGGATCTGCCGGTAAAGGCGCCCCGTAAAAAAGCTTTCACTTAACAGCCGACTTACAGAGCAGGAAAACTGGCGATACGCCCGTTCCGTTTGCGGGCCGTGAGGTGAATGAAAGAAATTTCGGCACGTCTTGAGACGCCTGTCGGCAGCAGGCACAGTGCCTACTCAAACCGCCGGCTTGGCCAATGGTTATGAAAAAATGTGCAATCATGAATAAAAAATCGATGTTAAAAAATAAACTTTTATAAATATTCTTAAATTAGTGATTTTTAGTTGACTTTATGCATTAAAAAGAATATATTGTTAAAGTAATCCAAGGCGGGAACGCTTTGAAATCGCAGAAAAGGGATGTCGGCAATATGGCAAAGGCATATATCGTATTACAGAACGGCCAGGTGTTTGAGGGGGAGGGCTTTGGCGCAGCGGCCGATGCTGTCGGCGAACTGGTTTTCACGACCGGTATGGCGGGCTATGTCGAGACGCTGACCGATCCGAGCTACTGCGGCCAGATTGTGATGCAGACCTTCCCGCTGATCGGCAACTACGGCTGGATTCCAGAGGACGCGGAGAGCGGCGCCTGTGCTGCGCGCGGCTATGTGGTGCGCGAGTGGTGTGAGGCGCCGTCAAATTTTCGCTCGGCGGGGACGATCGACGCCTATCTTCGTGAGCAGGGGATACCAGGCGTGTCCGGCGTCAATACGCGCGCGCTGACGCAGATCATCCGCGAGCACGGCGTGATGAATGCCGCCATTACAAGCGATCCCGCCTCGGTCGATCTCGCGGCCCTGTCTGCGTATACTGTCAAAGACGCGGTTGCCTCTGTGACCGCCAAGAGCGCTTATACCGCTTCCGCCTTTGAAGAAAAGCACCATGTGGTGCTGATCGATTATGGGGTCAAGGGCAATATCATTCGAGAACTGCAAAAGAGGGGCTGCTCCGTGACGGTTGTGCCCGCGTTCTTTTCCGCAGAGAAAATTCTCGCCTTGAATCCGGATGGCATTATGCTCTCGAACGGACCGGGCGACCCTGCGGAAAATACAGAATGCATTGCCGTTCTGCGCGGTCTGTTAGGGAAAAAACCGATCTTCGGCATCTGCCTGGGACATCAGCTGCTGGCGCTGGCCCAGGGAGGAAAGACTGCCAAGCTCAAGTACGGCCACCGCGGCGCAAATCAGCCGGTGCGCGATCTTGTCACAGGGCGCACCTATATTACGAGCCAGAATCACGGCTACGCGGTGCTGTCCGATACAATTTCGCCCGAAACGGGAAAAGAACGGTTTCAAAATGCGAATGACGGTACCTGCGAGGGAATGGATTATCCCGCTGCGAACGCCTTCACGGTGCAGTTTCATCCGGAAGCGTGCAGCGGCCCGTGGGATGCGCGCTTTCTGTTCGATCGTTTTGTAAAAAAGATGGAGGGATAACGATGCCGCTGAATGCTTCGATCAAAAAAGTACTTGTGATCGGCTCCGGGCCGATTGTCATCGGACAGGCGGCGGAGTTTGACTACGCGGGTGCGCAGGCCTGCCGCGTTCTGAAAGAGGCGGGCGTCGACGTCGTGCTGGCAAACTCCAATCCGGCCACAATCATGACAGACCGCGCACTGGCCGATGAGATCTATCTTGAGCCTCTGACTCTGCCGTGTCTGCGCCGTATTATCGAGAAGGAACGTCCCGACAGCCTGCTGGTGGGACTGGGCGGACAGACCGGCCTGACGCTTGCCATGCAGCTTGCAAAAGAGGGCTTTCTTGAAAAAATGGGTGTGCGGCTCCTCGGCACTACGGCCGAAGCAATCGACCGTGCGGAGGACAGACAGCTTTTCCGTCAAACGATGCAGAAGCTCGGGCAGCCCGTGATTCCTTCGGAAATTGCCTGTACGGTCGAAGAGGCCGCAGAAGCCGCCGGGCGCATCGGGTATCCGATCATTATCCGGCCTGCGTTTACGTTGGGAGGCAGCGGCGGCGGCGTCGCTCAAAACGAAAAAGAACTGCGGGAAATCACGGCGACAGGTCTTTTGCTTTCTCCGATTACACAGGTGCTGGTGGAACGTTACATCTACGGCTGGAAGGAAATCGAATTTGAAGTTATGCGCGACGGGGCGGGCAACGTTGTCGCCGTATGCAGCATGGAGAATTTCGATCCCGTGGGCGTGCATACCGGAGATTCCATTGTGGTGGCTCCGGCCATGACGCTTTCCAATCAGGAATACCAGATGCTGCGCACCGCCTCGCTCGATATTATCACAGAGCTTGGAATTCAGGGCGGCTGCAACTGCCAGTTTGCTCTGAAACCGGACAGCTTTGAATATGCCGTGATCGAGGTGAACCCCCGCGTGTCGCGTTCGTCGGCGCTCGCATCCAAGGCAACGGGATATCCCATTGCAAAAGTTACAACCAAGATTGCGCTGGGGTATACTCTGGATGAGATCAAAAATGAGATTACCGGTAAGACCTGCGCCTGCTTTGAGCCCGCGCTTGACTATGTGGTAGTCAAGATGCCAAAATGGCCGTTTGACAAGTTCGCCGGATCAGACCGCCGGCTCGGCACGCAGATGAAAGCGACCGGCGAGGTGATGTCAATCGCGCCGTGCTTTGAGATGGCGCTGCTTAAGGCTGTTCGCGGCGCGGAAATCGGGCTTGATACACTGCACTGTCCTGCGATTGAGAGCTGCCATGATATTCGCGCACGCCTGCATGAGCAGGACGACCTGCGCCTCTTTACTGTGTTTGAAGCGCTGCGCCGCGGCGTTTCGATTGAGGAGATTTACGAAATCACCCGCATCGACCCGTGGTTTTTGGCGCATCTCGACCGTCTGGCGCGGTTTGAAGAACGGCTTCTTTCCGAGCCGCTAACAAAAGAACTTTATCACAAAGCAAAGACGCTCGGTTATCCCGATGCGGCGCTCTGCCGTTTGACCGGGATGAAAAAGCTGCCTTTTCACGAGGACGCATCGTTCCACATGGTGGATACCTGCGCGGGAGAGTTTGCGGCGCAGACGCCGTATTTTTACTCGGCGCACGATGGCTTCTGCGAGGCAAAAACGCTGCCGTCTTCCGGCAAACCCGCCGTGCTGGTGCTCGGGTCCGGTCCCATTCGTATCGGGCAGGGTATAGAATTTGATTATTCCTCTGTTCACTGCGTCTGGAAGCTCAAGGAAATGGGCTATGATGTGGCGATTATCAACAATAATCCCGAGACGGTCTCGACGGATTTCGATACTGCCGACCGCCTCTATTTCGAACCTCTGACGCCTGAGGATGTCAGCAATGTGATTCGTGTCGAAAAGCCGGTCGGCGTAGTGGCGGCGTTTGGCGGCCAGACGGCGATCCGCTTAACGCAGTTCCTTGACAGGGAAAAAGTTCCGATCCTCGGAACCTCCGCAGAGGGAATTGACCTCGCGGAGGATCGCGGCCGCTTCGACGCGCTGCTGGAATCGCTTTCGATCAAGCGGCCGAGAGGGCTTTCCGTCATGACCGAGCAGGAGGCTCTCGCCGCCGCAAAAACGCTCGGTTTTCCGGTGCTGCTGCGCCCGTCCTACGTCATCGGCGGCCAGAACATGACCATTGCGCATACGGAATGCGAGGTTTCCTCCTATATGAGCCGCATTCTTGCGCAGGGGATAGAAAACCCCGTATTGATCGACCAGTATCTGATGGGAACGGAGCTGGAGGTGGATGTGATCTCCGACGGGAAGGATGTTCTTCTTCCCGGCGTGATGGAGCATATTGAGCGTGCGGGCGTACACAGCGGCGATTCCATTGCGGTCTATCCGCCCTACAACCTGAACGATAAAATGCTGGGCAATATTATCACCTGTTCGACAAAGCTGGCGCTTGCGCTCGGTACCAAGGGCCTTGTCAACATTCAATACCTGATTTATCAAAACGAATTGTATGTAATCGAGGTGAACCCCCGCGCCTCGCGTACCGTGCCTTATCTCAGCAAGGTGACCGGCGTTCCGATGGTGGATATTGCTTCCGGTGTGATGCTGGGCCTTCCGCTGACCTCTTTCGGATATGGCACGGGGCTTTATCCCGCGCCCCCGTACTGTGCCGTCAAGGTGCCGGTCTTTTCGTTCGAAAAGCTCGCCGATGTCAACAGCTATCTTGGGCCGGAGATGAAATCCACCGGCGAGGTGCTGGGGCTTGGGGCCACTCTGCAGGAGGCGCTTTTTAAGGGACTCACCTCTGCGGGAATTCGCGTACCCGCCCCCGAGGCGGGAAAGGAGACCGGCGTTCTGATCAGTGTGGATCCGCATGACCGGCACGATCTGATGAATGTGGCGAAAAAACTTGCGGATCTTCAGATGACGCTCTATGCCACGCCGGAGACTGCCGACATGATCTCCTCTTTGGGAATTCATGTAAAAAGAATCAGCGGCATCCGCGAGCGGGACGATGCGTTTTGCCTGTTGGAAAGCGGCAAAATCCACTGCATCATTTATACCGGCGCGGCCTACGACGACACGGTGGATGACTATATTGCCCTGCACCGCCGCGCCTTACATCTCGGTATTCCGTGTCTGACGTCGCTCGATACGGCGAATGCGCTGGCCGATACGATCGCCAGCCGCTTCCATGAGAAGAATACCGAGCTGATTGACCTCAATCATCTGCGGAAAAGCCGTCTGCGCCTGCCGTTCTGCAAGATGCAGGGCACCGGCGACGATTACATTTTCTTTGACAATACCGACGGGCTGATTACCTGTCCCGAGGCGATGGCCATTTTACTTTGCGACCGCGGCACCGGAATCGGAGGAAATGGGCTTGTGCTGATGGAACCGTCTGTTTGCGCCGATGCGAAGATGCGCATCTACAACCGCGACGGCAGTGAGGGACTGATGGCGGGCAACTGCATTCGCAGCGTTGCAAAATATCTGTATGATTCCCATAAAGTCCCGAAAGAGGTCATGACAATAGAAACCGGCAGCGGGCTTCGCCGGGTGCGCCTCTATTGCACGCAGGGGCATGCGAATCTTGCGGAAGTTGAAATGGGCAAGGCGGACTTCTCCGTCTCAAGCCTTCCTGCGTTGCTGCCCGTGAAAGAGGCACTTGACTGTCCCGTACAGATTGGGGAAGAAGAATACCGCATCAGCTGCGTATCCGTCGGAAATCCCCACTGTGTTGTGCTTTGTGAAAATGTGGATGCACTTGATCTTGCGCATCTCGGCCCGAAATTTGAACACGCCGAGATTTTCCCGGATCGCGTCAACACCGAGTTTATCCGCGTCGTGGACAGCACCATGATCAAAATGCGCGTCTGGGAGCGCGGCAACGGTGAAACCGCTGCCTGCGGTACGGGAGCATGCGCAGCCGCCGCGGCTGCCGTTCGGCTCGGACTTTGTCCGGCGGAGCGCGACATCACGGTAAAGGTACCCGGCGGCGATCTGATTGTACGGTGCTCTTTTGACGGCGGCGTTACGCTGACGGGAGAAACGCATCTGGTATATGAGGGCGTTGTAGAATACTGACATCTTAAAATCTGCTGACCCCGCGCGGAGGTTCGCGCTTGACAAAAGCCGTGCCCGGCGCTGTTTCTGAAAAAAAGAAGCGGCGCCGGGCGCTGCCATTCGTAGAAAAATGGCATTAAAAAAGGAAAAAATAAAAATGTTGAAAAAAGTTGACAAAATTATCCGGGGGGGGGGTATAATACTTGACAAGAAAAATTTGTGAAAAATTTGAATGAGGTGAAGAAATGAAAAAGCTTAAAAAGGTGTTCTGTACGCTTCTCTCCATGGCAATGCTTCTTTCCGTATGCGCAACGGCTGCGTTTGCCGATATTGTTGACATCAGTACGGCCGAAGCTTTGGAGGGAGCTTTCTCCAGCGGGGCCGATCAATCGATCCGTCTGACGGATAATATTACGGTTAATAACAGATTAATAATCAGCAACGGACAAACTGTTGTACTTAACCTGAATGGTCATACACTTTCGAAGGATCAGCTCGTAATCATGGTTTCGCATGGCACATTGAAGGTTATCGGCCCTGGTCGTATTGTCGAGACGACAGAAGACGGTTTTGCGCCTGTTCTGATCAAAGGCTCCGCCAATGCCGAGGATACCGGTTATTCGGTTGTCGAAATCGGAGAAGATGTAGAACTGCAGGGATGGGCTGGGTTGTTCATTGATAAAAATGGAACAGCAGCTTATGGTGTTGAGGTTGAATTCAACGGCGATATCGGTTCTCCCGCCGAAGGGCACACCGTTGCGGGCCATGGCATTTATATCAACGGAACGATTCAGCATGAGGAAAACTGCCCCGAGATTGTAATCGGCAAGACCGCGTCTGTCACCGCTAAGGGAGGCAGCACCGGCATCTATGCAGCCGGTTATGCCCGTTGGACCATCAAGGGAGGTACGTTTACGTCCGAAGAGGGCAGTGTGATCGAGATAAAAGGCGGTGTAATGGATGTTCAGGGCGGTACTTTCAGTACTTCTGCCACGAGTACAAATCATGCGGCGGAGGGGAATGGAACGTCTACATCCGGTTATGTGATTGCGGCGGTTGATAATGTCGGCTATGCGGGAGCTGTCGTGAATATTACCGGCGGCAGCTTTGAGGGACAAGTGGCGCTGCTCGATGACAGCGGTACGCCTTCCGAACCTGTTGCAAATGAAGAAGTCACCAGTGAACTGAACATCACCGGCGGCACTTATACAGAAGATCCGTCTATGTGGGTCCCCGAGGATTGCGAAGTGTTTGAGCGTACGAACAACGGATTTGTCGTTGTTGATAAGAGCAGCATCGGCGATGAAGAAGAAACCGTCAAGTATACCATCGAGGCCGAGGCGGGCGAGGGCGGCAGCATCTCTCCGAACGGAGAGTACACCACCCGCGAGGGCAACAGCAAAAACTTCGTCATCAAGGCCGACAGCGGTTACCGCATTCAGGATGTGCTTGTGGACGGTGAGAGCGTCGGTGCGGTAAACGAGTACATGTTTGCCGATATCGACGACGATCACACGATTGAGGCGATTTTTGAAAAGGGCGCGGGCGCGTCTTCCGGCGCGGCGGTGAACAACCCCAGCACCGGCGCGATGCTTTAATTTACAAAATAAAAAATGCCCCGGTGTTTTTGTGGCACCGGGGCATTTTTATAATGAAAAGAACGGCTCTGCACTTTATAAGGAAAATTCGAAAAAACGCCTTTCTCTGCCGAAATATCTCTTGCTTTTAAGATAAAATCATGATATAATCATACAGCCTGAAAACACACGCTGCGTTTTCTGCGGAATGGTGCATGAAAAAAATCATGTTTGCCGCGGAAAAAACAAAGACGCAGCGGCGGTTTTAAAACCGAAGGAGGATTTTATTATGGGCGTAGTATCTATGAAACAGCTTCTTGAAGCAGGTGTTCATTTCGGACATCAGACCCGCCGCTGGAACCCGAAAATGGCTCCGTACATCTTTACCGAGCGCAACGGCATCTATATCATCGATCTGCAGAAGACAGTCAAGATGCTGGAAGAGGCCTATTACTTTGTGCGTGATCTTTCCGCGCAGGGCGGCACGATTCTGTTTGTCGGCACCAAAAAGCAGGCGGGCGAGTCCATCCGCGACGAGGCGGCCCGCTGCGGTATGTACTTTGTCAATGCCAGATGGCTGGGCGGCATGCTTACGAACTTCAAGACGATCCGCCGCCGCATCGACCGTCTTGCTCAGCTGAGAACGATGCAGGAGGACGGCACGTTCGACCGCCTGCCCAAGAAGGAAGTTGTCAAGCTCGAGCTTGAGATTGAAAAGCTTGAGAAATATCTCGGCGGCATCAAGGAAATGAAGAAGCTTCCGAGCGCGATGTTTGTCGTCGACCCCCGCAAGGAAAAGATCGCTGTTTCCGAAGCCAGAAAGCTCGGCATTCCGATCGTCGCGATTGTCGATACCAACTGCGATCCCGACGAGATTGATTATATCATTCCCGGCAACGACGACGCGATCCGTGCCGTCAAGCTGATCTCCGCGACCATGGCCAACGCCGTGATTGAGGGACGCCAGGGACAGGACAACGTGGAGGAAGCCGAAGAGGCTGCCGCCGAATAATCAAGCCAAAAGACCACTTGCGATGCCCGAACGTTTCGCTCGGGCATTCGCTTTGAAACGGAATACAGATCAATTTGGGAGGAATAAAAATGGCTTTTACTGCAAAGGATGTTTCCGCACTGCGTGAGCGCACCGGCTGCGGCATGATGGACTGCAAAAAGGCGCTGACCGAAGCGGACGGCGATATGGACAAGGCGATTGAGATTCTGCGTGAAAAGGGCCTTGCCAAGGCCGCCAAGAAGGCTGGACGCATTGCCGCCGAAGGCGTGGCTTATGCTGTCGTTGACGAAGCGAAGAAAATCGGCGTCGTAATCGAGGTCAACGCTGAGACGGACTTTGTTGCGAAGAACGAGCAGTTTAAGGATCTGGTCAACACCTGTGCTGAAGTTGTTCTTGAAAAGAACCCCGCCACCGTTGAGGATCTGATGAAAGAGACTGTCGACGGCAAGACCATCGAAGCTTTGTTCCAGGAAAAAATTATGACGATCGGCGAAAACATGAAGGTTCGCCGTTTTGAG
>CAKQGD010000027.1 GCA_934232845.1 uncultured Oscillospiraceae bacterium
GGGCATGTTGATCTATCTGGCCGTTGTGCTTGTGCTGATTTACATCGCCAGCGGCGGACTGATGCAGCCGAGGGAAGAAGCGCCGACTTACCGCTACAGCGAGATCGTTGCGCTTTTGGAAGAAAATAAGATTTCCGAATATACCCTCGATCTCGGCTCGGGAGAAATGACATTTAAGCTGCGCGGCGAGGAGAAAGAACAAACCTATACGGTTCCGAATGTCAGCTTGTTCTACGACGCTGTGCAGACGCGTGTGGATGCGCACAACGCGGATGCGGCCGAAGCGGACCGCATCGCCTACGACCTTTATCCGGTCAAGGATTATTCGACGGTGCTCTCCTATCTGCCGACGATCATTCTCGTCGTTATGATGATCGCCCTGTGGTATTTTACCATGCGGCAGACGAAAAACGGCAATATGTCCGGCTTTGGCAAAGCAAAGCTGCGCACCGCCGACGGCGGACGCAAGGTGACCTTTGCCGACGTAGCCGGTGCGGACGAAGAAAAAGAAGAGCTTGTCGAAATTGTTGAATTCCTCAAAAATCCCGGTAAATTCAATTCTCTCGGCGCGAGAATCCCCAAGGGCGTTCTGCTGGTCGGCCCTCCCGGGACCGGTAAAACGCTGCTGGCACGCGCCGTTGCGGGCGAGGCAGGCGCGCCGTTCTTCTCTATCTCCGGCTCCGACTTTGTCGAGATGTTTGTCGGCGTCGGCGCGTCGCGTGTGCGTGACCTGTTTGATCAGGCGAAGAAAAACGCCCCTTCCATCATCTTTATCGATGAAATCGACGCAGTCGGCCGGCAGAGAGGCGCGGGCCTCGGCGGAGGACATGACGAACGCGAGCAGACGCTCAACCAGCTTTTGGTTGAGATGGACGGCTTTGCGACCAACAGCGGTGTCATTGTCATCGCAGCCACAAACCGCCGCGATATTCTCGACCCCGCTTTGATGCGCCCGGGGCGCTTTGACCGGCAGATCATCGTCAATTATCCGGATATTAACGGAAGAGAAGCCATTCTGCGCGTGCATGCACGCAACAAGCCGATGGCCCCCGACGTCGATCTCAAAGTGATCGCCGGAACCACGGCGGGCTTTACCGGTGCGGATCTGGAAAATATCCTCAACGAGGCGGCGCTGCTTGCCGCCCGGCAGGGACTTAAGGCAATCACGATGGCCGTCATTGAGGATGCCACGATCAAGGTCGTCGCCGGTCCCGAGAAAAAATCCCGGCTTATCACAGATAAGGATAAGCGCCTGACCGCCTATCATGAGGCCGGTCATGCGGTCGTCACCTATTATATGGATACTGCCGACCGCGTGCATCAGGTTTCGATCATCCCACGCGGCATGGCGGGCGGCTACACGATGAGCCTGCCTACCGAGGATAAGAGCTACCGCACCCGCGGTGAAATGAAGGAAAATATCGTTACACTGCTGGCCGGCCGTGTGGCGGAGTCGCTTGTGCTCGACGATATTTCCACCGGCGCGTCCAATGACCTTGAGCGTGCGACGGCGATCGCTCGTTCCATGGTGACGCGCTACGGCTTCTCGGAGAAGCTCGGCACGGTTGTTTACGGACAGGATCAGGGCGAGGTGTTCCTCGGCCGTGATTTCGGTCATACGCGCAATTATTCCGAAGAGGTTGCCAACGAGATCGACGAAGAGATTCGCACGATCATTTCTTCCGCCTACGAGATTGCAAAGAATACCCTTGAGGAGCATATGGATCAGCTTGAGCTGATTGCGCAGAACCTGATCCGTCGCGAAAAACTCGAGGAATCCGAATTCGACTCTCTGATGAAAACAGGCTTTTTCCCCGGTGAAGCGCCTGAAAAGATCGAAAATGAGAAAGAGTCGGAACCTGCGGCTCAGGAGAATGCCGGCACGGAAAGCACCGCGCCTGAAACGCCCGCGAGCGGAGAAACCCCGCCCGAAGAGAAATAACTCTTGACAGCAAAAGCCGTACGAACAGCGGCGGACGCAGAAACAGCGGCCGCCGCTGTTTTTCTGTTTTCATAAAGGCTCTCTTGCCGGTCAGAATACGCAGTGGAGACGAAAATGCTTTTTTCGAAAAAAACGGCTTCTTTTTGCTTTGCTTGTGTATAAAATGCACATTTGTCAAAAGAACAAGAGCGGCCCCAAATCGCGAGGCCGCTCTCTGAAAGTAAAGATTTGTAAGGGTCAAACCGTGCTGATGCGATTGACTGTAAAGCATTTTCTTGCTGTTTAAAAGGAATAGAGCCGCTGCATGCCTTGTAAGAAGCTGCAGCTGTTCCCTTTCTTGTCCGTCATACAAGTTCGTCTTGAATCAAAGAAATGAAATTCCCCTTTGCTTGACAAGCACACCATCTTGACGGTACAATAAACTTTGGCACAATATCTGGTTAAAACAACCAACAGGAGGAACCCATTATGGCGAAAGCCCGCAACACCTATGATAACGACAGTATTGTCGCACTGAAAGGAGCCGACCGCGTCAGAAAACGCCCGGCCGTTATTTTCGGCTCGGACGGGCTTGACGGCTGTCAGCACGCGATGTTTGAAATTTTCTCCAACTCGATCGACGAGGCGCGCGAGGGCCACGGCAGCCGTATCGTGCTGACCCGCTATGCGGACGGTTCCATAGAGTGCGAGGACTTCGGCCGAGGGATTCCTGTCGATTATAACGAGCGCGAGAAACGCTACAACTGGGAGCTTGTATTCTGCGAGCTGTATGCGGGCGGCAAGTATAAAGAGGACGGCGGCGACAGCTACGAGTATTCGCTGGGTTTAAACGGGCTGGGACTCTGCTCGACGCAATACTCCTCAGAGTATATGGATGTGGAAATCTACCGCGACGGCATGCGCTATACTCTGCGTTTTGAAAAAGGCGAAAATGTCGGCGGGCTAAAAAAAGAACCCTCAAAGCGCCGTCAGACCGGCACGCGCATCCGCTGGAAGCCGGATCTTGACGTGTTTACCGACATCGCGATCCCTTTGGAATACTACCGCGAGACCGTGCGCCGGCAGGCCGTCGTCAATCCGAATATCGTGTTTGTGCTGCGCAATCAGGTGGGAAAGGCTTTTGAAGAAGAGGAATTTCTCTATCAGAACGGCATCACGGATTATCTTGCCGAGCTTGCGGGAGACGGAGCACTGACTCCCATTCAGACATGGACGGCTGAGCGGCAGGGCCGTGACCGTGCCGACCGTCCGGAATACAAGGTCAAGCTCAACACGGCGGTTTGCTTTTCCAATCGCACGGCGCTGACCGAATATTATCATAACTCGAGCTTTCTGGAACACGGCGGCAGCCCGGAAAAGGCTGTGCGCAGTGCCTTCGTGTCGCAGATCGACGCGTGGCTCAAAACGAACGGCAAGTATCTCAAGGACGAGACGAAGATTACCTATGCCGACGTTGAGCCGTGCCTTGCGCTGATTTCGTCGTCGTTTTCCACGATGACTTCTTACGAAAACCAGACGAAAAAAGCGATCAACAACCGCTTTATTTACGAGGCGATGAATGAATTTCTGCGGCATAATCTCGAGGTGTATTTCATCGAAAATCCCGATGACGCGCTTCGCGTCTGCGAGCAGGTGCTGATCAATAAGCGCAGCCGCGAATCCGCCGAGAAAACCCGGATTCAGATTAAAAAGAAGCTGGCGGGCAGCCTGGATATTTCCAACCGTGTGCAAAAGTTTATCGACTGCCGCACCAAGGACGTTTCCCGCCGGGAAATCTACATTGTAGAGGGCGATTCCGCGCTCGGCTCCTGCAAAATGGGCCGCGATGCGGAATTTCAGGCGGTGATTCCGGTGCGCGGCAAGATTCTAAATTGCCTCAAGGCCGAATACGGCAAAATTTTTAAAAACGAGATCATCACCGATCTGATCAAGGTGCTCGGCTGCGGCGTCGAGGTCAAGGCCAAGGCGAATAAAGAACTGGCCGAATTTAATATCGAGAATCTCCGTTGGAGCAAGGTTATTATCTGTACCGATGCGGATGTGGACGGTTTTCAGATCCGCACGCTGATTTTGACGATGCTTTACCGGCTGACGCCTCAGCTGATTGAGCGGGGCTATGTGTTTATCGCCGAGTCTCCGCTTTATGAGATTACAGCCAAGGACAAAACGTATTTTGTCTATACCGACGCGGAAAAGACTAAAATCGTCGAGAAATTGGCCGGGCAGAAGCTGAATATTCAGCGCTCCAAGGGACTCGGCGAGAACGAGGCCGACATGATGTGGCTGACGACGATGAATCCCGATACGCGCCGTCTGATCAAGGTGACGCCGGCTCTTGCCGCGCAGACTGCGGAGATGTTCGATCTTCTTTTGGGGGACAACCTTGCAGGAAGAAAGGACTATATCGCACAGAACGGCCATCTCTACCTCGATGAGCTCGACCTCGCCTGAGAGAAAGGAAACGCGTCATGGCAAAGAAAAAGAATCCCGAGGGTGCCGCAAAGCGCCCGTCTTCCGATGCGGCGTATATCGAGAACGCCGGTATTGTGGTCGAACAGCAGATCACGGATACGCTGGTGCAGAACTATATGCCTTACGCGATGAGCGTGATCGTCTCGCGCGCCATTCCGGAGATTGACGGCTTCAAGCCGTCTCACCGCAAAATTTTATATACGATGTACCGCATGGGACTGCTTTCCGGCGGACGAGTGAAGTCCGCCAACGCTGTCGGCGAGGTGATGAAACTGCATCCTCACGGCGATCAGGCAATTTATGAGACGCTGGTGCGTCTGGCGCGCGGCAACGAGACGCTGCTGCACCCATATGTGGATTCCAAGGGAAATTTCGGAAAAAGCTATTCGCGCGACATGGCCTTTGCCGCACCCCGCTATACCGAGGTCAAGCTTATGCCGATCTGCGCGGAGCTGTTCGGTGACATCGACAAGGATACCGTCGATATGGTGGATAACTACGACGGCACGAGAAAAGAACCCACCCTGCTGCCGGTGACGTTTCCGAGCATTCTCGTCAATTCCAATGTAGGCATCGCGGTCGGTATGGCAAGCAACATCTGCCCGTTCAACCTCTCTGAGGTCTGCGAGACGGCAATTGCCCTGATCCGGGATCCGGACGCCGATCTTTTTGAGACGCTGCGCGCACCCGATTTTCCTATTGGGGGCCAGCTGCTTTATGATGAGGCGGAGATGCGCCGCATCTTTGAGACGGGACGAGGCTCGGTGCGGATCCGCAGCCGCTACCGCTGGGATAAGGAAAATCACTGTGTGGAAATCACAGAGATTCCGCCTACGACGACGGTGGAGGCGGTTATCGACAAGATTGTCGAGCTGGCGAAGACCGGAAAACTTCGCGATCTGACGGATGTGCGCGACGAGACGGATCTCGGCGGCCTTAAACTGACGCTCGATCTCAAGCGCGGTGTGGATGCGGATAAGCTGATGCGCCGCCTGTTTCGCCTGACGCCTCTGGAGGATACATTCTCCTGCAACTTCAACGTGCTGATCGGCGCCACGCCGAAGGTGATGGGCGTGCGCGAAATTTTGACCGAGTGGACGGCATTTCGCGCACAGTGCGTGCGCCGCCGCATCTACTTTGAACTGACAAAGAAAAAGGAAAAACTGCATCTTCTGCGGGGACTTTCCAAGATTCTGCTTGACATCGACAAGGCGATTCGCATTGTGCGTGAGACTGAGGAGGAACGTGAAGTCGTTCCAAACCTGATGATCGGCTTCGGCATCGATCAGACTCAGGCCGAATATGTTGCGGAGATTCGTCTGCGCCAGCTCAACCGGGAATATATCCTCAAGCGCATCGAGGAAATCGAGGAGCTGGAAAAGGATATCGCCTCGATGGAGGGAACGCTCAAGAGCCGCTCAAAGCTTCTTGGGGTTATTGTGGACGAGCTGAAGGCGGTATCGAAAAAATACGGCCAGCCGCGCCGCACAGAGATTCTTTACAGCTATGATGAGGCCGAGCCGGAAGAAAAACAGGAGACGCCCGATTACCCCGTACTGCTGTTTTTCACACGCGAGGGATATTTTAAAAAGATCACGCCGCAGTCCTGGCGCATGAGCAGCGAGCACAAGCTCAAGGAGGGCGACGAGGTCGTTGAAACGATCGAGGCAACAAACGCCGCACAGCTTTTGTTCTTTACGGACCGGGGACAGGTGTATAAGTCCTGTGCGGCTGAGTTTGAAGATACCAAGGCCAGCGTGCTCGGCGATTATGTTGCCGCGAAGCTTGGCATGGATGAAGGGGAGAACGCCGTTTATTTGGCGGTGACGGCGGACTACAAGGGCACGATGCTCTTCGCATTCGAAAACGGAAAACTCGCGAAGGTCGATCTCGCTTCGTACGAGACAAAAACGCGCCGTAAAAAGCTGACCGGCGCCTATTCGACGAAGTCTGCGCTGGTCGGAGCGCTCTGCCTGCCGCAGGATGCCCGCCTCTGGCTCGAGGCATCGAACGGCCGTGTTATGATCGTCGATTCGGCCCGCGTTGCCGCCAAGACGGCGCGCGACACACAGGGTGTGCAGATCTTCAGCCTGAAGGGCGCGCATCGTCTGACAAAGCTGCTTTTGTATCGAGACGGCATGATCGGCAGCGAGCACCGCTATATGCCGCGCACTCTTCCGTCCGCGGGCTATACGCCCCGTGAAGAGGATGTAATGGAGCAGACGATGCTTTGAACCGGACCGGTCAAGGCTGTGCTTTCACTGCCTTTGTACCCGTGAGACGGCTGTCTAAGAAGAGGAAGTTCGCAAATAAAATTTCCCCGCGCCCTGATTGGACGCGGGGAACAGTGCAAGGCACTGACAAAGGGCAAACGCGTTTCCTTGTCAAAACCTGCATTCCTATTGTGGGCGCGCAGGGAGATGGATATGCATGCCTTTCAGAGGAAAAAACGGCCAAAAAACAGTTGCAAACACGGCCTGTGTATGCTATCATAGATTCGTATTCGTGTGATTTTCAAAAAATCGGAGGGAAACCAAAATGAACGCTTTATTGATGGTCGGAGGCTTTCTGCTGATTGCCGCCTGTGTGATCGTCATCGCCTGCGTCACAATGATGGACGCGAAGTCCGGCCTCGGCACGATTGCCGGCGAGGGCGGCGGCACCTTTTTTGACCAGAACCGCGGCAAAACGAAAGAAGCCATGCTTAAGCGCGCCGTCTGGGTAATGGGAACGGTGCTTGCCGTGCTGACTTTGATCGTTCTTTTCCTTGTGTGAGCCGCATAAAACCTTTTGTATCTAAGAAAGCCCTGTCCTTTTTTGGACAGGGCTTTTGACATTTTCTGCTTTATGCGGTCATGCTTTATCGTGGGCTCTGCGGCTGTCGCGGGCGTTGAGAATGCTCCATACAGTCAGTGAAATCAGCACGGTCCCTCCGCCGAACAGAGCAAGAGGGCCGGGAATCTCGCGTACAAACAAAGCGACCCAAATAGGAGAGAAAATCGGTTCGACCATAGACGCAAGAGCCATGGCGATCGGGGGACAAAGCTGTGATCCCCGGGCAAAGAGAACGTACGCGAGTCCGAGCTGAAAGATTCCGAGGAAGAGAATTGTCCCGATGCGCACACTTGTCATTTCGGGAGGATACAAGAAGAAAAACGGCACGCTGACCGCCGCGCAGAACAATTGCCCCAGAATCAGCCCGCTGGTGGAGGCATGCTCGTCCGCCGCGCCGGAAGATGTGAGAAACACGCCGGCAAAGGTGACGGCGCTGAGCAGACCAAGACAGTTTCCGATCAGTCCCGTGGGAGAAAGCTGGTCCAAAAAGAACAGCACAATCCCGCCGAGAACAAGAAACACGGCGGTCAGATCGCGGCGTGAGGGCCGCTCACCAAGAAACAATGCGCTGTACAGTACAACAAATACGGTCGCGGTAGACTGCAGCACAATGGCGTTTGCCGCCGTGGTCAGCTTGTTTGCCGTGACAAACAAAAGCATTGTTGCTCCCAGAAAAAATCCCGCCGTCAGAGTAGAACGGCTGATGACCGGCTTCGCCTTTTTCTGGCGCAGCAGCAGATCCGCATAAAGAACGGCGGCGGCCAGCGTGCTGCGAAGCCCCGCGATCACGAGTGCGTTCCATGGCAGCAGCTTGATCAGAACGCCCGCCGTGCTCCAGAGAAGGCCACAGACCAAAACATAAAAAAGGCCTTTGCCCTGCGATGACTGCATTTTACTTCACCCCGATGCTTTGATTTTCCTATTGTATCAAAACACATTGCGAAGCGCAAGAGAGAGTGCTTTTAAAAAGACATGGTGCAGAAAATACAGCGCACAGATATCTCTCTGCAAAACCGGAGCTGTTTTGAGGAAGAGGCTGACCTGTTCCGGGCGCTTGCATCCGAACGCGCTTTGCGGTACAATAAGGCAAAGTTTGTATGGGACGAAAGAGAGGCGTTTTTATGAGAAAAGCGGCTGCCGGCCTGCTTGCAATGCTGCTTCTGGCAGGGACTTTATGCGCCTGTTCCGCCTCCGCACCCTTGATTGCGGAGCGGGAATCCACTCGCTTGCTGCGCCTTTCGATCCCAAAAGGGGTTTCGCCTGACGCGGCACGGGGCTTGGACATGTTTATCGCAAAAGTGGACGATGTTTCCGACGGACGTGTGCGGATTGAAAAATCCGCTTGTGACGACCCGATCGCCGCCCTTGACGAGGGAAGTGACCTGATCTTTGCGCCGAACGCAGATGCCGCGCGTGCGAACGGTGATTTTCTCGCCTATACCTCTCCGTTCTATTTTTTAGATCACACGCATCTGACCGTTACACTCAACAGCGATTCCTTTCGCAGTCTGATCGAAGAAAAAACGAGCAGTCTGCTGGGCGCTTCGCCGCTTGCCGCTTTTTACGGAGGAAGCCGAATCTTTCTTTCCGATGAGAGCGATCTGCTTGACGACTGTGAAGGCTGGCAGGATGTGAGGGCTTCGATTTCTTCAGAAGAGGATCTTCTGGCGGTTGTTTTGGAATCACTCGGCGCCGAGGTCTCTCTCCGCTCACCGGATGAACTGATGGAAGGCTTTTTAGACGGAAGATATCGTACCATTGATTGTGAAACGCGTGAACTGAAGAATCTTGTTTCCGGAAAGATCAACAACGCAGACATTACAGGATTTACGTCATTTCATGCGGCATCGGTCAGTTGGCTGCTTCTGTCCGATACGGCAAGGGACTCTCTGACGGAGTTTGAATATGCGGTTCTGCGGGAGGCCGCGGCCTATGGGCTCGCGGAGAACGACGGAGCGATACTGGCCGAAGAGCAGGAGGCGATGGAGTATGCCTCTGCGCTCGGCGTGGAAGTGTACCCCATCCGTTACGACGATTTTTGCGAGCGGGCGGACATCGCTTTTTTGGGCGCAGTGCGTTACCGCAATCTGTGGGATTGGGAAACGCATGATGCGGTGCGTCTGCTGGCACAGTCGGGCGCGGGCTAAAACGCCGCGAAAAAACACATAAGCTTGACGTACGCCGGGAGCAAAACTCCCGGCGTGTTTTGTAAGTGCGTGAGGTTTTTAGAAAACGAAAAGGAAATCTTTCTTTCAGCCTTCCGCAAAGAGCAGTGAAAGAATTCTAAAACAGGGCAGAAGCAGAAAACAAATTACCTATTGACAAAATAGGAAATAAGAATTATAATCCAATTAACATACTTATTTAGTATATTTATATTTAATTTACCCCCAAGAGGAAGGATGATTGAATTGACGACGATTTATGCCGACAACGCCGCGACAACGGCGGTCAGCCGCACGGCTGTCGATGCAATGCTGCCATATCTGACGGATTTTTACGGCAATCCGTCGAGCCTGCATCATGTCGGACAGGATGCGGCGCAGGCTCTGCAAAAAGCCCGCGAGGATGTTTCCCGCTGTCTGAACTGCAGTCCGCAAGAGGTGATCTTTACCTCCTGCGGCAGTGAGGCGGACAATCAGGCGATTCGATCCGCAGCCGCGCTGGGAGAAGTGAAAGGAAAGCGGCACATCATCTCTACAGCGTTTGAACACCACGCGGTGCTGCACACGCTCAAAGCATTGGAGAGGCGGGGCTTTGAGGTAGAGCTGCTCGACGTACACGGCGATGGCCGTGTCACCGCGCAGCAGGTACGCGAAGCCATCCGGCCGGATACTTGTCTCGTCACGGTTATGTTCGCAAATAATGAAATCGGCACGATTCAGCCCATAAAGGAAATCGGCGCGGTCTGCCGCGAAGCGGGCGTCTTATTCCACACCGACGCAGTGCAGGCGGCGGGTCACCTCGCCATCGACGTCAAGGCGCAGAATATTGATATGCTGTCGCTTTCGGCACATAAATTTCACGGGCCCAAGGGAGTCGGCGTGCTTTACGCGAAAAAAGGGATTCGGTTGACGCCGCTGATCGAAGGCGGCTCGCAGGAGCAAAACCGCCGCGCCGGTACGGAAAATATCGCCGGCATCGTGGGAACGGCTGCTGCGCTGACAGAGGCATGCGCGAATATAGAGAAGAATTCGGAATATGTTTCGGCCCTGCGCGACCGTCTGATCGACGGATTGCTTGCAATCCCGCATACGATCCTGAACGGCTCGCGGGAGAGTCGTCTGCCCGGAAATATCAATGTCTGTTTCGAGGGGATTGAGGGCGAATCTCTGCTTTTGCTGCTTGACGAAGAGGGCATCTGCGCTTCCTCCGGATCGGCGTGCACGTCCGGCTCTCTGGATCCGAGCCACGTTCTGTTGGCAATCGGACGTCCGCACGAGATCGCGCACGGTTCGCTGCGCTTGTCTCTGTGCGAGCAGAATACGCAGGAGGAAATCAATATCATTTTGGCTGCTGTGCCGAGAGCGATTGAGCGCCTGCGGGCGATGTCGCCCATCTGGCGCGATCAAAAGGAGGGGAAAAAGCCTTATGTTATACAGTAAAACCGTCATGGACCATTTTCGTAATCCCCGCAACGTGGGTGTGCTGGAGGATGCCGACGGCATCGGCGAGGTCGGCAACGCCAAGTGCGGCGACATCATGCGTATCTATCTTAAAATTCGGGATGACCGCATTGAAGATGTAAAATTTGAAACTTTCGGCTGTGGTTCGGCGATTGCATCCAGCTCGATGGCGACGGAACTGATCAAGGGAAAGCCCCTTTCCGAGGCGATGACACTGACAAATCGAGCCGTCGCCGAGGCGCTGGAAGGACTGCCGCCGCATAAACTGCACTGCTCCGTTCTTGCGGAAGAGGCGATCAAAGCCGCGATTGAAGACTATTATCAAAAACATGGCATTGCCTATGATAAGACACAGTTTCCCGATTGCGCACATTGCGCGGGATGTGAAAAGCGCTGAACAAAACAGCAGTCGTTTTACACAAAACTTATTTCATAAATAGATTAAAACAACGAATCCTCCAAAAATGCACAACGAATTCAAGAGAGGGTTGACTTTTTCCAAAGGACGGCTAAAATAAAGTCATATCGTTTTTAAATGAGAGAGGATATTGGAATGAAACAGCGTTCTGCACAGATGAATCATGTTTCCTTTGTCGCTTCTGCCGCAAAGGCTTCTGTGTGCTGTGCTTCTTCTAATGTCTCTGCTTCTGTGTTTTCTTCTGCGGACGCCGTACTTGCGGCGTCCGTTTTTGTTTGCCTGTGCGCGATTCTGGCTATTCTTCTGTCCCTTGGACTGATTAGCCTGCTGGGACTGCTGATTCTGTCCCTTGTGCTGATTAGCCTGATTGCGATTTGCAGCTGTCCGAATGCGGCGCCGGTGATACGTTCTTTTCAACCGTTGATTCAATGAATGCGGAAAAAAGGAAACGGCCCCGTCCATTCGGACGGGGCCGTTCTTTTTTTGATAAAATCGCCCGCGGTTTTCTGCGCTGCAGCAAAAGAGAAGAGGAGATGTCTATGGAATTTGTAAACTTTGTATTGGCGATCAGCCCGATCGCCGTTGTGCTGGTCGGAATTATGCTGTTTAAAAAACCGGCTATGAAGGTCGCGCCTCTGGCGCTTGTCTGGACAATTATTCTGTCGTTTACATGGTTTAATATCACGGGTGCGTCTTTTGCCGAAAATGTGGCCGTCGCAGACGCTCTTCTCTGGAAAGGCGTAAAGGAAGGTCTGAAGATCGTTGCCATGGTATTCGGAGCTTTCATCATATTGAATATGCTCAAGGCCACCGGCGCAATCGAAGATGTGAAAAATACGATTGCGCGTATCAGCGACGACCGCCGTGTACAGACGGTGATCATCGGCATGATGATGCCGATTTTTCTTGAGGGTGCTGCCGGCGCGGGAGCTCCTGCCGCCATTGCGGCGCCGTTTCTGGTGGCGCTGGGGTTTGATCCGGTCGTTTCCATCGCGATTGCCCTGCTTGGGGACGCGACGCCCTGCTCATGGGGCGGTGCGGGCCTGACCACGATCACCGGCGGCAATTCTTTGGTGGAGGCCGGCCTCAGCACCGCCGCGCTGAATTCCGCGATGGTAGGCCGTATTCACATGTTCGGCGCGTTTGTAATTCCTTTTCTTGTCGTGTTCATTGCCTTCGGGAAAAAAGGCTTCCGCGGTGTTGTGCCGTATCTGTTCTATGCAGGAGTCACGACGGGCGGCGTGATGTTTTTCCTTTCGAATTTTGTGGGACCGGAGGTCACCTCCATGGGAACGGGTCTCGCGGCGATTCTGCTTTCCGTTTTGTATGTCAAGGTGTTCCGAATCAAAACGCCGGAAGAATACCGCTATCATGCCCCCGAAAACACCGACAGAAAATACAGTGCTTTTTGTGCGATGTCGCCGTACATCTACATGCTGGTGCTGCTGCCCGTGATTCGTTATACGGTTCCAATGCGCATTCTGACTACGTTCGGCTATATTGTTTGGGTTGACTGTGTGATTTTCCTGTGCGGCGTGCTCGGCGCGCTGACTCTGCGCGTAACCCGAAAGGAATTCGGCGAAGTGTGCAGCATGACCGCAAAGAATGTTCTTCCCGTGCTTGTCACAATGGGAAGCCTGCTGGTGGTCGCTTACCTGATGCAGTCCTCCACAACGGGAATGATGAGTCTGATCGCGGGGGATATTTCCAATCTTGCAGGTTCGCTCTACCCGGCAGCAGCCGTGTTCATCGGCTCGCTCGGTTCTTTCATCACCGGCACGGGACTTGGTTCGAATGTCATGTTTGCCGGCATGCACACCCAGGCCGCACAGGCGCTCGGCATGAACCCCATCACGGTTTTTGCGGGACAGAATGCGGGCGCTTCTCTCGGCAATCTGATTTGTCCGAACAACACGGTCGCCGCCTGTGCGACGGTCGGCCAGGTCGGCAAAGAAAATCAGGTAATGCGTTATACGATCCCCGCATACGCGGTCATTCTTGTTTTGTACATGGTGCTTGCGGCGGCGTATACGCTGGCCATTTTCCCGAATTTCGGAATGTAAGAGTCCTTTGATGCTTTTACCGCGGGTGCACTGCCCGCGCACAGAGGATACCAAGATGAATTTCGGCGGATTTTATGCCGCCCTGACAGGAAAGGATGTCATTTTATGAAATCAAACAAGAGAACGGTAGCGGTAATCGGAGTCGGACACGTCGGTGCGCACTGCGCCTATGCGATGGCCATTCAAGGGGTTGCCGACGAGATCGTACTGCTCGACATGAACCGTCAAAAGGCGCTCAGCGAATGTCAGGACCTGATGGACACCTCCGTATATTATCCGCAGCGGGTTACCTTCCGTGTCGGAGATTTTTCCGATCTCAAGGACTGTGCCGTAATTGTCAACAGCGTGGGAGATATCAACATTCTGCGCGGCTCGACCGAGCGCTGCAAGGAGATGGAATTCACTATCCATGCGGTCAACGGCTATATGGACAAGGTGCGTGAGTCTGGCTTTGACGGCGTGATCATCAATATCACAAACCCCTGCGATGTTGTGACGTGGCGCGTGGCCCAGATGGCGGGCCTGCCCCGGGGCCGTGTGTTCGGCACGGGTGCGGCGCTTGATACGGCGCGTCTGCGCTCGATCCTCGCGCAGAAGACGGGTTACGATCCGCATTCCGTTACGGGTTATATGCTTGGTGAGCACGGCGGATCTCAAATGGTGGCATGGTCGACCGTCGCCTTCGGCGGCAAGCGCCTTGCGGAGTGCGATCCCGCGGATCCGCGCTTTTCCTTCGATCGCGAACAGGTCAGGCTGGAGACCGTCGGCGCGGGCTGGGAAACGTTCAAAGGAAAATTCTGCACCGAATACGGCATCGCCAGCACCATGGCAAGCCTTGTCAAAGCTGTTTTGGACGATGAAAAGCGCATTATGCCCGTTTCGGGTCCGCTTAACGGCGAATACGGAGAGTATGACATGTTTACCGGCGTTCCCGCGGTTGTCGGCGCGAACGGCGTTGAGGAGATCATTGAGGTGCCCCTTACCGAGGAAGAGAAAGCCGCTTTCTCGGAAACCTGCCGCGTAGTGCGCGCCAATATGGAAACCGCCTCTAAAATCAAGTAACTGCATGAGAAAGGAGCAAGCAGCAATGGAAATTCGAATTACCAAAAATACCGTGCCCGGTACGCTTCCGCCTTCCGACCGTCTTGGCTTCGGCACGGTGTTTACCGATCACATGTTTTTGATGGATTACGACCCCGAAAAGGGCTGGCACGATGCGCGCATTGTGCCGTTTGGTCCGATTTCGCTTTCTCCCGCGGCGAATGTATTTCATTATGCGGCCGAGGTGTTCGAGGGACTCAAGGCCTACCGCCGTGCGGACGGTACGGTGCAGCTGTTCCGTCCATGGGAAAACATGAAGCGGCTCAACCGCTCCGCCGAGCGCATCGGTCTGTCGCAGGTGCCGGAGGAAATGTCTCTCGAGGCGGTCAAGGAACTGGTGCGCATCGATCAAAGATGGACGCCTTCCGACCCCGGTACGTCACTCTACATCCGCCCGTTTTTGTTTGCGACGGATCCGAACCTTGGCCTGCACGGCGTGCATGAGGCGACGTTCGCGGTGATTTTATCTCCGGTCGGCAGCTATTATGCGGAAGGATTGTCTCCCGTCAAGATCATGCTTGAAACCGAGGACGTGCGCGCCGTGCGCGGCGGCACCGGTTACACCAAGTGCGGTGGCAACTACGCCGCGTCCAACCGCGCCGGTGACCGGGCGATGGAAAAGGGCTTTTCTCAGGTGCTGTGGCTCGACGGCGTCGAGCGCAAATACATCGAGGAGGTCGGCGCGATGAACGTGATGTTCAAGATGAACGGCGCCGTCGTAACGCCTGCGCTGACCGGTTCCATTCTGCCGGGTATTACGAGGGATTCCTGTCTTGAAATTCTTCGAGGCTGGGGTGTGCCCGTGGAGGAGCGGCTGCTCAGCATGGACGAACTGGCCGACGCCTGCAAAAATGGCGCGCTCGAAGAGGCGTGGGGTACCGGTACGGCAGCCGTGATCTCTCCGATCGGCGAGCTCAACTATAAGGGCACTGCCTATACGGTCAATCATTTTGAAATCGGGCCGACCGCGCAGCGCCTGTATGATGAGCTGACCGGTATTCAGTGGGGTACCCGTGAGGATACGCGCGGCTGGACGTGTCCGATTCCGGCTCTTTAACAAGTGTTTTCAAGGGATTCGTCCCTAAAAAACCGATTCAAAGCGTTGCCGGCGTGATGCGCCAAGCCATGCTTTTGAATAAAAAGAATCCGGGTTTGTTCCCTCCCCCAAGGGGAACAAACCGGGTTCTTTTCTTTTTGGAGAATTGTGCTTTTCAAAAGGAAAATCGTCATGGATAAAATTGCGGTTTCCATTGTGCGGCCGCTGTTTTTATGATATGATTGCTTCGTAAAAAGCGGTCGGATTTCGTCTGTAAGCAGGAAAAAAGAGCGGCATTTCGGCCGCGTTTCATCCGGCCGGTTTGGACGGCGGTTTTTCTCCGCCGCAAAAAAAGAGGAGGCTCTCTGATACCATGACGCTTGATCAGCTTTCCCCCGGCAGAGACGCCGTGATTTCGGCTGTCCGCTGCGAGAAAACCGCTCTTAGAAAACATATTCTCGATATGGGACTGACCCCCGGCACGGAGGTCACCATGATCAAAGCCGCGCCGCTCGGAGACCCGCTTGAGCTGCGCACGCGCGGCTACGAGCTGACTTTGCGCAAGGCGGACGCTGCCATGATCGAACTGACGGATATCCACTCTGCGCACGGCGTCGCGGAAAGGCGGCAGAACCCGCCGATTCCGCATCCGCGCGTGGGTGAGACGATGCCGCGCTCCCAGCGTCCGCAGGAGGTGATCGCTCCCGGCGAGCCGCTGACCTTTGCGCTTGCCGGAAACCAAAACTGCGGCAAAACGACGCTGTTTAACCAGCTGACCGGTTCAAATCAGCACGTCGGTAATTTTCCCGGCGTCACCGTTGACCGCAAGGACGGTGTGATCCGCGGCCATGCGGAGGCGACCGTAACCGATCTGCCGGGTATCTATTCGCTGTCGCCCTATACGAGCGAAGAAGTTGTGACCCGCCGTTTTCTGCTGGAGGATAGGCCCAACGCGGTGATCAATATTTTAGATGCGACGAACGTCGAACGAAATCTTTATCTGACGATTCAGCTCATTGAGCTCGGCCTTCCGATGGTGCTCGCCCTCAACATGATGGATGAGGTGCGCGAAAACGGCGGCACGATTGACGTGAACGCGCTGGAAAATGAGCTCGGCGTTCCGGTTGTGCCGATCTCCGCTTCGCGCGGCGAGGGCATCCGAGAACTGATCGACCACGCCATGCAGGTGGCGCGCTGTGAAATGCGCCCCGCACGCATGGATTTCTGCGACGACGGCGGCGCGGACGGCGGTGCGGTGCATCGTTGCATCCATGCGGTGATTCATTTGATCGAAGATCATTGCGCACGAAAAAAACTGCCCGTGCGTTTTGCCGCGACAAAGCTGATCGAGGGGGATTCCCTCGTGCTTGAACAGCTCGGACTTGATCAGAACGAGATTGAGACGCTTGGACATATCGTCGCCCAGATGGAGGAGGAAAGCGGCCTCGACCGTATGGCGGCGCTGGCGGATATGCGCTTTCGCTTTATCACAGAGCTTTGCTCCCGTACGGTTGTGCATCCCGCAGAGAGTAAAGAGCGCGTCCGCAGCCGTGAGATCGACCGCGTTCTGACGGGAAAATATACGGCGATTCCGGCTTTTGTCGGCATTATGGCGCTGGTGTTTTGGCTGACATTCGGTGTCGTCGGCGCGGCGCTCTCCTCGTGGATGGAAGGCGCGATCGGCGCGCTGACAGAGCTTTGCAGTGCCGGCCTTTCGGCGTACGGCATCAATCCGGTGGTACATTCGCTTGTGATCGACGGTGTCTTTGCCGGGGTGGGAAGCGTGCTGAGCTTTCTGCCGACGATCGTGGTACTGTTTTTCTTCCTGTCAATTTTAGAGGACAGCGGCTATATGGCGCGTGTTGCGTTCGTCATGGACAAGCTTCTGCGCCGTATCGGATTATCCGGCCGAAGCTTTGTGCCGATGCTCATCGGCTTCGGCTGCTCGGTGCCCGCAATTATGGCGACGCGCACGCTGCCGTCGGATCGCGACAGAAAAATGACCATTCTGCTGACTCCGTTTATGAGCTGCAGCGCAAAGCTGCCGATTTATGCTCTGTTTACGGCGGCATTTTTTCCGAAAAACGGCGCGCTCGTGATGATCGGACTGTATATCGGGGGGATGGCTGTGGGCATCCTGTATGCAGTGCTGCTGAAAAAGACGGCGTTTCAGGGCGAGCCGGTACCGTTTGTGATGGAACTGCCGAATTACCGTTTTCCCAGTGCAAAGAATGTTGTGCAGCTCATTTGGGAAAAGGCGAAGGACTTCGTAACCCGCGCTTTTACCGTAATTTTTATTGCGGCGGTGATCATTTGGTTTCTGCAGACGTTTGACACGCGGCTCAATGTGGTCGCCGATTCGTCGCAGAGTCTGCTCGCGTTGCTGGGCGGGCTGATTGCGCCGCTGTTTGCACCGATGGGCCTCGGAGACTGGCGCATCTCGACGGCGCTGATTACGGGCTTTACCGCGAAAGAAAGCGTCGTCAGCACGCTGACCGTTCTGCTCGGCGGCTCGACAGATGCGCTTTCGACAATGTTTACGACACGCACGGCGCTTGTTTTTCTGGTGTTCTCCCTGATTTATACGCCCTGCGTTGCAGCAGTCGCCGCGGTGCGCCGTGAACTCGGCGCACGGTGGGCGGCCCTTGTTGTCGTTGGCCAGTGCTTGATCGCGTGGCTGCTCAGCTTCGCAGTCTGGCAGATCTGCGGTGCGATAGGCGTTTTTTGAAAAGGAGCATGTCAAGATGAATCCCGCAACCGTTCTGGTTTTGCTGCTGCTTGCCGCGTGGGGCTTTTTTGCCGTTCGTTCGATTCTGCGGGGAAAGAGCGCCTGCGGCAAAGACTGCGCGCATTGTAAAAGAAACTGCCGCAGAAACGGCGGCTCGTGACGGTTTCCCTTTTTGAAAGGAGCGTTTTTGTGAAAGGAATTATTCTCGCGGCGGGCCGGGGCACCCGTATGTATCCCATGACAAAACCCATCTGTAAGCCGCTTCTGCCGGTGTATGACAAACCGATGATCAGCTATCCGCTGACGACGCTTCTGCGTGCGGGAATCCGCGAGATTCTTGTAATCGTGCCTCCCGGCGATCAGCCTCTGTTTGAGGGGCTGCTCGGCGACGGCAGCGCGTTCGGCGTAAAAATTTCCTATCTTGTGCAGAAGGTGCAGCGCGGTATCGCAGACGCTTTTCTGATCGGGGCGGATTTTATCGGGAACGATTCGGTCTGTCTGATTCTCGGCGACAATATTTTTTACGGACCGGGCTTTGGAATCGATCTGAAGCGTGCGATGGCGCAGGAGCGCGGCGCGTCGATTTTCGGCTATTACGTCGAGGATCCGCGTCCGTTCGGCGTGGTGGAGTTTGACGACGCGGGCAGAGCCGTTTCCATTGAGGAAAAGCCTGCTGTGCCGAAGTCGCACTATATCGTGCCGGGTCTGTATTTTTATGATAACCGCGTGGTTTCCGTTGCGCGGACGATTACTCCCTCCGCACGCGGCGAATTGGAAATTACAGCGGTGAACAACGCGTACCTCGCAAAAGGAGAATTGCGGGTGATCGCGCTGGGACGGTGGTTTCACTGGTATGACACAGGCAACGCCGAGAGTATGTTTAAGGCTGCCAGCGCGATCCGCGACATTCAGCACGAAAAGGGCGTTATGATCGGCTGCCCGGAGGAACAGGCCTACCGAAAAGGCTTCATCACGGCGAAAGAGCTGCGCCGCACGGGCGAGAGCCTTTCCATGACGAATTATGGGCAGTACCTGCTGCGTCTGGCGGGGGATGAAAAATGCTGACGTTTGAAACGAAATATTTACAGCAAAAAAAAGACGAGTTTATGTCGATTGCCGCTTCGCTGAACGAGGCGGGCAGGCAGCTCTTTTCCGGTGAAATGCCGATGACCGGCTGGACGGATCTGCCCGTGACGAGGCCCGATGAGCTTACCCGCATCGAACGGGAAGCGCTGCGTCTGCGTTCTGTCGGTGACACGCTGGTGGTGATCGGAATCGGAGGCTCTTACGCGGGAACGTACGCCTGTGATAAGATGCTCTGCGCAGGCAATGCGCCGCTTCGCCTGCGCTACGCGGGCTGGAATCTTGACGCCGCGTATCACCGGGCGCTCTTGGAGGAACTCGACGGCTGCTCTCCGGCGCTCTGTGTGATCTCCAAATCCGGTTCGACGATGGAAACGGCCATGGCGTTTGACCTTTTGCGCGATTATGTGGAAAAACGCTGCGGAGCGTCCGCGGCGCCCTCCCGCATTGTTGTGATCGCGGGAGAGGGAAAAAGCCCTCTGCGCACCTTTGCGGAGGAAAAGGGCTGTTCTTTGTTCACTCTGCCGGACGGCGTCGGCGGACGATACAGTGTCCTGTCCGCCGTGGGACTTCTGCCGCTGGCGGCGGCGGGCTGCGATGTGCGGGCGATGCTTGCGGGTGCGGCGGCGGTGCGCGCCGAACTGAAAAAACGCCCGCTGTCCGAAACGGACTGCGGCCGCTATGCCGCGATGCGGAATCTTCTCTACCGGGAGGGCAAACGGCTCGAGGTGTTTACTCTGACGGAGGAGCGAATGCCCGTGCTCGGCCAGTGGCTGGCGCAGCTTTTCGGAGAGAGCGAGGGGAAAAACGGCCTCGGGTTGTTCCCGACAGCGGCGCACTACAGCACCGATCTGCACTCGCTCGGACAGTTTTTAGAGGACGGCAGCCGTGTGTTCTTTGAAACCATGCTGACGGTAAAACAGCATCGCGGGGATGACCTTACAGTACCGGGCAGGGCGCATACATATCACGAAAGCCTTGACGCCGTCGCCGAAGCCGTCTGGCGTGTGCGCAATGCGAAGCACACGCCGATCGGCAGATTTACGCTCGACATGCTGACGGCCGAAAGCGTCGGGGGAATGCTGTATTTCTTTGAAGCGGCCTGTGCTGCAAGCTGTTTGCTCATGGGGGTGAATCCGTTTGACCAACCGGGAGTGGAAGCATATAAAAAAGAACTGCGCGCACTTTTGACAGAACCGGTATAAAATTTACGATTGTTGTCCGGCACTTGTCTTTTGGCCCGCCGGATGATATCATAAAAATGGAATTTCTGCAAAGTTTCGCCTTTCGGCAGGAATGCCCGCGGGATAAAATGCAAATACCGAATAAGGAGAAACAGCTATGCATATTAAACCTTTTCTTGTAGAGGAATGGATGAACGAATACGAGGTCGGCGCGCGTTATAATATTGCCGAGACCTGTGTGGATTCCGTTTCGGTCGATGAGCTGTTTGAGCTGGTCGGTGAGGATAAAGACGCTTTTCTGCACGATTTCTGTGCCCGGCGTCTGACCTACGGGGATATTTTCGGCGCACCTGCTTTTAAAGACGGCATCTGCGGTTTGTACCGCGGCATTACGCCGGATCAGGTTGTGCCGACCCACGGCGCTGCCGGCGCAAACCACCATGTGTTTTACTCTCTGGTGGAGCCGGGCGACCGTGTTGTCAGCATCATGCCTACATATCAGCAGCTTTACTCGATTCCGGAATCGTTCGGCGCGGACCTTCAGATTCTGCCCCTGACGAATGACAACGGCTTTCTGCCGGACCTTGCGGCTCTTAAAAAGCTTGCCGTTCCCGGCACAAAAATGATCTGCGTCAACAACCCGAACAATCCGACCGGCGCCCTGATGCCCCGCGAAACGCTTGAGGCAATTGTGGAGATTGCCCGTGAAGCGGGCGCGTACGTTCTCTGCGACGAGGTATACCGCTCTCTCACACAGGAGGAAACGTATCAGACCGCGATCGTTGAACTGTATGAGAAAGGCATCAGCGTCAGCAGCATGTCCAAGGTGTTTTCTCTGGCGGGGCTGCGTCTGGGTTGGATCGCGAGCCGTGCGCCGGAGGTGATCTCCGCCTGCCTGACGCACCGCGACTACAACCTGATCAGCTGCGGTTTGTTCGACGAGGCACTTGCCGCTGTGGCGCTGCGCCATGCGGATGTGCTTCTGGCAAGAAACCGCGGTATCGTGCGCGAGAATCTTGCCGTTCTTGACGCATGGGTGCAAAGGGAGCCGCATATTCGCTATACGAAGCCGCAGGCCGGTACGACGGCGCTGCTGTATTACGATTTTGACATTTCTTCTTATGAATTCTGCAAGCGGATGTACCGCGAAACAGGCGCGTTTGTCACGCCGGGCGACTGTTTTGAACAGCCGAAAAGCGTACGCATCGGCTACGCCTGCGATAAGCAGGAGCTGATCGACGGATTAGCCGCGTTTTCGGATTTTTTACGGATGCTCGAGGCATAAACTTCGACGAAACAGGGAAAACAGAGAGGAGATCATACGGCAAAATGGCACAGCTTACGATGAAACGCGCAGAGGAAATTCTCGCGAAACATGTGACGCAGGCGCACCTGTTTACCCACGCGGCCGCGGTCAGCGCGGCGATGGGCGCAATGGCGGAACGCTTTGGAGAGGATAAAGCGCATTGGGAGGCAATCGGTTATCTGCACGATGTGGATTTTGAACAATATCCCGACGAGCACTGCCGCCATGTGCGCGAACTGCTGGAGCCGGAGAAAGTCGACGAAGCGGATATCCGGGCGATCATTTCGCATGGATGGGGGCTTTGCACCGATGAGGCAAAACCGGAGACCAACATGGAAAAGAGCCTTTTCACCGTGGACGAGCTGACCGGCATTGTGATGACAACGGCGCTGATGCGTCCTGCGGGCATCTCGGATATGGAGGTCAAAAGCGTCAAGAAAAAATTCAAGGATAAGAAATTTGCCGCAAAATGCAGCCGTGAGGTCATCACGCAGGGCTGTGAAATGCTCGGGCTTTCTCTCGACGAGGTGATGGAAAGCACCGTGGAAGGAATGCGGAGCCATATGAATGAATTGGGCATCGGCCCCAAGGAGTAAAACGCGAGAGCTCGGAAAATTTTGAAATTCTCAGTGCAGAAAAAGAATTTTTTCTGTTTTTTTGCGCAAATTTTCAAAACGGCTTGACAGCAAAGAACAGATAAGGTATACTAAATCACACCTAATATGTATGAAATAATTCTCTGCGCGAATGAAAGGAGCGTCATCCCATGAAAAAGTATGTTTGCACCATCTGTGGTTATGTGTACGATGAAGAGGCCGAGGGCACCCGCTGGGACGAGCTGCCCGCCGACTGGGTTTGTCCGCTGTGCGGCGTCGGCAAGGATCAGTTTGAGGAGCAGGCGTAATCTTTCTCTTGGGAAAACACGCCGAAACGGGAGGGCCGGCCGGCCCTCCCTTCTTCAAATGATGGAGGAAATAAAATGAAAATTCGCTATAACGAGAATCAAAAGGTTGTCGAAAAAATCCGAGAAGGCCTTCTGCGCAAGCAGGGCCACTGTCCCTGTCGGATTGAGATGAGCGAGGATACGATGTGCATGTGCCGGGAATTCCGCGAGCAGGTGGCCGATCCAAACTTTGAGGGCTATTGCCATTGCATGCTGTATTATAAGGAGAAATAAAAATGGAAGTTCTGCATTTAAACGAAAAGACCTTTGACGCCGCTGTGCTTGGGGAGAAAAAGCCCGTCGTTGTGGATTTTTGGGCGGTGTGGTGCGGACCGTGCCAAATGATGGCTCCCGTGGTGGAATCGCTTGCCGCTCATCGCTCCGATCTCGTTGTGGCCAAGGTGGATGTAGATGAGGCGCCCGCGCTTGCCGCACGGTACGGCGTTTCCGTAATTCCCACATTGATTGTGTTTCGCGGCGGTCAGCCGGCGTCCCGCTCGTCCGGTTATTCAGACGAAGAGGCTTTGATTGCTCAGCTTGGCCTTTGATCCGACTTTAAAGAGAGAAAAGGAGTGACATCATGCACTGCACCAGAAATGTAACCCCAGCGCTTGTTTGGGTCGGCGCGGACGACAGACGCCTTGCCATGTTTGAGGGCGTCTACGGTGTGCCGGACGGAGTATCCTACAATTCCTACCTGCTGCTTGACGACAAGACGGTTCTCTTTGACACGGTGGACCGTGCGGTCGGCGACGTATTTTTTGAAAATCTGGCCTATGCGCTCGGAGGCAGAAGCCTT
>CAKQGD010000028.1 GCA_934232845.1 uncultured Oscillospiraceae bacterium
AACAGATCGCCAGCAGCCTGTAATTTTCATTGTACGAAGTTGGCTGGCTTACGCCACAACTTACGCCAATTCCCTGTCAAGTGGCGTAGATTTGCGTAGAAATGTGTGAATTTCACCAAAATATAGGAAGCTGCAAAAAGCGGCTCAAAGACTTGATAACTCTACGAAAATCTACGTTTTGCGTTATATGCATTTGCTTCAAAAAGTTGCGGTTTTGAAGGGCGGTATGTACTGATAAGATCCTGTTCCAAGCCAAAATGAGCCGCGCCCGCAGAAATGCGGGCGCGGCTTTTGCGTGGGAAAGCTTTGCGGGACGCAGAGATGTTTTCCGCCGGCTCTGCAATCTCCGCAGCAAAGTAAAAAGGCACTTGATAGAAGACGGCGTTTTGACGGATCGCATATCTTAAAAAAGAAAACGTATTTTTCAGAAGACGGATTTTGTCGAAAAAGAGGCCCTGCTGATGCGATTTTTTTTCGCAGCGGCAGGGCTTTCCTCTTGCAATTTTCTCAAGGAGGGGATATAATAATTTCATTAGTGGTGAATTGTGGGTAAAAAGGGTTTGTAATCCCACGAAAAGGTGAGAAAGGAGGCGGTTTTCCATGCTGATTGGCGAGTATCAGCACAGCCTGGACGCAAAGGGACGCATCAGCTTTCCCGCGAAGCTGCGGGACGAGCTCGGCGCGCAGTTTGTTGTAACCAAGGGACTGGACAACTGCCTCTCCGTTTACCGTCTCGAGGAATGGAAGCTTCTTGAGCAGAAGACTGCGGCACTTCCCACGAGCAAGGCTCGTCAGATCCAGCGGTTTCTGTTTGCGGGCGCCGCGCTTGTCGAACCGGATAAGCAGGGCCGTGTACTGCTGCCGCAGACTCTGCGTGAATACGCGGGACTTTCCAGCGATGTGACGGTGGTCGGCGTTTCCACCCGGGCGGAGATTTGGGATACCGCCCGCTGGAACGCTCTCAACAGTGAGCTGACGTGCGAATCCGTCGCAGAGACGATGGACGAGCTTGGCTTTTAAGGAGGACGCAGATGGAATTTTCCCACCGGCCGGTCCTGCTTGAAGAAACGCTTGACGCTCTTGCCGTCCGTCCGGACGGCGTCTACATAGACGGCACCGCGGGGGGAGCGGGACATTCCTCCGAAATTGCACGGCGCTTGACAACGGGAAGGCTGCTTGCCTTGGATAAGGATCCGGATGCGGTTGCTGCGGCGACGGAGAGGCTCTCTTCATATCCGCAGGCGCAGGTGGTGCAAAACGACTTTCGCAATATCCGCTCGGTCTGGGAAAAAAGCGGGCTTGCACCCGCAGACGGAGTGCTGCTTGATCTGGGCGTATCCTCCTACCAGCTTGACTGCCCCGAAAGAGGATTCTCTTATCAGAACGAGGCGCCGCTTGATATGCGCATGGCGCAGGCGGGGCTTTCCGCCGCAGATGTGGTCAACACCTACTCCGAGGGGAAACTGATACGAATCCTGCGTGACTACGGGGAAGAAAAGTTTGCACCCCGCATCGCGAGAGAAATTGTTTCGGCCAGACAGGCGGCGCCTGTTTTGACGACGACGGAGCTTGCGGAGATCATCCGCAGGGCAATTCCCGCAGCGTGCCGGCGCGAAGGCGGTCATCCCGCCAAGCGCAGCTTTCAGGCCATTCGCATCGAAGTGAACGGAGAACTGGACGCTTTGCGGCAGGCCCTTGCGGATGCGTTCGCTGTTCTGGCGCCGGGCGGCAGGCTTGCGATCATCACATTTCAGTCTTTAGAGGATCGCATGGTCAAACAGACCTTTTCCGAATATGCCCGCGGCTGTACCTGTCCTCCGGAATTTCCGGTGTGCGTCTGCGGCAAAACACCGCGCGGCCGGCTTGTGACAAAAAAGCCCGTGACGGCCGCGGAAAAAGAACTGGCGGAAAACCGCCGCAGCCACAGCGCCAAGCTGCGCTGCATCGAAAAGATACACGATTAAGGATTGAAAAAGGGAGGAACGCCCCATGGCATCCGCACAGGCCGCCTATGATTATGACCGGGCAGAGCCGACTTACGCTTCCGCCGCACCGCGGGTGAAGCAGCCGCCGGAACTGCATGTGGTGGAGAGCCGCGCCGCCCGCAGCCGCGCCGCCTACCGGCGTGCCGCCGCTGTATTTCTTTTGGTGATGGGCATTGTGGCGGCCAGCCTTTACAACCGCATGGTGCTCACCGAGCTGACCGCTCAGGTGGAGGCGGTGCAGAATCAATATGACGCGCTTCTCAGCGAAAACCGCCGGATGCAGGTCGAGTTGGAGGGAAAAACCTCTCTGCGCTCGATTCAGGAAGCGGCGGAAGCTCTTGGAATGTCGAGAGCAGAAAACTACCAGATCGAGTATGTGGATCTCGGAGAGAACGACCGTGTGGTGGTGACGAGCGATGAGTCCAGCTGGCTCGAAGCCTCTGCGGCGGCGGTGCGGGATGCTTTCGACCGCGCGCTGGAATATCTCGGCTGGTGACATCGTACACTGGAAAAAGCGGGCTGCCGTACTTGGCGGACGCTTTATGACAGAATAAGCTTTTCGCTAAGAGTTAAGTCAATCGGATTGCCTTAGCTCTTAGTTTCTTTTAGAGGCAGTTCGACCACAATCGTCAGGAGGCACCCATGTCCAAAAAACCGCAGACCTCAAACCATATGAGAATAAAAATCAATATTGTTCTTGCTATGCTGGTGCTTGTGGGGTTCGGCATCCTGATCGGGCGGCTTTACCGGCTTCAGGTGGTGGAGGGGGAGTATTATCAGACCCTTGCTCTGAAACAGCAGCTGCGCCCGACTGAGATCAGCGCACAGCGCGGCTCGATTTACGACCGCAGCCACAAAACGCTCGCGGCCTCCGCCACGGTGTGGACGGTGACGATTTCTCCCGCCGAAATGAAGGACCAAAAGGAGCTGGAAACCGTAGCCGCCTTTTTGTCCGAGCTGCTCGGCGTGGAGTATGACAAGATCATGGAGCGCGGCAAAAAGACATCGAGCTATTATGAGATTATCAAGCACAAGGTAGAGCAGACCACAGCGGATCAGATTACGGCGTTTTGTCTGGAAAACGATATCGGCAGCGTCAACCTGATTGAGGATAACAAGCGTTATTATCCGTACGGCAGCCTTGCCTCCACGGTATTGGGCTTTACCGGTTCGGAAAATAAGGGCGCATATGGGCTGGAATCCTACTATGAAAAAACGCTTGCCGGCACCTCCGGCATGGTTGTTTCGGTAAAAAATGCGAAAAGCGGAGATATGCCCTATTCGTATGAGCAAAGGTACGAGGCGGTGGACGGCAATTCTTTGGTGCTGACCATCGATGAGGTGGTGCAGCACAGTCTGGAGACGCACCTTGCCGCGGCTGTGGTGGAACACAATGTGCAGAATAAGGCTGTGGGTATTGTAATGGACGTCAATACCGGCGCGGTTCTCGGCATGACGACCCAGCCGGATTTCGATCCCAATAAGCCGACCGAGATTGCGGACGCGGCCGCCGCGGCCTACGTCGAAAGCCTGTCGGATGACAGCGAGGCGCAGGCTAAGGCGAAAAGCGAGGCGCAGTTTGCCCAGTGGAGAAACAAAGCGGTATCCGACGCATATGAGCCGGGATCCGTGTTCAAGATCATCACGGGTGCAACCGCATTGGAAACCGGCGCTTCGCAGGAAACGGGAATCTATTATACCTGCACCGGCTCCTATACGGTGGCGGGACGCACCAAAAGCTGCTGGAAAACCGCGGGTCACGGCACGATCGACTTTACACACGCGGTGATGTATTCCTGCAACCCCGCTTTTATGATGATCGGAGAAAAAATCGGCGCAGAAGCGTTTCAGAATTATTTCGAACGATTCGGTCTGCGGGAGCCGACCGGCATTGATCTGCCCGGCGAGGCCGAAGGGTATTTTTATTCCGATCTCGTCGCGTACGACAAACAGTCTCCGGAATATCTTGCGTCGTCTTCGTTCGGCCAGACCTTTACGGTGACGCCGATTCAGATGATTACTGCCGTTTCGGCGGCCGTCAACGGCGGAAAGCTCTATGAGCCGTATGTCGTGTCGCAGGTGCTGGACCCGGAAGGAAACGTAATTTCCACAACGGAACCGGTGATGAAGCGCCGCGTCATCAGTGAAGAAAACAGCGAGGCAATGTGCCGTATTATCGAAAAGGTGGTCGGCACGACGGACGGCTCCGGCAAAAAAGCCTATGTACCGGGGTATCGCATCGGAGGAAAAACCGGCACCAGCCAAAAGCTTGCAGAGGTCTCGGAGGACGGCGAGCGCTACATCGTCTCGTTTGTCGGCGTTGCGCCGATCGACGATCCGCAGATCGCGGTGCTGGTTGTGCTTGACGAACCGATTGTCGCCAACATCTACGGTTCTGTGATCGCGGCGCCTGTTGTCGGCGCGGTGATGACGGATATACTGCCGTATCTCGGCATAGAGCCGGTTTACACCGAGGAAGAAGCCGCGGTTTACGAAGTCGAGGTGCCCAATGTGACCGGCCAGCTGATGCACGATGCAATCAGCGAGCTGACGATTTCGCAGCTCTCGTATAAGACGGTCGGCGACGGGGTGACGGTGAGACGGCAGCTGCCCGCGTCCGGGCAGGAATGTCCCAAGGGGACCACGGTGATTCTGTATATGGATGAGGAGGCCGAGACCAAGAAAGCGACGGTGCCGGATGTGCTCGGCATGTCGCCTCAGCAGGCGAACCGCACGATCTTAAACGCGGGGCTGAATATCCGCTTTGCCGGCGACGACGTCGAAAGCGGTTCCGCCGTGGCGGTATCGCAGAATCCCGCCGCCGGGACCGAGGCGGAGGCCGGTACGATTGTGGAAGTGACGTTCGCCGTTCTGCTGCAGTCCTCCTGAACTTCTGAATTTTCATTCTCTTAATCCGATTTTTCTTCAACAAGGGGGCAGACGTGATGAAACTTTGCGATCTTCTTTCAGGCGTGCCGTTGGAAGCGGCGGCTTTTGATGCGGAAATCACACATTTAACTTCCGACTCTCGGCGAGTGACGCCGGGCTCGGTTTATTTCTGCCTGCGGGGTTCTGCTGCGGACGGACATGATTTTGCAAAAAAAGCGTTGGAGAACGGCGCCGCCGCTGTGGTGTGCGAGCGTGATCTGGGACTTTCCCGTCAGCTTGTAACGCCGGATACCCACTACGCTTATGCCGCAGCATGCGGCAATTACTACGGAAATCCGCAGAACGCAATGAAGCTTGTGGGCGTGACGGGTACCAACGGCAAGACAACCGTGACGCATCTGATCCGCGACGTGCTGCACGGCTTTGGGAAAAAGGTCGGTCTGATCGGTACGATCGAGACCGATATCGACGGCGTATCCACCCCCGCCCGTTATACCACGCCGGACCCCCTGTCGTTTTTCGCGCTGCTGGATCAGATGAAACAGGCGGGCTGTGAGTATGTGGTGATGGAGGTCTCTTCCCACGGGCTTGACCAGAAACGCACCGGCGCATGCCGGTTTGCCGCAGGCGTATTTATGAACCTGACGCAGGATCATCTTGACTATCACAAGACGATGGAAGCCTATTTCGAGGCGAAGAAGCGGCTCTTTTCGCTCTGTGACGTCGGCGTGGTCAATCTGGATGACGCATACGGGCGGCGCATTCGTGAGGAGGCGGAGAAAATACCAATCCGCACGTTTTCGTCCGAAGGCCTCGACGAGGCGGATTATACGGCCAAAAGCGTGGAGCTTCGCCCCGACGGCAGCCGATTCGCCTTTGTGGGCAAGGGGATGATCTGCCGGGTGAAATTTCCCGTGCCGGGTGCGTTTTCCGTGTCGAACGCGATGGCGGCCCTTTCTTGTCTGGTGGAACTGGGATTCCCTCTGGAGGAATCCGCCGCGCTGCTGGAAAAGACACACGGTGTTCCCGGACGGTTTGAAGTACTGCGCACGGGCACGCCCTATACGGTGATCCGCGATTATGCGCACGCGCCCGACGCGGTGGAAAAGGTGCTTGCCACTCTGCGTACGACGACGCAGGGCCGCATCGTGATCCTGATTGGATGCGCGGGCAACCGCGACCGCAGCAAGCGAAAGAAGATGACCGACGCGGCGGCAAGGCTTGCGGATTTTGTGATTTTAACCTCTGACAATCCGCGCAGCGAGGACCCGATGCAGATCATCGAGGATGCGATGCCGGGACTTCTGGCGCATAAAACACCCTATCAGGTGATCTGCGACCGGTACGAGGCCATCGGCTGGGCGCTGGATCACGCAAAGCCCGGCGACACGCTGCTGCTCGCGGGCAAGGGACACGAGGATTATCAGGTGCTCGCCCATGCAACCGTGCATTTTGACGAGCGTGAAGTTGTAGCGGAACTTTTGAAAAAGCAGGCGGAGGAAGCGGCATGCAGGAAATAAAACTGGCACAAATCGCGCAGGCGCTCGGCGTTCCCTTTTCGGGGGAGGGCGCCGTGACCGAAGTCGTGACCGACTCGCGTCTGTGCGGCCCGGGAAAACTATTTGTGGCGCTTGTCGGGGACCGTGCCGACGGCAACGACTTTGTGCCCTCCGCGTTGGAAAGGGGAGCCGAGGCCGCCGTGGCGACGCGGCTCGCGCCGGGCGCGGATCCCGCACGGGTGATGCTTGTGCCGGACGGACGGCTCGCGATGATTGCGATCGGTGCTCTGGCACGCGCACGGTTTGATATTCCCTTTGTGGGGGTGACGGGCAGCGTCGGTAAGACCACCACAAAGGAATTTATCCACGCGGTGCTCAGCGCCAAATACAACACGCTGAAAAATCTCGGCAACCAGAACGACGAGGTCGGCGTGCCGAATACGCTTTTTCGTTTGGAGGCTGCGCATGAGGCGGCCATCATCGAGATGGGCATGAGCGGCCGCGGGCAGATTCATGATCTGACGATGGCGGTACGTCCTTCGGTCGGCGTGATTACGTCAGTGGGCACATCGCACCTCGAGCATCTCGGCACCCGGGAAAATATTCTCAGGGCGAAGCTGGAGATTCGAGACGGCATGCCGGACGGTGCGCCGCTCTTTCTCTGCGGAGACAACGATCTGCTCTGCACCGTGCAGGACGAACGCCTGCGCGTGTTTTTCTACGGAATCACAAACCCCGGCTGCGACATTCGCGGCGAAGATCTTGAGCAGCGCGGGGAAGAAACGTTTTTTACGATTCACTCCCCGTGGGGAGAATATTCCGCCCGGATTCCGGCGGTCGGACGGCACAATGTCGTCGATGCGCTTGCGGCGTTCGGCGTCGGCTGTGTGATGGGCGTGCGTCCCGAGCAGGCGGCGCAGTCTCTCGCCGACTATATTCCCACCGGAATGCGGCAAAAGGTCACTCATCGAAACGGAGTGACCGTTGTGGAGGACTGCTACAACTGTTCGCCGGATTCGCTGCGCGCGGCGGCGCTGACGCTTGCCTCGTATCCCGCGAAGGGCAGGCGGGTTTTGGTGCTTTCCGATATGCTGGAACTGGGACCGGACAGTCCCGCGATGCACCGTGCCTGCGGGAACTTTATCGCAAAGCAGGGCATTGATCTGCTGATGGCGTTCGGCCCTCTTTCCCGCTCGACGGCGGACGGCGCGGCGGACGCAGGGCTTGAGCGTTCGGTCTGGTACGAAACAAAAGAAGAACTGGCCGCCGCTTTGCACGGCGTTCTGCGCGAAGGCGATGTGGCATGGTTTAAGGCAAGCCGCGGACAGAAACTGGAAGACGTGGTTCGTTTGATTTACGGCGAGGAGGAAGAAAAATGACAGGCTGGATCCTTTCGGCGGCCGCGCTCTCATTTGGAGTAACGGCGCTGCTGGGGCGATGGCTGATCCCCTATCTGCGCAGACTGCACTATGGACAGACTATTTTGGAAATCGGCCCCAACTGGCATAAAAACAAACAGGGTACGCCGACCATGGGCGGACTGATGTTTATCGCGGGAATTCTTCTCTCGGTCGGGGTGTGCTTCGCCGGGGCAGCGGTATCCGATGCAGGCTTGACGGCGCCGATTGAAAAAATCCATAACGCCCGTCTGATTTCCGGAGTCATCATGGCGCTGGCCTTCGGCGTGATGGGCTTTGCCGACGACTATGTCAAGGTTGCGAAAAAGCGCAATCTTGGCTTAACCGCCCGGCAGAAGCTGATCGTACAGTTTGCAATCGCGGCTCTCTATCTGTGGAGCTTGTATCTTGCGGGAGATACGGGAACGACGGTTCTTGTTCCGTTTTTCGGTCAGTGGAGGCTCGGCATATGGTATTATCCGCTCTGCGCGGTGGGCATCGTATATATCACGAATTCGGTCAACCTGACCGACGGTCTCGACGGTCTCGCGTCCTCGGTGACGCTGATGGCATCTCTGTCGTTTCTCGGAGCGGCGGCGGTACTCGGCGTTATGCAGGTGTCGCTGCTGGCCGCGTCCGTCGCGGGAGGATGCCTCGGATTTCTGCTGTATAATTTTTATCCCGCCAAGGTTTTTATGGGAGACACCGGTTCGATGTTTCTCGGAGGCTGTGTCGTGGCGATGGCCTTCGGCATCGGCATGCCGCTGATTTTAGCGCTGAGCGGTTTTATCTATGTGATCGAGTCGCTTTCTGTCGTCATTCAGGTGATCAGCTTTAAAACGACCGGAAAGCGCGTGTTCAAAATGAGCCCCATTCACCATCATTTTGAGATGTGCGGCTATCGGGAGGTGCAGATTGTCTGTGCTTTTTCTGCCGTAACCCTTGTGACCGGTGTGCTTGCCGTACTGGCCGCCCTGCGCGCGTGACGCGCAGAAGAATGAAAGGAAGGGAGGCGTCCGTATGGAAGCCGGTCATACTGCCGCACGGCCCGGGGAGAAAAAGGGCCTGTGGAAAATTCTCACCCTGTCGGGCCGCATGGATCTGACTTTTTTAGTGATCGTGCTCGTGCTGCTTTCAATCGGGCTGATCATGATGTTTTCGGCGAGCTATGCGTACGCCTATTATTATAAGGGAAACTCCCTGCATTATATTGCGCGGCAGCTTCCGTTCGCGGCGCTCGGCGTGCTTGTCATGCTCGTCGCGTCAAAAGTGGATTATCGCTTGTTTAAGGTGGCGGTATGGCCGCTGTACGCGCTGTCTATCGCGCTTTTGATCGTCGTGCTGTTCATGCCGGAATCAAACGGCGCGCGCCGCTGGATTTTTATCGGCAGCGAGGGAAGCAGCGTCAGCTTTCAGCCGTCGGAAATCGTGAAATTCGCGGTGGTCATTTTGTTCGCATATCTGATCGTCAAATACGGTCCGGCAAAGATGCGTACCACGCGCTACGGCGTGCTGCCGTTTGCGGTGCTGCTGGCGCCGATCGTGTTTTTGATGCTCAAAGAGCCGCATCTTTCCGGCACGGTGCTGATTTTTCTGCTGGCGGTCGTGATGCTCTTTATCGGCGGTATGCATCCGGGATGGTTTATTGCGGGGGCCGCCGGCGTCGTGGGAATCATTTTTGTGGTGATTCTGAACCCCGATATTCTGACGGTATTCGCCCATTACGCGGGCAAGCGAATTGAAGTCTGGTTGGATCCCTTTTCCGATCCGATCGACAAGGGCTTTCAGACGATTCAGTCGCTGTATGCGATCGGTTCCGGCGGGCTGATGGGCACGGGAATCGGCGGTTCCCGGCAGAAATACCTCTACCTGCCCGAGCCGTACAACGATTTTATTTTTTCCATTGTCTGTGAGGAACTTGGTTTTGTCGGCGCGACGCTTGTGATCTGCATTTTCGCACTGCTGGTCTGGCGGGGCTTCGTCATTGCGGCACGATGCCGCGACCGATTCGGGTCTCTTCTTGCCGCGGGGCTGACCGCCCAGGTGGGCATTCAGGCGATTCTGAATATCGCCGTTGTGACAAATACAATTCCGAACACCGGTATCAGTCTGCCGTTCTTTTCCTACGGGGGAACGAGCCTGCTCATGCTGTTGGGCGAAATGGGCGTCGTGCTGGCCGTATCCCGCAACGCCTCGATTGAGAAGGAGTGATTCCATGAGAATTTTGTTTGCCTGCGGCGGAACCGCCGGCCATATCAATCCGGCGCTGTCGGTTGCCGATACGCTCTGCCGCAGATATCCGGATACCGAGGTGCTTTTTGCCGGAAACCCCACCGGCATGGAGGCGCGTCTTGTTCCCAAGGCGGGCTATCCGTTCACCCCGATTGAAGCGGCGGGAATTCAAAGAAAGCTCACCCCGGAGAATATCCGAAGAAATTTTCGCGCGCTTTGGCTTCTGGCCCGCAGCGGCCCGAAGGCAAAAAAGATTCTGCGGGACTTTGAACCGGACGTCGTGATGGGTACAGGCGGCTATGTCAGCGGCCCTATCGTCAGAAAAGCACATCAACTCGGCTATAAAACGATCACACATGAGCAGAACGCTTTTCCCGGTGTGACAACCAAGCTGCTTGCGCCCGATGTGGACCGGGTTTTGATTGCGATGGAGGGCGCCCGCACTCGCCTGCATCTGAAAAACGAAGAAAAACTTGTATTTACCGGCAACCCGGTGCGGGAGGCGGTACTGACCGCAGACCGGGAAACAGCGCGGCGCAGTCTCGGTGTGGGAGACCGCATATGCATCGTGTCGTTCGGCGGCAGCCTCGGCGCGCGGCGCATCAATGAAGCCGTGGCCGACGTGATGGGGTGGCACCGCGGGGAGGAAAATATTCATCACATTCATGCCACGGGCAGCTATGACTATCAGGATTTTCTTAAAATGCTGGAGAAACGCGGCATTTCGTCCGCGGACAAGCCGCATCTTGACGTGCGGGAATACATTGACAATATGCCGACCTGCCTTGCGGCGGCGGATCTTGTCATCTGCAGGGCGGGCGCGATCACCCTGTCGGAGCTGGAATGCGCCGGACGCGCGTCGATTCTGATTCCCTCGCCGAATGTCGCGGAAAATCATCAGTACCATAACGCGATGGAGCTGGTCAACCGCGGTGCGGCAAAGATTCTGGAGGAAAAAGATCTTTCCGGCGAGAGCCTGATCGCCGCAGTGCGTTCTCTTTGTTCCGATTCCGAAAAGCTTTCGGAGTTGGGGAGAAATGCTTCCGCTATGGCGGTCTGCGACGCAAATGACCGCATTGTACGCGAGATTCTCCGGCTGGCGGGAGAATGACGATGATTCTTTGTAAAAGTGCTTTTGCCGACGAGAGATTTTTGCCAATGGTAAGAGAAAATCGGAAGCTTTTCGCGCGCTGACGGCAGAATGCCTCTGCCCTTTCACCAGTCTGAAGGCCTGCGCATAGGATGACGGTAAATGACCGTTTGATGTGCGGAAGGGTGTTTTGACTATGGCTGACCTTATTATCGAGGGCGGGCGTCCGCTCTGCGGAGCCGTGTCCGTCCACGGCGCAAAAAACGCCGTGCTGCCGATTTTGGCGGCGGCGCTTCTGACGGAAAAAACCACGCTGTATCAATGCCCGATGCTCTCCGACGTGACGGCGGCGGCGGAAATTCTGAGGCATTTCGGCTGCTCGGTTGTGCATAAAGGAGATGTTCTGCAGATCGACGCGTCCGGCGAGATCGCCAATTGTGACCTGCCGGATTCTCTTTCCCGGGAGATGCGCTCTTCCATTTTGTTTTTAGGGGCAATTCTCGGGCGGTGCCGAAGGGCCGTTGTCAGCTTCCCCGGAGGATGTGAGCTGGGGCCGCGCCCCATCGACCTGCACATTGCGGGCCTTCGCAGACTGGGCGCGCAGATCCGTGAAGAGCGCGGCTGCCTTGAATGCCGGGTGGAGGGCAGGCTGCGCGGCACGTCGATTGCATTGCCGTTTCCCAGCGTAGGTGCCACGGAAAACCTGCTTTTGGCTTCGGCGACCGCCGAGGGAGAAACCGTAATCACCAACGCCGCCCGCGAGCCGGAAATCACCGCTTTGGCGGATTTTCTCAACCGATGCGGCGCCAAAATAGAACTTTCGGGAGACAGAATCTGTGTGACGGGAGTCGATGCGCTGCACGGATGCGAGTTTACGGTGATTCCCGACCGTATCGAGGCTGCTACCTACCTCTGCGCCGCCGCGGCGACGGGAGGAGAAATCCGTCTGGATCATGTCTGCCCAAGGCATCTTTCGGCGGTGCTGCCGTTTTTTGAAGAGATGGGATGCCGGATGCGCATCGACAGGGAGAGTATTGAACTCTCGGCGCCGAAGAGGCTGACCGCACCCGGCGTCATTCAAACGATGCCGTACCCGGGGTTTCCGACGGATGCGCAGGCGCCTTTTATGGCGGCGCTCTGCCGTGCGCAGGGCAGCACGATGTTCATCGAGACAATTTTTTCGTCCCGTTACAAGCACGCCGGGGAATTGATGCGCATGGGAGCCCAGATTCGCATCGAGGGGCGCGTGGCCCTTGTGGAAGGGGTAGAGGCGCTGCACGGCGCTCCGGTATGCTGCACCGATCTGCGGGGCGGCGCGGCATTGGTAATCGCCGCGCTGGCGGCACAGGGAAAAACGACCCTCTCTGAGACGCGCCATATTGACCGGGGCTACTGCGACCTTGCGGGCCATCTGCGCCGGCTCGGCGCCAACGTAAAAAAAGGAGAATCGGATCCGTGAAAAACAAACGACGAACCAAAAGCGGCCGGGCGCCGAAACACAGACGCGGATCTCTGCGCAGATACACGCTGTATTATGTGATTGCCCTGCTTCTGGTGCTGTCCGTCGGCGCGGCGCTGTCCCTGACGGTGTTTTTTCAAATCGCACGCATTGACGTGGCAGGCAGCTGCGTTTATTCACAGCAGGAGCTGATTGATTCGAGCAATATCCGCGCGGGTGACAATCTGCTGCGTTTGGATACCGAAAAAATCGAGCAGAAGCTTTTGCGGGAATATCCCTATCTGGAGTCCGTTTCGGTGCGCCGCAGCCTGCCGGACGGCGTCACGATTCATGTGACGGCCGCCGAAGAAACGGCGGCTCTGCGCGGCGATGACGGACGGTATGCATTGCTGAGCCGCTCCGGCCGGGTGCTGGAAACGGGAATCGGCGTCTGCCCCGAGGGAATGATTCCCGCGGACGGTATCGACACGGAGAACCTTGTGGAAGGAGCCATGCTGACGCAGCCGGACGAAGAGGAAAGGGCGAAGGCCGCAAAAGAGAAAAATTCCGCTGCGGCCGCCGCGGCGAAAGAACATGCGCGGACACAGACCGAGCGTTTTGCCGTTCTGCTGGAGCTGCAGGATGAATTGGAGGCCAGCGGAATTTCTCAGAAAATCAAGGTGATTGATGTAAGCGATCTGCTGGATCTGAAGATTCTCTACGATGGGCGGGTCGCTGTACGGCTCGGCAGCTCTTTGGATCTCGGCTACAAGATCAAGTTTGCAAAAACGACGATAGACTCTTCTGTGACGGACAGTACGGTCGGGACGCTCGACGTCTCGGACAAGCCGACTGCCCGCCTGCGGGAATACGATATTTATACCGAGGAGAAATGGATGTTCTCACCGGATCTTCGCGCCGAATATGAACGCCGCATTGTAAAGGATCAGCCGTGGCTCACTTGGGCACAGGATGAGGAATCCGAGGCGGACCACGATGCACAAGAGCCTCTGTCTGGGGAGGAGCCGTCCTCTGACGGGGAGGAAGCTTCTGCAGATGAGCCGCAGGAGTCTGCCGAAGAAGAAATTTATGTGGAAGAACCCGAAATTCCCGTTGAGGGATGAAGGATTTTACAAGGAAAACCTGTTGCAGAAGAAAGAGGAATATGCTACACTAAATATGTATATATCCTCAGAAAAAAGAAAAGAGGGGGATCGTCAAATGCAGATGAATTTCAGCATCGCGCCGGAGCATGAGCAGGCAACGGTGATTAAGGTCATCGGGGTCGGCGGCGGCGGCGGCAATGCGGTGAACCGCATGGTGCTCAGCGGAATGAGAGACGTAGAATTTATTGCGATGAATACGGATTACCAGGTCCTGCAGACGTCGCATGCGACATACAAGCTTAATATCGGCTCCCGCCTGACCAAGGGAAAGGGAGCGGGCGGTGATTCCAGCGTCGGCCAGCGTGCCGCGGAAGAAAGCCGCGAAGAAATCTCCGCGATGCTTAAAGGAACCGACATGGTATTCATCACGGCAGGCATGGGCGGCGGCACGGGTACGGGCGCCGCTCCCGTCGTGGCGGAAATTGCGCACGATATGGGAATCTTGACGGTTGCGGTTGTGACCAAGCCCTTTTTGTTTGAACGCAAGCCGCGCATGGACCGCGCCGAGATGGGAATCGCCGCGCTTAAGGATAACGTCGATGCGCTGCTGGTAATTCCGAACGAGCGGCTGCGGCAGGCCTCTGCGGAGCCGATCACCCTGCAAAACGCGTTCGCCATGGCCGACGAGGTGCTGAAACAGGGTGTGCAGAGCATCTGCGACCTGATCGGTACGACGGGCGTGATCAACCTCGACTTTGCGGACGTGACCACCGTGATGAAAAACGCCGGCTACGCGCATATGGGCGTGGGACGCGGCTCCGGCAAGGACAAGGCCCGCACGGCCGCCGAGGCGGCGATCAACTCCCCGCTGCTGGAGACCTCGATCAATGGGGCCAAGGGCGTGATTGTCAACGTAACCGTTCCGCCGGATATCCCTCTGGACGACGTATATGTTGCCTCCGAGCTGATCGGCGAAGCGGCGCATCCCGACGTTAACCTGATCTGGGGCGTCGCTTATGACGAGAATCTGAAGGATGAGATGATCATCACCGTGATCGCCACGGGCTTTGAAAACGATCTGAAATATGCCAATGTCGCGGACTATACATTTAAGGACAATGGACAGACGGTGGCGGATCTGACCAAGGGCGAATCCGCGAATCCGCACAGGGCCGCTTCTGCGTCGGCCGCACGGGCCCCCGTGTCTTCGCCGCCGGAGGTAAAGAAGGAACCGGAGCCCGAGCCTGAGGAGGAAGAAGAGAACGACAACGGCTTTGGCGACATCATGCGGATTCTTGCGAGAAACAGGCGATAAGAGAAGCAGAAATTTTCATCGGATACAGTCGATTTAAGGGCTGAGAAAGGCGCCTGTCAAAATTCTTCTTAGAGAGATTTTGACGGGCGTCTTATTTTGACCGTAAATTGAGTGAAATGACAGAGAACCATTGCACAGACCGCACATAGTTTGCCCTGTAAGGAGAGTAGACCCGAATAATGAAAACAGAATGGAAACCATATTTTAAAATCGGCGTCAGCGCTTTTCTCCTCTTTTTGGCCATTTATTATTGGAAAGCGTTTGTTCAGATTACCGGCACTGCGGGAAAAGCGGCGATGCCGCTGCTGACAGGCTGTGCGATGGCATATGTTTTAAATATTTTAATGCGCTTTTACGAGCGGCATTATTTTCCTGCGAACAAAGGCGTCTTTGTACGAAAAAGCGCTCGTCCGGTCTGTATGCTGGGAGCTTTTTTGACGCTGTTTTTGATTATTGCGATGGTGATTCGTCTGGTGGTTCCGGAACTGAAGGCCTGCGTTCAGATCATTTTTTCGGGTCTGCCGGAGACGATGAAATCGCTTACCGGTTTTCTGGCAAAAACAGAGGCTCTTCCCGAAAGCATACTGTCGGTACTGCAGGATACCGATTGGCACGCTGCGCTTACAAAAATACTCGATATGCTGACCAGCAGCATCGGCGCCACGGTCAATTTGGCGGTGGGGGCGGTGTCGTCGGTGGTCTCTGCGACGGTTAGTTTGGTCATCGGAACGATTTTTGCCGTCTATCTGCTGCTTGGAAAGGAAAAACTGAGCGCACAATGCAAAAGACTGCTTCGTAATTATGGCCGTCCCGCTTGGAATCAGAAGTTATATCATGTGCTGTCTGTTGTAAACGACTGCTTCAGCAGATATATTGTGGGACAGTGCACGGAGGCCGTCATTCTGGGGGCGCTCTGTGCCGTGGGAATGATGATCTTCGGTTTTCCGTACGCGGGAATGACGGGTGTAGTGATTGGCGTAACCGCGCTGATTCCGGTGGCCGGCGCTTACATCGGCGGTGCGGTGGGATTTTTTCTGATTCTCAGTCAGAATCCCTTGCAGGCTGTTTTGTTTTTGATCTATCTGGTGGTTCTTCAGCAGCTTGAGGGAAACCTGATCTATCCCAGAGTGGTAGGCACCTCCATCGGTCTGCCCGGCATCTGGGTTTTGGCAACGGTAACGGTCGGAGGCGGTATGTTCGGAATTTTGGGCATGCTGCTGGGCGTGCCGCTGGCGGCGTCTCTGTATCAGCTTGTGGGCAAGGATATGAAAAAAAGAGAAGCGATGCCGGGACATCCGTCGGAATCATAATAAAGTATTTCCGTGCTTTGCAGGCGGCGCAGAATTCGTTTCATATTCTTAGCTGACGGCAAAAAAGCATCCGAATCGGCAGAGGCTTATAAAACGGCGAAAGGCCGAGTATCTAAAAAGATACTCGGCCTTTTTTGTCTGCGGTATTTTCCTAAGACATGTCAGGAAAAGAATACGGCGGCAGATTTTGTATGGGCTTTTTGGGGCTGTATCTGCCGGCATGGCGGCTGTTTGTGAACAGGCCATTTTTTACGCAGGCAAAGGCAGCCTCAAAAAGGATGACCGATTGGCCGTTCTTATGAGCCGTTTTATTCGTTCTTTTGGTTCTGCCCTTTTTTTAATCGGATTTTTGGGGCTGCATATCACCATGCGGCGACCTGTCCGTCGGTGCGCATCTCGCAGCCGCCGCAGAGCACGCCGCGCGCGGCGTCGCGCCAGATGATTTCTCCGCGCCCGAACGGTACGCTGGATTGACGCACGACAATGTCGTGGCCCGCACGGGCAAGCTGCCCGAGAATGGCGGGATCAAACGACTGTTCGGCTTCGATGGTTTTTCCGCCCGTCCACATCCAGCGGGGACGGTCGAGCGCATCCTGCGGGTTGAGGCGGTGATCGATGGCGGACGTCAGCACCTGCAGGTGGGCCTGCGGCTGCATAAAGCCGCCCATGATGCCGAACGGTCCGACGGGCTGTCCGTCTTTCATGAGAAAGCCCGGAATGATCGTATGATACGATTTTTTGCCCGGGCCGAGGCAGTTTGCCGCGGCGGGATCCAGATAGAAATTTGCGCCGCGGTTATTGAGCGCGACGCCCGTGCCCGGCACGACGACGCCCGAACCGAAGCCCATGTAATTGCTTTGGATATAAGAAACCATGTTGCCGTCTTTGTCGGCGGTGCAGAGGTAGACGGTGCCGCCCTTGACGGGCTGCCACGGAGCGGGGGTAAGCGCTTCTCTGCCGATCAGGGCGCGGCGCGAGGCGGCGTATTCCTCACTGAGAAGCTCGTTGGGCGACACCGACATATAGCGCGGATCGGCGACATATGCCTGCGCGTCGGTGAATGCGAGCTTCATCGCCTCGATTTGACGGTGTGTTTCCGTATAAAGATCAGGAGCGGGCTCCATGCCGGAGAGAATGTTGAGCGCCATCAGCACTGTGATGCCGTGGCCGTTGGGAGGAATCTCGCAGACCGTATAGCCGTGATACTGCGTGGTAAGAGGCTCAACCCACTCGGGGCGGTAGGCGGCAAGGTCTTCTTTACGGAGAAAACCGCCGTATTCTTTCATAAAGCGGTCGATGCGTTCGGCGGTTTCTCCCTCGTAAAAGGCTGCGGCGCCGTGCGCGGCAATCTCGGAAAGAGTGCGCGCATGTCCCGGCAGACGCAGAAGATCGCCCGTTTCGGGCAGGCGGCCGTTGGGGAGAAAGGTTTCAAACCAGCTTTTTGTTTCGGGATGGGCACAGCTTGCCGCCTGATACCGGGCAGCGGCGCGTCCCCACAGAGAGGCGACGCCGGGCGAAAGAGGGTAGCCCTCTTCGGCATATGCGATTGCGCTGCAAAGCGTGTCGGAGAGGGGAAGTCTGCCGAAACGCTCAGAGAGAGCGCCCCATGCGGCAGGTGCTCCCGGTACGTTGACGGGAATCACGCCGTTTTCCGGCATGGAGGAGAAGCCTTTTTTTTGCACCGCTTCGGCGGTGATGCTCATCGGGGACGGGCCGCTTGCGTTGAGCCCGTACAGCTTGCCGTCTTTCCACAGAATGGCGAAGGCGTCGCTGCCGATGCCGTTGGCGGTCGGCTCGACCACGGTCAAAGCGCTGGCAACTGCCACGGCGGCGTCGACGGCATTTCCGCCGCGGCGCAGCACGTCGAGACCCGCCTGGGCGGCGAGAGGGTTTCCGGTGCAGACCATGCCGTTTTTGGCATAGACGACGTTTCTTCTCGAAGCGTAATGATAGGTCAGCGGATCAAAGGGGATGGAAAAGGACATGGAAAACATTCCTTTCAGAGAATCATTTTTCATCATTATAGCGTATTTTTCGTTTTCGGAAAAGGAAATTCTTTTCTTTTGCAAAAGTGCGGCTTTTTCATAGCGTGTCCAAGCAAACGACAAGCTTCGCGCGGCAAAAAACGTATTCTATAGAAAACAGGTTTTTCTCGAAATCATAAAAATCGGAGGCGCAGCCGGATGTATTCAGTTTTATCCGCCGCACAGGAGGAGCTTCGCATCGCTCTCTCCGGCGAAATCGACCATCACACCGCGGCGCAGCTGCGCGCGGGCATCGATGAGGAAGTCAACCGCTGGATGCCCGCGCGGCTCGTGCTGGATTTTGACGGGGTGACGTTTATGGATTCGTCGGGAATCGGTCTCGTCATGGGCCGTTACCGTTTGGTAAAGCCATATGGCGGAACGGTCGAAATCGTCAACGTACCCGCACCGCTGAGGAAGGTGATGCGGGTTGCCGGTCTCGACCGGCTGGCACAATTTGAAGAAGGAGGAGCTCCCCATGAGAGCGTATAACACCATTCGTCTGGAATTTCCCTCGCGCTCTGTCAACGAATCGTTTGCCCGTACCGCCGTCGCGGCGCTGGTGATGCAGCTGGATCCCACGGTCGAGGAATTGACCGATATCAAGACGGCCGTCAGCGAGGCGGTCACCAACTGCATTGTGCACGCGTATCCCGATTCGGTCGGGACGGTCTACATATCCGCCGGTCTCTGCCGGGACGGGCGGGTTGTAATCCGGGTGAAGGATAAGGGCCGCGGAATCGAGGACGTGCAGAAGGCAATGGAGCCGCTGTTTACAACCGGGGACCGCGATGTACGCTCGGGACTGGGATTTTCCGTAATGGAGAGCCTGATGGACCGTGTGCGTGTGCGCTCGAAGCCGGGCGGGCCGACCGTCGTCACCCTCGAAAGGAGGATTGCTTCGAAAGGTGGCAGTGCAGACTGATTTTTCTCGTCCCCCGCGGGAAAGCGTCGTGGAGCAGAACATGGGGCTGGTGCATACCTGTGCCCACCGCTACAAAGGGCGCGGCGTCGAATATGAAGATCTGGTGCAGGCGGGCTGTATCGGCCTGATTAAGGCGGCTGATTTGTTTGATTATGACAGGGGCGTGCGATTCTCCACCTACGCCGTCTGTCTGATTCTCGGAGAGATGCGGCGTCTGTTCCGTGACGGAGGCGCCGTCAAGGTCAGCCGAAGCGTAAAGGAGCTTTCTCTTAAGCTGGCCCGCGAACGGGACCGGCTTTCCGTGGAGCTGGGACGCGATGCGACCGTGTCGGAGCTGGCTGCGGCGCTTTGTGTTTCCGAAGAGGCGGTTGTAGAGGCGCTCGGCGTCTGTGCGCCGCCGGTTTCTTTGACAGAGAGCGAGGAAAACGGCGGAGGGCAGCTTGATCTGCCGGTGGATTCCCCCGAGGAAGCCGCGAGCGACCGCATCGCTCTGCGGCAGGCCATGGAGACGCTGGAGGAACGCGACCGTGCGCTGATTCTGCTGCGGTATTTCGGCAACCTGACGCAGACACAGACGGCCGCGCGTCTCGGTATGACTCAGGTACAGGTTTCGAGACGGGAGAAAAAAATCATCGGCCTTTTGAGAAAAGAGCTGCTGGAATAGCGCTTTGCGGGGAGAATACAAAAAAACAAATTTAATAAAAAAAGAGATTTTCAAAAAAACCGAGGGCTGCGATGCAGTCCTCGGTTTTGCATACCGTTAAATTTTAAAATTGGAGAATGGCCTGTTACTGCAGCGCCGCGAGGCTCTCTTTGATCTTGGCAAGGCGCTCAACGGCCTTTTCGCGGCGGGCCTTTTCGCCGTCGATCACCTTCTGCGGAGCTTTTGCGACGAAGTTTTCATTGGCAAGGCGGCTGTCCACCGAAGCGATGTCGCGCTCGCAGGAGGCGAGCTCCTTATTCAGACGGGCCAGCTCCTTGTCGCGGTCGATCAGCTCATCAAGCGGCAGCAGGATGCGCGCCGCATCCGTTACGACGTGAACGGCTCTGGGTAGAGTAAAGTCCTTATCGACCAAAACGAGGGAAGACGCGAAGGCCAGTCTCTGGAAGAACGGCTCTGCACCGGCGAAAATCTCTTCACTTTCGCTGTGCAGGTAAACGGTCGCCTTGCGGGAGGGCGGTACATCCGCATTGGTTCTGGCGTTGCGGATGCCGCGGATCGCGTCCATGACAAGCTCGAAGTCTGCGGCCTCTTTGGCAAAGTCGAGTGCGGGATCATATTTCGGCCACGGGGCGACCATCAGGCTGTCGCCCTCATGCGGCAGGGACTGCCAGATCTCTTCCGTCAAGAACGGCATAAACGGATGCAGCAGCGCGAGCGTGCGCGTCAGCACATAGACGAGCACCTGGCGTACCGCGGCGGCTTCTTCGCCGCCGGAGAGCAGACGGGGCTTTGCCAGCTCAATATACCAGTCGCAGAAGATATCCCAAATAAAGTCGTAGAGCTTTGTAACGGCGATGCCCAGCTCGTACTTGTCGAGGTTGTCCGAAACTTCCTTTACAAGGCGGTTGTAGTGCGTCAGCACCCACTTGTCGGCGGTGGTAAGCGAGGCGGGTACGGCGTTTGCGATTTCCTCCTCACCGAGATTCATCAGGATGAAGCGCGCGGCATTCCAGATCTTGTTGCAGAAGTTGCGGGAGGCTTTGACCTTTTCATCGGAAAAACGCATGTCATTGCCGGGGGAAGTGCCCATTGCCAGAGTCAGACGAAGCGCGTCTGCGCCGTAGGCGTCGATGACCTCCAGCGGATCGATGCCGTTGCCGAGGGATTTGGACATTTTGCGGCCCTGTGCGTCGCGCACGAGGCCATGGATGAGCACATCCGAGAACGGGACCTCACCCATCTGCTCGATCGAGGAGAAAATCATACGGGCGACCCAGAAGAAGATGATGTCGTAGCCCGTGACGAGTACGTCGGTGGGAAAGAAATAGCGAAGCTCGGGGGTGTCGTTCGGCCATCCGAGCGTGGAGAACGGCCACAGGGCGGAGGAGAACCACGTATCGAGCGTATCGGGATCATGCGTCAGATGCGTGCCGCCGCACTTCGGGCAGACGGTGGGATCCTCGCGGGAGACGATCGTCTCGCCGCAGTCATCACAATCCCACGCGGGGATCTCGTGACCCCACCAGAGCTGACGCGAGATGCACCAGTCGCGGATATTCTCCATGAAATGATAATAGATCTGGTCGAAGCGCTCGGGGACAAACTTGGTCTTCCCCTCGCGCACCGCCTTGACGGCGGGCACGGCAAGCGGCTTCATATCGACGAACCACTGCGTGGAAAGGCGCGGCTCGACGATGGTGCCGCAGCGCTGACAGCAGCCGACATTGTGGCTGTAGTCCTCAATTTTGACGAGATAACCCTGTTCCTCAAGGTCACGCACGATGGCTTTGCGGCACTCAAAGCGATCCATGCCCTGATACTTGCCGCCGTTTTCGTTGACGGTGGCGTCTTCGTTGAAGATGTTGAGAATCTCAAGTCCGTGGCGCTGTGCTACGCCGAAGTCGTTGGGGTCGTGGGCGGGAGTCATTTTGACGACGCCCGTGCCGAAGCCCAGCTCGACATAGTCGTCGGCCACGATGGGAATCTCGCGTCCCACCAGCGGCAGGATGACGGTCTTGCCGACGAGATGCGCACGTTCTTCGTCGTTGGGGTTGACGGCGAGGCCCGTGTCACCGAGCATGGTTTCGGGACGGGTCGTGGCGATTACAACATCTCCCGAACCGTCGGCAAGCGGATAGCGGATATGCCAGAACGAGCCGGCCTTTTCCTTGTATTCGACCTCCGCGTCAGAGATCGAGGTCTTGCAGTGCGGGCACCAGTTGATCATGCGCTCTCCGCGGTAGATCAGGCCCTTATCATACAGGCGGCAGAACACCTCGCGCACGGCGTGAGAGCAGCCCTCGTCGAGGGTGAAACGCTCTCTCTCCCAGTCGCAGGAAGAGCCGAGCCTCTTGAGCTGATTGATGATGCGGCCGCCGTATTTGGCGCGCCAGTCCCACGCGCGGCGCAGAAATTCCTCGCGGCCGATGTCTTTTTTGGATAAGCCTTCCTCCGCAAGCGCAGCGACGATCTTGGCTTCCGTCGCGATGGAGGCATGGTCGGTGCCCGGCATCCACAACGCTTCATAGCCGTCCATACGCTTGTAGCGGATCAGAATATCCTGCAGCGTATTGTCGAGCGCATGGCCCATGTGGAGCTGGCCGGTGATGTTGGGCGGGGGAATGACAATGGTAAAGGGCTTTTTGCCGGTATCCGGCTCGGCGTGAAAATAGCCGCCCTTCATCCAGAAATCATAAATTCGGTCTTCCACCTGTTTGGGGTCGTAGACCTTTTCGAGTTCCTTTCGCATGGCAGACGTCCTCTCTGTTTTAAAAAATCGTGTTCGGAATAAATAAAAAGTCCCCTGTCCCTGAAAAAAAGGACAGAGGACGGATGGAACTTCCGTGGTACCACCTCTGAAGCGAACGGCCCTTGCGGGAGACGTTCCTCATTGTGTGCGCAGGCACACCGCGCTTTAACGGGCGCACCCGTCTTTTCCTACCGGAAAGCTGTCTCGGAAAAGCGGCTCGGGAAGGACTTGGCGCGGGCGGGTTCTGCATCCTCGCAGCAGACGGATGCTCTCTGAAAGAAACCGGGCGGGCGTTACTTGGTTCCGTCGAAGCCTTTTGTATTTTTAGAAAGTACAAAGAAAGTATACCATGATTTTTTTAAAAAAGCAAGCCGTAAAATATGGAGCCGGATCCATAAAAGAATGCGTGGAGAGCGGTTTTTTTCGTGTTTTATAATTTTCCAACATTTCGTAAAAAAGGAAAGCGCTCGTGCCGTAAATGGGGATATTCGCCCTTACCGGTTGTTGAAATCTGCGGGAATCATTGGCCGAGAAGTGACTGAGGTGCCTGCTCGATGGTTTGATTGTTTCTCAAGGGGTCGGCGTTTTGATTGGCGGCGGTATTTTATAATGGAAGACATCGATAAGCGTTTCATTTGCCGGGCAGTTTTCTTTTAAGACCGCCCGTGTTGTTTTAATATAAGAAAACAGGCAAGAGAGAGTAAGGGAAAAAGCTTGTTTTGGGGTCATTCGGCGGACTGT
>CAKQGD010000029.1 GCA_934232845.1 uncultured Oscillospiraceae bacterium
TTTTTCGACCACTGCGCTCTCAGCCGTTCGGCTTCATCGCCCGCAGGGCGCGCCGCAAGGGTTTTCCCGCTTGTGGTACCCAAAGCCGACGGGCGCTCCTGCTCGTCGCTGTCGGCTTTGACCGCGGCGCTCTCAGTTTCACCGCTTTTTCCGCCGCAGGCGGCGCGGCGATACTTCGTCCGCTTGTGGTGCCCGAAAAAACCTTCGCGCTGTTCGCTTGCTCGGTTTTTTCGACCACTGCGCTCTCAGCCGTTCGGCTTCATCGCCCGCAGGGCGCGCCGAACGGCTTCGTTCTTTTAAAGCAGCTCGATGTTTTCCCGGCTTGTAATTTCGGCAAAGGCGTTTTTGGTATCAAAAATCGCTTTCGCGTGCGCGGCGATCATGCGCCGGTCAAAGCAGGCGTGTGCCGCGCCGACTACCACGATATCGTGTGCATGAACGACGGAGGGCGTCGGAAGTCTTCGGCAGACACGCTCCCTGCCCGCGACGGTGACGCTGCCCAGCAGAGGGTCGGAGATCGTGACCCGCGCGCCCTCTTCCTCGAGCAGGGCCGCGAGGCGCACCGCGGGCGACTCCCGCGCGTCGGCGACGTCGGCCTTATACGCCGCGCCGAGCAGCAGAATCCGCGCGCCGTTCAGGGCGATGCCGCGGCGGGACAGATTTTTTGTGACGCGCCGCACGATATAGAGAGGCATCTCGTCGTTGATGCGTCCCGCATTTTCGATCAGGGATGTATGAAACCCGTATTCCCGGGCTTTCCACGCGAGATACCACGGGTCGAGAGGAATACAGTGTCCGCCCGGCCCAAGCCCCGGATAAAACGCGGAAAAGCCATAGGGCTTTGTCTTGGCGGCGGCGATTACCTCCCAGACGGAGACGTTCAGCCGTTCACAGAGCTGCGCCAGCTCATTGACCAGCGCGATGTTGACGTTGCGGTAGACGTTTTCCAAAAGCTTTTCCAGCTCGGCCGCCGCCGGGGAAGAAACGCGCACCACCGGCGCGTCCAGCACGCTTTCATAGAGCGCGGCGGCGGCTTCGGCGCAGGCGTCCGTCATGCCGCCGACGACCTTCGGCGTGTTTTTTACCGTCCAGCGCAGATTTCCGGGGTCCACACGCTCGGGTGAGTAGGCGACGAGCACGTCCTCCCCCACGCGAAGGCCCGCCCGCTCGACGGCGGGCGCGACGCGTTCAGCTGTCGTGCCGGGGTAGGTCGTCGATTCCAAGATCAGCAGAGAACCTTTTTTCAGGCGCGGTACGACACAGGCGAGGGCCGCGTCGAGATCGCTCAGATCGGGTGCACCGTGCCCGTCGAGCGGCGTCGGTACGCAGAGGCATACCGCGTCGCAGGAGGAAATTACGTCGAAATCACTCCCCGCGCCGAAGCGTCCGCAGGAAAAAGCCTTTTGCAGAGCGTCGGCCGATATGCCCGCGACGGAAGCCGTTTTGTCCAAAACGGTCCGCACCCGTTTTTCGTCGCGGTCCACGCCGCAAACCTCGTAGCCTGCGGCGGCTTTTTCCAGAGCAAGGGGCAGCCCCACATAGCCAAGCCCGACGACGGCGAGGCGCGCCGTTTTCGAGCGGATTTTTGTAAGCAGCTCGGACATCCTTCTTTCACCTCGTCCCATCCTATGCCGGCCGTGTAAAAAAAAGACGCGCAGGGTATCTCTGTGCGCGTCTTTTGATTTTAAAAAAACACCCTCTGTTTTTTGCAGGACAGACGAAAAAAAGCTTCATTTTTGTTTTTTTGTGCTACTCGACGAAGGCGGCTGGAAATCCAAGGGAGTTTGTGCATTTTTTTTGTGAAAAAACGCCCGCCCTCTGCGGCTTGTATGCAAAGAAAACGCATGCTATAATACAAAAAGACGGTCAAAACCGGAATAATCCGGCGACCTGACGAAGTGCGGCTCACCCGGCCGCTTTGCCCCAATAAGGAGGATGAAAATGGCAAGAACCATGAAAACCATGGACGGCAACACCGCCGCCGCCCACGTTTCCTATGCCTTTACGGAGACCGCCGCGATTTACCCGATCACACCCTCGTCTCCCATGGCGGAGGTCACGGACGTCTGGAGCGCCAACGGCCGCAAAAACCTGTTCGGCAGCCCTGTCCGTCTGTCCGAGATGCAGTCCGAGGGCGGCGCCGCAGGCGCGGTGCACGGCATGCTGTCCGCAGGCTCTCTGACCACCACCTATACCGCTTCGCAGGGCCTGCTGCTGATGATTCCCAATATGTATAAGATCGCGGGCGAGCTGCTGCCCGCCGTGTTCAACGTCACGGCGCGCGCCGTTGCGTCGCACGCGCTGTCGATCTTCGGCGATCATTCCGATATTTATGCCTGCCGCCAGACGGGCTTTGCGTTCCTCTGCTCCTCGAGCGTGCAGGAAACGATGGATCTCGGCGCCGTCGCGCACCTTGCCGCCATCAAGGGCAGAGTGCCGTTCGTGCATTTCTTCGACGGTTTCCGCACTTCGCACGAGATTCAGAAGATCGAGGTCTGGGACTACGACGACCTCGGCGAGATGCTCGACCGCGACGCAGTCGCGGCGTTTCGCGCGCGCGCGCTCAACCCCGAGCACCCGGTGCTCCGCGGCTCCGCGCAGAACCCCGACATCTTCTTCCAGGCCAGAGAGGCCGCGAACCCCTTCTACGACGCGCTGCCCGCCGTCGTCGAGGAGTATATGGACAAGGTCAACGCCAAGATCGGCACCGACTACAAGCTGTTCAACTACTACGGCGCACCCGACGCCGAGAATATTATCATCGCAATGGGCTCGGTCTGCGATACGATCGCCGAGACGATCGATTATCTCAACGCCGCGGGCGGCAAATACGGCCTTGTCAAGGTTCGCCTGTACCGTCCGTTCGTTTCTGAAAAGCTGATCGCGGCGATTCCCGCCACGGCCAAGACCATCTCCGTCCTCGACCGCACCAAGGAGCCCGGCTCCGTCGGCGAGCCGCTGTACCTCGACGTGGCCATGGCGCTGCGCGAGAGCGCGTTTGCATCGACCCCGCTGTTCGGCGGACGCTACGGCCTCGGCTCGAAGGACACCACCCCGGCGCAGATCATCTCCGTCTACCGCAATGCCGAGAGATCCGTGCCCAAAAAGCGCTTTACCATCGGCATTGTAGACGATGTGACAAACCTCTCCCTCGATGCGAAGGAGAACCCCGACACTTCTCCCGCCGGTATGACCGCGTGCAAATTCTGGGGACTCGGCTCCGACGGCACGGTCGGTGCAAACAAAAACTCCATCAAGATCATCGGCGACCATACCGACATGTACGCGCAGGCGTATTTCTCCTACGACTCCAAAAAGTCCGGCGGCGTCACGGTGTCGCATCTGCGCTTCGGCCACACGCCGATCCGCTCGACCTACCTGATTGAAAAGGCCGATTTCGTCGCCTGCCACAACAGCGCCTATATCACGAAGTACGACATGGTTTCCGACCTGAAACCCGGAGGCACGTTTTTGCTTTCCTGCTCGTGGAACGAAGCGGAGCTGGAAAAGAACCTGCCCGGTTCGGTCAAGCGCACGATCGCCGAAAACGGCATCAAATTCTACACGATCGACGCGGTCAAGCTTGCCCGTGAAATCGGGCTGGGCAACCGGCTGAACACGATTCTGCAGGCCGCATTCTTCAAGCTTGCCAATATCATTCCGATTGAGGACGCCGTCCGCTATATGAAGGACGCCGCGACCGCGACCTACGGCCGCCGCGGTGAAAAGGTCGTCGCGATGAACCACGCCGCCATCGACGCGGGCGTGACCGATTTTGTCGAGGTTAAGGTCCCTGAGGAGTGGAAGCACGCCGAGGGCGGACTCGATCTTCCCGTCGCAGAGGGCGAGGACAAGACTCTCGTCGATTTTGTCAACAAGGTTATGGTGCCCGCCAACGCGCAGATGGGCGATTCGCTGCCCGTTTCCGCCTTTGCGGGACGGGAGGACGGCACTCTGCCGCAGGGCACCGCCGCCTATGAAAAGCGCGGCGTCGCCGTTGACGTACCCGCGTGGCTGCCGGAAAACTGCATTCAGTGCGAGCTGTGCTCGCTGGTCTGCCCGCACGCCGTCATCCGCCCGATTGCGATGAACGCGCAGCAGGCCGCGTCCGCGCCCGGAGTTCTCGATTCCCTGCCGATGACGGGGATGGATGGGTACCGCTTCGCGGTCACGGTTTCTCCGCTTGACTGCACGGGCTGCGGCTCCTGCGTCAATGTCTGCCCCGGCAAAAAGGGTCAGAAGGCACTCGCGCTCAAGCCTCTTGCCGAGCGCCTGCCCGATCAGGAGGGCTTTGCCTACGGCGTTTCTCTCGAGCCGGATAAGGCCGTGCTGGACAAATTTTCCGCCGCCACGATCAAGGGCAGCCAGCTTCGCCAGCCGCTGCTGGAATTTTCCGGTGCGTGTGCGGGCTGCGGCGAAACGCCCTATGCCAAGCTGGTGACCCAGCTCTTCGGCGAGCGGCTCTATATCGCCAACGCGACGGGCTGCTCCTCCATCTGGGGCGGCAGCGCGCCCTCTACCCCCTACACCAAGGCCAAAAACGGCAAGGGCGTGGCTTGGGCCAATTCCCTGTTTGAAGATAACGCCGAATACGGCTACGGCATGTATATCGCGCAGAAAACTCTGCGCGACAGAATGGCTGATCTGACCCGCGGGCTGATCGCGGTCGGCCACACGCGCCCCGAGCTCAAGGACGCCGCACAGAACTGGCTCGACACGATGGAGGACGGCGACAAAAACGCCGCCGCGGCTCAGACATATATCGACGCTCTGCAGGCAAGCCTGCTGACCGTTGACGAGGGTCTCGCCTTTTTGCCCACCGACGAGGCAAAGGCGCTCTTCGGCGAAAGACAGCCCGAGATGCTTGCGCATATGCAGAGCCTCAAGGCAGAGGGAAAAACCTACTGCGACTGCGCGGCCTGCGCCCCGGCGGAGGAGATTCTGCGCCACCGCGATTATCTGAGCAAAAAATCCGTCTGGATCTTCGGCGGAGACGGCTGGTCCTACGACATCGGCTACGGCGGTCTCGACCATGTGCTTGCCAGCGGCGAAAACGTCAACGTCTTTGTCTTTGACACCGAGGTATATTCCAATACGGGCGGTCAGTCCTCCAAGGCGACGCCGACCGGCGCGGTCGCACAGTTCGCCGCCGCCGGAAAAGAGGTGAAAAAGAAGGACCTCGGCGCCATCGCCATGAGCTACGGCTACGTCTACGTCGCCAAGGTTGCGCTGGGCGCGGATTACGCCCAGACCGTGCGCGCCGTTGCCGAGGCCGAAAGCTACGACGGCCCCTCTCTGATCATCGGCTACGCGCCCTGCATCAACCACGGCATCCGCGGCGGCATGAGCACGGCACAGACCGAGATCAAGAACGCGGTCGCCGCCGGCTACTGGAACAACTACCGCTACGATCCGCGCCGCGTCAAGGAGGGCAAGAACCCCTTCCAGCTCGACTCGAAGGCTCCGAGCGCGGACTACCTCGACTTTATCAAGAACGAGGTGCGCTACTCGTCGCTGGAGCTGTCCTTCCCCGACCGTGCAAAGACGCTCTTTGCCAAGGCCGCCGAGAATGCGAAGGAAACCTACGAGGCCCTCGCAAAGCGCGCCGAGGAGTCCATCTGATTCGGTAAAAGCGTCATAAAAAGTTCCCGCGCTGTATGAGAGATCAAGAACAAATCTATGCGCCGGATTGCAGAAAGGAATAGAAGAATGGCTTTGTACGGCGCATAGACTGACGAAGCGATTTGAGACGCACAAGGCAAGGCTGCAAGCGTTTAGAATATTTGGCAGAACTTATCCTGAGATTCTTCATTTGGCGTTTGATAAACTTACAGCAAGCAGCCCCGTTCGATCTTACAGTCGGACGGGGCTGCTTGCTGTGATATGCCGGTTCTCGTTTATCAGGCAGTTTTTAATAATCAAAAAGCGAATCTCTGCAAAGGACTGGAAAAGGTTACGCGCCGTAATAGATCAGCATGCTCAGTTCGGCGGTCTGATCGCCCGTGTTTCGGTAAGAGTGCGGCACGTCCGCGCGGAAACGAATAGAATCGCCCGTGCCGAGGCAAAAACGTTCCTGTGCGGCTGTGATCTCTACCTCTCCGAAAAAGACGGTGACGGATTCCTCCGAGCCGGATAAGTGCGGCTGAGCCGACAGCGCGCCGCCGGGCTGAATCACAATACGGTATGTCTCGAAAAGTCTTTTTTCGTCAAAAGGAAATACCGGATAATTCACATAACGGCCGCCGTCCTCAAAGAGAGGCGTCAGCTCTGCCTGACGGATTACGCAGACGCCGCCGTCTTTCTTTTCGATCAGCGAGGAAAAAGAGGTTTTATAACCGTTTGCGATTTTCCACAGCACAGAGATCGTCGGATTGACTTCTCCTTTTTCAATCTGTGCCAGCATGCTCCTTGAGACGCCTGTAGCCGCCGCCGCGGCGTCGAGCGTCAATTTTTTCTGTTCCCGCAGGCGCTTTGCATTTGCGGCGACGATGCTTGTCATGTCCATAACGGCCCGGCTCCTTATTGACAATATATAATAATGATACAATATAACAGAAATCCGAAATATTGGATTTTTTTAATTATATATTAGCCAAAAGAAGGAGGATTGTCAACATGTTTCCCTGGGTATCTTTTCTGACCTATGCCGTCGTGACGGCGGCGACACCCGGACCCAACAACATCATGTCGATGTCCAACGGCAGCCGAAAAGGCTTTCGCGGGGCGCTGCCCTTTAACCTCGGCATCTGGGTGGGCTTTTCGGTGGTGATGCTGCTGTGCACGGCGTTCTGCAGCGCGCTTTCGGCTCTGGTGCCGAAAATTCGCCTGCCCATGCTTGCGGCCGGCGCGGCATATCTTTTGTACCTTGCGTGGGAGACGTTTCGCGCCGCGGGAGAAATCGGAGAGGATCATTCCCGCAGCGGTTTTTTGGCGGGGCTGCTGCTGCAGTTTATCAATCCTAAGATCTATCTCTACGGCGTGATGTCGATGGAGGCGTACATTCTTCCGTTTTGCGCGGGAAAACCCCTTGCACTGTGCGGGTTCGCACTGCTTCTGGCGTGGATCGGCTTTGTCTTTACCCTGTGCTGGTCCGCCTTCGGCTCGGGCTTCCGGTGCGTGTTTTCCAAATATGCGAGACCGGTCAATACGGTTCTGGCGCTGCTGCTGGTCTGGTGCGCCGTTTCGCTGTTTTTGACTTGACGGCGAACGAAGAAAGCCGTATCATCATAGCGGACACTGCGGAGGTGAAGGGCATGAAAACGGGACTGGTGCTTGAGGGCGGCGGCATGCGCGGCATGTACACCGCAGGCGTGCTGGATGTGTTTTTAGAACAGGGTATTTCGGCCGACTGCATTGTGGGCGTCTCGGCGGGCGCGCTTTTCGGCGTCAATTATCTGTCGGGACAAAACGGGCGGGCGATTCGCTACAGCAGCCGCTTTAACCCGGACAAGAATTATATGGGACTGCTTCCGTTTCTGCGCGAGGGAAACATCGTCTCTACCCAATACGCCTACGAGGAGGTGCCCCGCAGGCTCGACCCGTTTGACGACGAGGCGTTTTGCCGCTCCGGCGTGCCGTTTTACGCCGTTGTGACCGACGCCGGGACCGGAGAACCAGCCTATCTGCGGGTAGAAAGCGTCTTTCGCCAGATGGATGTGCTGCGGGCCTCCGGCTCGATGCCGCTGGTATCAAGGCCGGTCGTGATCGGCGGCCGGGCGTATCTCGACGGCGGAATCTCCGACAGCATTCCGTTTCGGTGGCTGCGCGGACAGGGCTGCGAAAAGGAAATTGTGATTTTGACGCGCGACGAAACCTACCGCAAGCGGCCGATGGCCGCGGCCCCGGCGGTAAAGCTGCTTTTGAGGCGGTATCCCGCGGTCGCCGGCCGGCTGGCGCGGCGGCATCTGGCCTACAACAGCGCGGTCAGAATTCTCGGGGAATGGGAAAAGGACGGACGGGCGTTTGTCATTCGTCCCTCCGAACCCATCGGCATCGGAAGAACCGAGCGCGATCCCGGCCGTCTGCGCGCGGTCTATGAGCTGGGACGAAAAGACGCGCTTGCCCGTCTCGCAGCGCTGAAAGAATATCTGAAAAAATAAAAGTGGTCAAAAAAGCCGCCCGCATCCAAGCAAAAAGGATGCGGGCGGCTTTGTATGTCACAAAGAAGGATTTTCCCCGGCGGGCTTTCGCAGAACGATCTGCATTTGCTCTTGGTCGAACAGAACCTCAAGCGTGTCGAGGTCCCCGACGCCGAGCAGCGATCGCGCCTGGGCGGGCAGAACAATTCTTCCCAGTGCGTCGATGGTTCTTCCCGGGCTGATGAGAGAAAGCATGATGGCATCTCCTTTTTCCTAATATTGGTTTTGATGCTGCTATAGCATGAATTTTTCATAAGTGAAACCTCCTATCCGGGGGTTTTTCGACAAATAGAGCATTTCCAAAAATTCAATAGCCCTTATACTGAATCATAGAAGATTGTTCCCAAGAGGGGGTGATGCCATGAATTCCAGAAGCCTCGGGATGAAGCTTCGTACATACCGCGCCAAACACGGATGGAGCGTCGGAGAATGCGCAGAGCGAATTGGCATCACCTCCCGGTATCTCGTCGATATCGAGCGCGGAGACAAGGGGCCGAAGCTGGAGACTTTTCTCTCGATTCTCAATGCGCTCGAGGCCTCCGCCGACGATGTGCTGCAGGACAGCCTGCGCATCGGCTGCCGCGAAAAGAGCAATGATCTGCTTAAAAAGATTTCCGCGCTGCCCGCGCCGTGCAGAAAACAGGCGCTGGAGATTTTTGAAGCCGTCGTTACGATTCTTTTCAATACGCAGTAAGCGTCTCCGAGCGTGTCGAAAAAGTTCGGCACTCTTTTTATGAGGGGATCTGAGCCCCATAGATACAGTATCGGTTTCGCGGGGGCATAAAGATCTAAGATCTTTTGAAATCAAGGGAATCGACAGTCTGAGCGCCCGTTTGCCTTTTGGCGAACGGGCGCTTTTTCTGCGGTGAAACACGAAGAGCTCCGCTTTCAGGCAAAACAGTGAGCCCTCCCTATGATCGCAATCATAGAGAGGGCTTCTTTCTTTGCACGGGTGCAAAACGGCGCTCTCTGAGGAGAAAACGGATAAAGAGAGAGCGGCCGAAACCGGTGTTAAAATTGTTTCACATAGAAAGGCATCGAAAGCGCCTTTTCGCGGCGAAGCAAAAAGGCTTCGGATTTTTTTGGCGCGGGGCTTTTCTTCTTTCGGCGCGAAGCGAAAAAGAAAAAACTGCGCCGCGCTGAAAAGTGCCGTGCACAAAAGAAAGACCCCCACGCCCCCGGCGCCCAAAAGCTCGGCAAAAGGCGCGATCAGAAAAAACGGTGTGACGGCGGGCATCCGCACGCCGGGCAGGGACCTGTCTGGCAAACCCGTCTGTACGGGCGCAAAAGGTCCGAGCAGAACGCGGTAAACCGCCCGGTAAACCCAGAGCTCCTCGGCGGATGAAAAACGTCTTGTGCGAAGAACGAAGAGATCGCCGGCAAAAACGACGGCGAAACAAGCCGCGGCGGCCGGCTGTGGCCGCAGCCCTTGTCGATTCTGCAGAAGAACCCGAAAAAAGTGCCGCAGCAGGAAAGCGGAAGAAGGCAGAGCGTCAAAACGGAGAAAAGATTCTCCGCTCGTCTGCGCGAAAGCGGTTTCAGATACGGCTTTTCTCCCGTATGTCGTCTTTAAGGCGTTCACGGGGCCGGGCGATAAAAAAAGAAGGGCCTTTTCTTTCCAAAAAGACCCCTCTCTGTGCGGAGCGGATTAAAATCTCTGCATCATCGGAATCAGCAGCGCCGCCGCCGTCCAAAACAGCTGATAGAACAGAAGCTGCAAAAAGCCCAGCGAGCCGATCGAGCCGAAAAACGCCAAAAACGCAACCAGCGCGTAGCCGAACACCAGTCCCGCCACCTGCAGAACGGTGCCGAGCTTGACCGCCTGCCGCAGCGTGTGCAGCGCGGCCAGCAGCCGCAGGCGCGCGCGGCTGCCCTCAAGCGTCATCGCCCACGCGGGGGCGGAAGCCTTCGGCGCGGTGGTCTCCAGATACTGCCCGCGCAGCTCGGCGGGCACGATGCGGATATACGCCTCGGGATAGCCGTAATCCTCCGCGATCTTTTTGGCGGTGATGTTGGGGTCGGTCGAGTGAACGATCAGGCTGAGGTCCTTTTTGGCAAGTACGCCGAGCCAGTGCGCGGTGCTGCGGCTCACGCGGTAGCTGAGCACGAACATCGCGGTGACCTCGCCGCCGTTGGCGAGATAGAGAATATCCCGGTTGCCCTTGACAAATTTCGCTTCATAGTCGTGCGACGGGCAGGAGACGCCGTGACATTCCATCAGATCGCGGTTTCCGATCAGCACGCTCTGCCCGCCGACCTCGGCGCACAGGCCGCGCTGTTCCTCATAGACGAGGTCCGTGACGGGCTTGAGCATGGAGGTGCGCCCTCCGATCGTGTCGAGAAACACATCCTTGAGCACGCCGTCGACCGAGCACATGATGCTGGCCGCATCGAGAATGGCCTCGTCGATGCGGCTTTCCGCAAAGGCCTTGATGCCGTGCAGTACGGCGGAGCCGGAAGGATACAGCTCGTTGGCGTCCACGGCGACGCCGTTCATGTCTTCAAATTCCTCGCTGGAGGCATAGCCCGCGATAAACGCGCCCTCGCCGGAGAGAGCCTTTGCCGCGCGCCAGAGGGGCAGGTTGCCCACCAGCGTCTCGGTCAGGGCGCTCGCGACGCACATCATCGCGCAGAACACGGTCAGACCGCCGCCCGCGCCCTGCTTGAACACGAGCCAGGCCAGCAGGCTCGAAACCGCGCCGAAGGCCAGCAGCAGCGGGCACGCGATGCGGCAGAGCAGGTCGGAGTAATCCGGCGAATACGACAGCGTGAGAAATTTCTCTGGAAAAGCGGCCTTCTCTGGGAAAGCCACGGCAGGCTCCTCAAAGCCCTGCCCCTCCATCAGGCGGTCAACGAGCGGAGTATCCTGCAGCAGAAATTCCGCCACATGGCCGCTGTCGGCGGAGGCTACCGCGAAATTGCGTGCGATGCGTGCGACCATCACGCGCTTGCCCACGGTGTTGGCAAACAGCGTCAGTACCGCGGTCACGGTGTAAAAGCCGCCCGCGCCCACGGCCAGAGAGCCGGAGGCGAGCAGCGCGACGGTGTGTCCGAGCACCGCAAGCACGCAGAGCGCGGCGGGCGTGTCGTGCGCCGCCCTGCCGGAGAAGAGCTGAATGACGCCGTTGCCGAGCACGGGATACGACACGACGGACGAGACAAGCAGCGGCACAAGGCAGCAGACGAGGTACAGCGTCATGTTGTTTTCCGGGCAGATCGGAGAGAACAGCGGCAGAGGATACAGGTTGCACAGCGAGAGGTACAGAGACAGCACGAGACATACGCCCGTGACGATCAGCCTCAGGCGAAGCGACGAGGCGAGAGCGGCAAGCTCGTCGCGCACCGCGGCGGCGTCGGCTCTCGACCGGTATTCGTGCGCGTCCTCAGGCTCGGCTTCGTCCTGTTGGGGCGCAGGGGTTTCTTTTACGGGGCGTTCTCTGCCCCGGCGCTTTTTCTGCGGGGGGGCGAAGTCGTCCTCATCGTCGCCGCGGCCACGGCGCGCGCGCCGGGCGGGCGGATTGGTTTCTTCTTCCTCCCCGTCAGGGGACAGGGCCTTTGCGCCGTGCGAAAGTCGCGGCTTGGAGCCGAAAAACGAGGAAAGGTCAAAGCCGTCGTCGCCGTCGTCGTCCTCCTCGTCGGAAAGCTGCGCCGCAAAGGAATGCTGCATAAACTGATTGACCTTATTCTGACGCCTCTGAGAAAGCTCGGCCTCGTCCGGCGTGAGGGGCTCCATCACGCGGGTGGCCGCGTGGGCGGTCTTTTCGCGGGCGGGCGTGCCCGTCACCGGAATATCGAGCCGCGTGGCCTGTGCCGCCTGCCCCGAAAAAGAGGACGGTTTCGGCGTTTCCCACTCGTCCGTCATGCCCGGCATGCAGAACGGCGCGGCCTGCGGCTTCGCCGAGCCGGTCTCGGGCGCGTCGGGTGTATCCGCGCCCCGGGCGCGGCGGACCTCGTCAAGAATATCGTCTACATTATAATTGGCCATGGGTACAAGTTCCCTCCCCTGCTATTTTGCCGGAATGTGATGCCGCTGGCGCGCGACCTCGTACAGCACAAGCGCTGCCGCGACCGAGGCGTTGAGCGAATTGACCTGCCCGTACATCGGCAGGCCCACGACGGTGTCGCATTTGTCCCGCACCAGACGGGAAACGCCCGTTCCCTCGCCGCCCACGACGACGGCGGCGGCGCCCGCGTAATCCACCGAGCACCAGTCCAGCCCGCCCATGTCGGCGGCGTAGACCCAGACGTTTTTCTTTTTCAGCTCGTCGATGAGCGACGCCAGATTTGCGACGCGGGCGACGGGCACATGCGCCGCTGCACCGGCGGAGGCTTTGACGGCGGCAGCGGTCAGTCCCACGCCGCGCCGTCTGGGAATGACGACGCCGTGCGCGCCCGCGGCGTCCGCGGTGCGGATGACCGCGCCCAGATTGTGCGGGTCCTCAACGCCGTCGCACAGCACGAGAAACAGCGGCTCGCCCCGGTTTTGGGCGATCTCTTCGATTTCGGAAAGCTCGGCGTAGCGGCACGCGGCCTCGACGGCGGCGACGCCCTGATGATTGACCCCTCCGCAGAGCGCGTCAAGCTTTTCGCGGGCGGCCTCTTTCACGGGGACGCCGAGTTCTTTCGCCATGGCGGCGATCTTGCCCAGGATGCCGGCACGCTCCCCTTTTTGCATCAGGATGCGGTCGATGGGACGGCCGCTTTTTAAAAGCTCGAGGACGGGATTTCGTCCGGCGACGACACGGTCCTCAGCGGGAGTCTGCTGCTGCATGGCGATTCCTCCGTTTACGGGATATTTTTCCCGCTTTTCTTACAAATATTATAGCAGATTTTGTCCGGTGCGCAAGAGAGCCGCGCACGGATGCAAAGCCGCCCGCGCAGATTTCACAAAACAAACACACGCGCGGTGTTTACTATTTGTAAAACGGTTTTTCACGGCAAAATGCCGTCTTGCTGTTGAAAACTCTGTTGAATGTGTGGAAAGTCCAATTTATTTTGGGAAAATCTCAGCGCTGCATGCTTGTGAAGAACGTTTTTTCCGCAAAAATTATATTACGAAAAGTTTAACAGACTTGTCAGAGAAAAAAGAGACACGGGAGTTTCCGCTGTTTTTTCAAAACAATATGTATTATTGCAATAAAAAATACAAAAAGGATATGTTCTTTATTCTCCGGCGGCGGTTCCTGCCTTTTTCGTGTGCCGAAAAGAGTCTTTTTCCTGCGCGGCAAAAAATTTCTCCGGCACGGGCAGAATTTTTTCAAACACGGCCGTCATGCGCGGAGAAACAGGCCGGTCAAGATGGTCGCCGCCGAAATACCAGTGGCCGTAGTCGGCGCTTTTGGCAAGCCGGGCGAGAAAGACCTTCTGCGGATTTGTGCTGTCGGGGCAGTCCTCGATGCGGCCGAGGGCGGCACACGGGCTTTGATGGGTGATGATGATATCCGCGCGGCCCGCTCTGCGAAAAGTTTCCTCGGCGAACGCCAGCTCTTCAGACGTGGGCAGCTCGTTTCTCCACCAGCTGACGCCCTCGACGCGCTCGTCCGCGTCCGTGCTCTGCGCGCCGCCGAGCGCAAAGACGCTGCGCCCCTCGATCTGGTACAGGCAGCCGCGCTGCAGCCAAAAGATATTCTTCGCAACGCGTCCCGCCGGCCCCCCACAGACGGTCTCCCGCGGGCAGGCCGCGAGCAGATCGAGGTTGTCGTGAGTTCCCTCGACGAAAAAAATCGTGCAGTCGAGCTTCTCCAGACGGCTCAAAACGCGCTTTTCGCGCTCTGAGCCGTCCCAGACAAAGCCGAAATCTCCGCACACGAGCAGCACGTCGCGGCGTCGGCGCAGTCCGCGTGAAAAACGCCGCAGCCGCGTCTCGTCGCCGTGCAGATCTCCCGTGACGTAGAGCATACAGAAATCTCTCCCTTTCCCAGTCTGTGAAAATTTTGCGAACAGTCGGGGAATTTGATCGCCGTCTGATTGCAAAGCGTCTTTTTTTTGGTATACTGTAAATGCGGACAACCGCGCGCCTCTTGCGGGAAAGCGCGGATTTTCTCGAAAAAAGATCCTCTATATCATAACATAAAAGGAGGGATTTTGAAATGAAAAGATTTTTGGCCTCGGCGCTCTGCCTGCTGCTGTGCGTCGGCCTTTTTACGGCGCATGCGGCTGCGGCGACATATACGCCCTCCTTTTCCCTCTCCGCGAAGCGGGCGCTGCTGATCAATCTTGACAGCGGCATGACCATCTATGAAAAGGACGCGGATACGCCCATCGAGCCCTCTCTGCTCGCGCAGATGATGACCGTGATTCTCGCAATCGAGAATATCGAGGACCTCGACAACACGATGCTGTCGATGACCGCCTATGTGCAGGATGAAATGTATCAGCGAAACATCGAGCTTTCCGGCATCCGGCTCTCCGGACTTCTCAAGGGAGAGGAAATCTCCGCCCGCAATCTGCTCTACGCCGTGATGGTGCGCGATGCGAACGACGCCGCCATGATGCTGGCCGATTATATCGGCGACGGCTCGGTGCGCTATTTTACCGAGATGATGAACGAGCGCGCGAAGGAGCTCGGCGCCGTGCATACGAATTTCACCGATCCGACGGGGCTCGCCGACGCAGAGTCGTACACGACCGCCCGCGATATCGCCGTGATCGCGCAGTACGCCGTCACCCTGCCCCTGTTTGAGGAGCTGATGCAGACCACGTTTCACGACGGCGGGCCGACCGACCGGCACGAAACGCTGTACTGGAACTCCACCAACAAGCTGATTGTCCCCTCGAGCGGATATTACAACTCCGCCGTGCAGGGAATCAAGACCGGCTGGCACGACGGGCTCGGCTCGTTCGCGGTCACGATGGCCCGCCGCGACGGCTACACCTATCTGGCCGTGCTGATGGGCTGCACGGGCGCGGATGAGGCCGCGTCCTACAATGCGGTGTTTGAAGAGACAAACCGCCTCTACGGCTGGGCGTTCGACACCTTTTCGGTCAAAACACTGCTGGAAAAGGGCAAGAGCTTCGGCGAGGTGCCGCTGCGGCTTGCCTCCGGCGGAAAGGATTTTCTGCGCGTGATGGCGAAAGAGAGCTTTACCGCGCTGATCCCCTCGGATATCGAGGCGTCGAGCATTCAGTATGACCTGCGGCTGCCCGATTCGGTTGACGCCCCCGTTGAGGAGGGCGACCTTATCGGCGAGGTTCACCTCATTCTCGCCGGAGAGGAGATCGGCGTGATCGGCGTCGTCGCCTCCGAAGGGGCCGAGGTCTCCCGTGCGCTGCTGACGGTGGATAAATTCGCGGCGCTGACGCGCACATTCTGGTTCAAATTTGTGCTGGTGTTCTTCTTTTTGCTCGCCGCGCTGTATGTTGCCGTCACCATTCTCAAAAACCGCGATCGCCGCCGTTACGGCTCGCGCTATCGCTATTGACGCGCACTTTTCGGCTTCAATCTGTGCGGGAGTTTTCTGCCGGACGTGCTCACGGCAAAAGCCGTAAGCCTTTTTGAAACGGAAAATTTCCCGGCCGGATACAAACCTCTCCCGCGCGGCGTTTTGGGAATCCCTCTGCGGACGGTGCAAAGCCGGCACGGAGAGCGCAGAAAAGCGCCGGAGTATCTTATCCGCAGGAGGCAGAAACTCCTACGAAACGGCAAAGAAGCCAAAGAGCAAACGGCAAAGCGGTGAGAGCATCGCTTTATGCCGCCGCGAGAGCAAGCCAAGACGGGCATAAAACCGTTGCGAGGATTCAAATCGCCGCCGAATCGCAAAATCTATATTTTTTGTAGAAAAATGCAGTTTTTGTGGAAAAAGATTGACAAAAGCGCAAAATCCGCGGTATGATAAAAGATATTTTCAGACGTTAGAAAGGATGGTTTCTTTATGGGCAAATTTGTGATCCACCAGACTGCTTCCGGTTTTCGGTTCAACCTCAAGGCTTCCAACGGCGAGGTGATCGCCGCGTCCGAGACGTATTCCTCCGAGGCCTCCTGCCGCGGCGGCGTGCAGAGCGTGATCGCCAATGCCCCCATTGCGGCGCTCGAAGACCAGACGGTCGAAGGCTGGCAGCAGGAAAAGAACCCGAAATTCGAGATCTATAAGGATAAAAAAGGTGAGTTCCGTTTTCGCTTAAAGGCCAAAAACGGTCAGATCATCGCCGTGTCCGAGGGATACGCCGCAAAGGCCTCCTGCCAGAACGGTGTGGCCAGCGTGCGCAAAAACGCCGTCGACGCAAAGATCGAGACCGAATAAAACCGTTTTTTCAAAACAGACCCCGGGCACGGCTGCTCGGGGCTTGTTTTTTGTCGCCGGATTTTTAGGAAAGCGATGAGCCCAGCCTTCGCGGGCAAAACGGGCCAAGGCGGTGTTTTTTGCCGCTTTACGCTTTTTTAGCGCAATGAGAGAAAAAGCGCGAAGAACCGAAGCCTTTTAAAGCAGACACGAGCTTTGCCTGCATTGTACGCCCGGCCGCCATGCCGGGCTTTTGTCGTCTCTCTGCGCGGCTCTTTTGGGCAGGCGCGTTGCTTTCCTTTCGGGGATGCGGCTGTTTTGAGATAAGACAAAGCCACGAGAAAACGCGCGGTATGCAACCACCCGATCAGGGGAGGATGCCGGCTCGCCTCTTGAGAGGCATCGAATGATTCTTCTTACGCATCACACGCTCTGCGGCTGCCAAAGCAGTCTTTTCTCTTTGGCTATCCTCTTTGCTTCTGAATATTTGTCATTTCGCTGTGCGCAATGCGGTAAGCGAAGGTTTTTCTGCCCGCCGGTATAGCGGACGGCTGTCTTGTCCGCAAAACAAAACCGCCTTTCCCATTGCGGAAAAGGCGGCTGCGCGTGCCGAAAAAGTTCGGAGCGCTTCCAAGGAGGCTGATCTTCCATGGATACGGCGCGGCTTTTCATAGAAACCGATGCCCCTCCTCCCCGGTTTCGTGCTCCTGCGGCCGCGGATCGGGTATAAAAGCGGGCGCATGTCCCGGTTTTATGCTTTCAACTTTTAGGATCTTGTGAAATCAAGAAAACCGCCTTTTCCATCGCGGAAAAGGCGGTTTTCTTCTGCACGGCGTTTGTTATTTCAGCAGGCGGGCGATCACATCCATCGCGGTTTTGACGCGGTCGCCGGGAAGGCTCTCAACCTCGCCGCGGTCCACCGCCGCCGCGACGGCCGGATCCAGCGGCAGACGGGCGAGAATCGGCGTGTCGTAGCGCAGCGCCGTTTCCTCAAGGTTGCTCTCGCCGAAGAGATACAGCTTTTCGCCGCATTTGGGGCATTCGGCCCAGCTCATGTTTTCCACCACGCCGAGCAGCGGCACGTTCATCATCTTTGCCATGCCGACGGCCTTGGAGACGATCATACCGACCAGCTCCTGCGGGGAGGTAACGATTACAATGCCCGCGATCGGCAGGCTCTGCAGCAGGGTGAGCTGCGCGTCGCCCGTGCCGGGGGGCATATCGACAAACAGAAAATCCACGTCGTCCCAGAGAACGTCCGTCCAGAACTGGCGGATCACGCCGCCGATGATTGGGCCGCGCCAGATCACGGGATCGGTTTCGTTTTCCAGAAGGAGATTGACGCTCATCACGTCGATGCCGGTCTTGGAGCGCACGGGGTAAAGCACCTCGCCGTCGCTGTCGGCCTTTTGGTGCAGACCGAAGGACGCCGGAATCGACGGGCCGGTCACATCGCCGTCGAGAATGCCCGTGCGGTAGCCGCGCCGCGCCGCTTCGCACGCGAGCAGGGAGGTGACGAGGCTCTTGCCCACGCCGCCCTTGCCGCTCATCACGGCGACGGCCTTTTTCACGCTGCTGCGGGGATTGAGCGGCGCAAGCAGGCTTTCCGGCTCGCCGCCCTCGCGGCTTGCGCAGTTGGCCGAGCAGGTGGAACAGTCATGGGTACATTCTTCACTCATACAAAAAAGCACCTCTTTTGTTTGCGCGGCCATCCTTTGCCGCCGCGCAGTTTTCTTGTCTATTATAACGCCGCTTGTGGGCGGTATAATCGCAGGAAAGGTCTCTTTTCTTATCATACCATACCTGTCAAGAATGGAAAAGACTTTTTTCTTCGCGTTGCCGGCCCGGCGAAACTGTGCTACAGTAGAAAGCATAGAGACGCCGCCCGGGAAATAGGCCGCGGTCATAAACGGCAAAATCGAGCAGGAGTATCCGTTGGCTGAGAGCGCCGTGGTCGAAAAAACCGAGCAAGCGAACAGCGCAAAGATTTTTTGGATAATTGCAAGAGGGAGAAGTCTCTCCCCATTCCTCGGCCGGAGGAGATCACGGTATTTTTCAAAGAATATGGCAAACCTCTTGCGGCGCGCCCAGTGGGCGATGAAGCCGAACGGCTGAGTGCGCCGCAGTCGAAAAGACCCATTTGCCGCGCCTGCCGTACGCAGAGACCTTTTTATATTGCCGCAGCCATAAGGCGGCGGACAGCCAAAACGAAAGGAGATACCGTCATGCAATTGATCCCCTCCCCTGCCGCCCAGCGGGCCGCCTGTCTGCTGCGGAAGGCGGGCTTTGAAACCGTCTTTGTCGGCGGCTGTGTGCGCGACGCGTGCCGGGGCGTGACGCCGCACGATTTCGATCTGGCGACGGCGGCGTATCCGGCGGAGATGCTGTCGGTCTTTTCCGGATGCCGGGTGCTTACGACGGGGATCCGCCACGGCACGGTGACGGTCGTATTTGACCGCGAGGCTGTGGAGATCACTTCTTTTCGCGCGGACGGGGCTTATTCCGACGGCAGACGGCCCGACGCGGTGCGCTTTTCCCGCAGTCTGGACGAAGATCTCGCGCGGCGGGACTTCACGGTCAACGCGCTCGCCGTCGGCGCAAACGGCCGCCTGATCGACCGCTTCGGCGGGCTCAATGATCTGAAAAACGGCGTTCTGCGCGCCATCGGAGACGCGGATGCGCGTTTTCGCGAGGATGCGCTGCGCATTCTGCGGGCGCTGCGCTTTTCGGCGCGGCTCGGCTTTGTGATCGAGCCGGACACCGCCGCCGCTCTGTTCCGAAACAAAGAGCTTCTGACGGCGCTGTCGGGCGAGCGCGTCGCGTCGGAGCTGTTTTCCCTGCTGGAGGCGCCCGGCGCAGGCGTCGTCGTCGGGCGGTATTTTGAGGTTTTGCAGACCGTGCTGCCCGAGTTGACGAATCAGGACGCGGTGAAAACGCTCGATCTTTTGCCGGCGGAGGCGCCGCTTCGCCTTGCGGCTCTGCTGCTGCCTGCCGGAGAGGAAACCGCCCGCCGTGCGCTTTCGCGGCTGTGCGTCTCAAACCGGATTTGCCGCCGCGTGCTCGCGGCCGTGCGGCTCGGGCGCCGGCCCTTCCCCCCGGCGGAAGAGGATCTGCTGCGCCTTTTGGCGTGCGGGGGCGAGCAGGCCGCTCTCGACTGCGCCGCGCTTCGCGAAGCGTCGGGGGAAAAGAATTGCCGCGCGCGTCTCGCCGCCGTGCTTGCAAAGCGGCCGTGTGTCTCTCTGAGCGCGCTCGCCGTGGACGGAAACGATCTGCTCGAAGGGGGCATTGCGGCGGGAAAACCGCTCGGCGCCGCGCTTCGCGCCCTGCTCGATGCGGTGATTGCGGGCCGCGTTGAAAACGAAAGAAACGCTCTGCTTGCCTTTCTGAGAGAAAATCCCCCCAAAAAATGAGACGCGCAGGTGATGTGCGGTCCCTTTGGGGCACAGACCCGTTTTTTCTGAAATGGGTGCGGCGCACGCAAAAGCGGCCTTTCTCTGAAAAAAGAGAGAGGCCGCTCAGACTGTTGATTCACTTGATTTCAGAAAAGCATAGATCCGCGTCCGTGAAACCGCAAAACCGGGCGGTGGGCGCCGGTTTTTGTTGGAAGCGGCCCCGTACCCAAGGGGGATTGCTTCCCCCTCTAAAAGCGTGTCGAGCTTTTTCGATACGCTTTTTTTAAAGAAGCAGGTGCTTTACCAGCCGCCGCGTCCGAAAAAGCCGGGCATCGAGCCGTACGGCCATTCGTAGGAGTAATAGCCGTCCTGCGTGCTGCCGTTGTCCTGCTGCGGCTCCTCCTCGGAGGTGTCGTCGTCCGCCTGAGGCTGCTCCTCGTCGAGGGTGACCACAATCAGCAGGGATTCGCCGCCGCGATAGACCGTTAATTCCATCTGTTCTCCCGCCCGGTGGTTGTTTTTCGCGTCGATCAGCTCGGCGCTCGAGGTGATCTCCGTCTGATCCACCGCGGTGATGATGTCGCCCTGCTGAAGACCCGCCTCTTCGGCGCAGGAGCCTTTCTCAACGGAATTGACGTACGCGCCGACCACATAGCCGGAATAGCGCTGAGCCGTCAGAGACGACACCGTGGATACCGTAATGCCGAGATAGGGCTTGCCGGTGACGTAGCCGTGTTCGATCAGATCCGGCAGAATTTCTTTGACGCTGTTGATCGGAATGGCGAAGCCGATGCCCTCGATGGACGCGCCCGACGCGCCGCCGGCCGTGGAGCCGGAATATTTGGCGTTGACGATGCCGATCACCTCGCCGAAGGCGTTAAAGAGCGGGCCGCCGGAGTTGCCGGAGTTCACCGTGCAGTCGGTCTGCAGCAGGTTCATCACGGCGCCGTCGCTCATCGAAATGGCGCGGTTCGTCGCGGAGACGATGCCGGTCGTGGTCGTGTTGGCAAGGGTGCCCAGCGCGTTGCCGATGCTGGTGACCGTGTCGCCCACGCCCAGCAGGCCGCTGTCGCCGAACACGACGGGGGTGAGCTCGCGCTCGCCGGGATCGATCTTCAGCACGGCCACGTCCTGCTCGGCGTCGCCGCCCACGTATTCGGCGGGGGCGCTGTCCGCGCCGTCGTTAAAGGTGACGGAAATCGCCTTGGCGCCGTCCACCACATGATAGCAGGTCAGCAGATACCCGTCCTCAGAGATCACAAAGCCCGTGCCCGCGCCCGTGCCGGAGGAGGTCTCCACCGCCACCGATACGACCGACGGAGAATACAGGCTGTAAATCTGGCTGTAGGTCAGGGCCTCTCCCTCCGCGACGGTGAGGGTCTCCAGCGAGGCGCCCGCTGAGCCGGTGCGGCCGCTCTGCAGAATGCGCACCGAACCGCCGCCGAGGGCCAGCACGGTTCCCGCACCAGCGGCGCCGCCGATCAGCGCGCAGCAGAGCGCAAGGCATACCGCGCGCACAAACGGGCGTTTTTCTGATTTTTTCTTTTGTGTATGGGGAGTGTGGCCGGTTTCGGGGCGGCTCGTTTCCGTGTCGGGGGCCGCGGCGTTTTTCTGCTCGGGGTCATAGGGCTCTCCCGAGAGAACAAAGCCGTTTTGCTGCCCGGAGTCGTTTTCTTTTCTTTCGAAATCGTACATTATCACATCGCTCCTTTTTTGCGGATGATTTTGTCTATAATAACAGAATACCCGGCAAACGTGAAAAACAAGTCAAAACCTTGTTATGTTTTCTCCGAAAGTTTGAAAACAAATTGTGTCGCCGCCCGAAAAAAAGCCCCGCGTTTTTTATTTTGGCGCGGAGGCTTCGCCGCAAAATACACATTCTGTCCGCGGTTTGTAACTGTGGATCGGGTGAAAATCTCACGCAAAAGACAAAACGGCGAAAAAAAATAATGACAAACCTGTCATTATTATGTTAAACTTATGAAAAAAAAAAAAAAAAAAAAATGACAACAAATTAAAATAATA
>CAKQGD010000030.1 GCA_934232845.1 uncultured Oscillospiraceae bacterium
CCCTCATACAGCTCCTGCGCGACCTTCATCGTGCGGCGCGCCTGAAAGCCCAGCTTGCGCGAAGCATCCTGCTGCAGAGTGGAGGTGGTAAAAGGCGGCGCAGGAGAGCGGCGGCGCATGCTCTTTTTAATACCGGAAACCACATATTCGGCGCCCTCCAGCTCTTTGAGCACCGCCTTTGCTGCCGTCTCGTCCTGCAGGGCTTTCTGTCCGCCGGCAAGAGCCAGACGCGCGTCAAACGGCTTGCGGGAGGATTTTGCCGAAAGCTTCGCGTCGATGGTCCAGTACTCCTCCGGACGGAAGGCGCGTACTTCAGCCTCGCGGTCGACGATCAGACGCACGGCCACCGACTGGACACGCCCGGCCGAAAGGCCGCGGCGGACTTTTTTCCACAGAAAGGGAGAAAGCTTGTAGCCCACGATGCGGTCAAGGATGCGGCGCGCCTGCTGCGCGTCGACAAGGTTCTGGTCGATCGTGCGCGGAGAGGACATTCCGCTCTGCACGCCGGATTTTGTGATTTCATTGAAGGTTACACGATCAACCGCGTCGAGCGGCAGATCCAGCATCTGCGCCAGATGCCAGGAAATCGCCTCTCCCTCGCGGTCCGGGTCGGTTGCGAGATAAATCGCGTCTGCTTTTTTCGCGGCTTTTTTCAGCTGGGAAATCAGCTCCGCCTTGCCGTCAATCTCCTGATACTGCGGCTGAAAGCCATGCTCGACATCGACGCCGAGCTTTGACTTCGGCAGATCGCGCACATGGCCCATCGAGGCGATGACCGAGTAGTCTTTTCCCAGATACTTCTGAATGGTTTTCGCCTTTGCGGGCGACTCGACGATCACTAAATTCGACATAAGTCACGTTCACTTTCTCAAATGAATTTATGGATGAAGAGAACGGTAGCGCCCGCCGGGAAGCGGCTGCGCCAGACCGAAAATCTCAAGCTGTGTCAATACGGAAAGCACCTCGCCCGCGCCGAGGCCCGCGCTTTCGCAGATCTCGTCCATTCCCGCCCCGCTTCTGCATGCGCGCCAGACGCGCTCCTGCTTTTCGTTGAGAGACGCGGGCGGCTGGTCCGACTCAAAGGCGGGAACGCTTTTGGGCGCGGGAGACGTTTTTTTCTGTGTGCGCGGCCGATCCGATTTCGCCGCGGGATGTTTTTCCGGCGCGGGATCGGCGCGGGCCGCGATTTCTTCTTCCGGGCAGAGAAGAGACAGCGGTTCTCCGTAAACCGCCTCATAGCCGCGCAGCAGGGCAAGTCCCGAAAAAACAGGAGATGCCCCTTCCGTCAGCAGCTTATGGCAGCCCGCCATTTTCGGAGAAAAGATATCCCCGCAGACGGCGTACAGGTCCCGGTTCTGCGCAAGGGCGTGCCCCGCCGTAATCAGCGCGCCCGAACGGCGCGCCGCCTGTACCACGATCACCGCAAGCGACAAGCCCGAAAGAAGACGGTTGCGGATCTGAAACGTGCCGCGCCGGACCGGTGTGCCCGGTGCAAACTCCGTCAGAAGAAGGCCCTGCCCGGCGATTCTCTCCCGAAGCTTTTCACGGCCGAAAGGATAATTCACATCCGGCCCGCAGGCCAGAACGGCGATCGTATCTCCGCCGGCAGAAAGCGCGCTTTCATGGCAGATCAAATCGATTCCGTTCGCGAAGCCGCTGACGACCACGCCGCCTCCAAGGGCCAGTTCGGTGCTTATCTTACGCGCGGCACGCTCGCCGTATGCGTCGGGATGACGCGTACCCACAACCGCGGCCGCGTAGGTTTCAAAAAGAAGCTCGGTTTTTCCTTTCGCCCAAAGAAGGAACGGCGGCGAATAAATTTCACGAAGCCGTGCGGGATACCCGCCGCAGTCCGGCGTGAGGGCCGTCCAGCCGAGAGAGACGGCTTTTTCAAAGAGACGCGTTTCTTCGGAAAAATCAGCGGCCATGACCGCTTTTTTCTCCTCCTTTGTCAAAAAATCGTCCCGCGTCAAAAGCTCTCCAGGAAGCTCGATCAGCTTTTGCGGAGTGCCGAAGCGAAAAAGCGCCTCGTGCGCGCGGCGCGTGCCGCAGCCGAAAAGACGCTGCATCCACAGCCAGAGAATGGCGTCGTTCATACGCGCAGCCCTCTTTTTGCCCGGTATAGTTCCCATGCGAAGACGGATGCCGCGGCAGCCGCGTTGAGCGACTCACAGCCGGGTTCCATGGGCAGAATCACACGCCCGCTGCACCGTTCGATGACCTCGCCGGAAAGACCCGCGCCCTCGTTTCCGACAGCCACGGCAGCTCCCCGCAGGGAAATTTTCTCCACCGGCAGACTGTCATCTTCCAGAGCGGCGGCAAGCACCGGCACGCCGCGCAGGCGAAGCGCTTCGACGGCACAGACGGCGCTTGGCATCCGCCAAGCGTGCCGCACGCCCATCGCGGCGCGAAGCACCTTGGGCGAGTCGGGCGCGGGACAGTCCGCCGTCATCACGACGGGCAGCCCAAACGCCGCCGCCGTACGCAGAATCGTGCCGACATTGCCGGGATCCTGCAGAGAACAAAGCAAAAGGCAGCCGGCGGAGAGATCCTCCGGCAGGCCGTCCGTCAGAAGAGAGCCCTCGCACACCGCAAACACTCCCTGGGGATGCTCAGTATCTCCGATGCGGCGGGAAAGCGTCTCGTCAATCTCAAAAAGCTCATCCGCCGCCAGAGAAAGCATCGAAAACCGTTCTCCGAGGCGGGCGATTCCCTGACGGGTCACATAGACCTCGCGCACCGGCACGCCGTTTTCCACGGCGTCACGGACAAGGCGGACCCCCTCAAGCACAAAGAGGCCGTTCTCGCGGCGTTCGCGTCCCGAGGCGTACAGTCTCGACAAGCGGCGAAGTCTTGTATTCTCTTTTGACGTAATTTTCAGCATATTTTTCCTGCCGTCAGTTAGCACAAATGTCCGAACCGTCAAAGAACGGTCCGGACATTTTTGTTTGATTACAGCGCCGCTTTCGCCTTTTCAACCAGTTCGGAGAAGGCCTTGGGATCAGCAATCGCGATCTCGGACAGCATCTTGCGGTTGAGGTCGACGCCGGCCTTCTTCAGGCCGTTCATAAAGGTAGAGTAATTCATGCCGTTCGCGCGGCAGCCTGCGGAAATACGGGTAATCCACAGCTGACGGAAGTCTCTCTTCTTCTGCTTTCTGCCGATATACGCGTACTGGCCGGATTTCATAACCGCTTCCTTCGCGGTACGGAACAGTCTGCTCTTGCCGCCGAAGTAGCCCTTCGCAAGCTTGAGTACTTTCTTTCTTCGCTTTCTGGTCATCATAGCGCCCTTCACACGAGCCATATCTTATACCTCCGTCGGTGTTGTTTTCTTTTTTTATTTTACTTGTAGGGGATCATCAGGCGAATTGCCTTGACATTCGTCTTGTCTGCCATGGTGTTCTGACGCAGACGACGGCCGCGCTTGGTGTCCTTCTTGGTCAGGATGTGGCTCTTGAACGCGTGTGCGCGCTTGATCTTGCCGTTTTTGGTGACGGAAAAGCGCTTCTTCGCGCCGGAATGAGTCTTGAGTTTCGGCATTTTTATTTCCTCCCAGATCGTTTTACTTTGCGGGTTGCTTGGCGGCGACAAACATCAGCATATGCCGTCCTTCCAGCTTCGGCGGTTTTTCGACAGCGCCGAACTCGGCGATCATATCGGCAAAACGCTTCATGACCTCGTGACCAAGTTCGGGATGCGCCATCTCGCGTCCGCGGAAACGAATGGACACCTTCAGCTTATTGCCTTCCTGGAGAAATTTGGTCGCCTGCTTGACCTTTGTATTGAGGTCGCCGACATCGATATTGAGAGACAGACGAATCTCCTTGATCTCGACAATACGCTGGTTCTTTCTGGCTTCCTTTTCTCTTTTGGCCTGCTCAAAGCGGTATTTGCCGTAATCCATGATACGGCAGACCGGCGGCGCAGCCTGCGGGGCAATCTTGACCAGATCGAGATTCTTTTCAATCGCGATCGCCAAAGCGTCTCTCGTGCTCATGATGCCGAGCTGTGAACCGTCGGCGCCGATAACACGGATCTCTTTGTCCCGGATGTCCTCGTTGATGAGAAGTTCCTTCACGCTAATGTTTGACACCTCCGTTTTTCGATAAAAAAAATTCGGGCGCGGATAAATTCGTTCCGCGCCCGTTCAAAGCAAAATCAAACACACGGCAAGCCGCCGTGCAGTCTTTTTCTGGATTGACCGTTTGTGCCGTGAGCACAGCGGTGAGAACGAGGAACGTTCCGCTTTGTTTTCCAAGATATTGTAGCAGGAAACACCCGCCTTGTCAACGGTCTTTTTTGATTTTTACGAGAAAACGGAGTTAGCGTTTCTCATTCGTCCAAATCGACCCATACGGCGCAGTCGAGCGCGAACGACCAAAGCGCAGCCGCATGCACAGGCACGCCGAGCGCCGCGCCGAGCATGCCGCGGTACAGCAAAAGCTGCGTACGGTAGCGCCGCGCGAGCTCCTGCGGTTCTTTTACACGGTCTGTTTTGTAATCGATCAGCAGCGCGCCTTGCCGTTCAAGCACAATACAGTCCGCGACGCCCTGCAGCATGGTCGCCTCGCCGTCCGGCAGTACATACTGCGCCGCAAGAGCGCTTGCCGACGCCGGCGCCATAAAGCGAAATTCCCGCAGAACACGTTCTGCCGAGAAAATTCTCTGTGCCAGCTCACCCCCGAAAAACGCCCAGATCCTGTCTAAATCAACTGCATCGGCCTGCGCTCCGGTCAGAACGCCGTTCTGCCGCAGACGGAAAAGCTCTCTCTGCGGGTTGCGCGCCGCGGCTTCGAAATTGCAGTACTGCAGAAACGCATGCACCGCCGTGCCGCGTGCCGCGCCGGTGAGACCGCCTTTTTCCAAAAAAAAGGGCTTCCCCGTAAAAAAGCGTTCCTCTCCCCCGTGGGAGAGCGCGGAAACCGCAAGCTTCGCGGGAAGTTTCGACGCCGCCTCGTGAGGATTTGAAAAAGTAATCTGCGCGCGCAGACGCAGGAGAAGCGCCTCGTCCGCCTCAGGAGACGGCTCCTCCGCTTTCGAAACGACCGGCGCGGGAGCAAAAGTTTCGCCCGCAAAAACGGACAAACCTTCCTGCGCTTGTCCCGTTCGGGCAAGCAAGCCCAGATCATGCGTAAGAGACAGAGCGGCAAGCAGCCAGTCGAGGAAGCTTCTTCCCGCGCGTACCTGTGCGGGAAGAAGGGCGTTCTGCCCTGCCGTTTCCTGCGCGGCGAGCACAAGACGCGCGGCAGGGTTCTTTACCGCGCCGGTCAGATAGAGCCGCTCCTTCGCGCGGGTCATGGCGACATAGAGAACGCGAAGCTCCTCGGAGAGAAGGCCCCGCTCGCTCTCGGCGCGCACCGCCGCGAGCGGCACGGTGACGAACTGACGTTTGGAAGCAGCGTCGCGCCGCACCGCGGCGAATCCCAGTTCCGAATGAAGAATCGTCGGCTCAATCAGATCGCTGCGGTAAAAGCTGTGTGTGCGCGCACAGTCGCAGACAAACACGATCGGCCATTCCAAGCCCTTGGATTTATGTATGCTCGTAATCGTCACGGCGTTCTGTCCCTCGCCGACGGCGGAGGGGGCAAGATCTTTGCCGCGTTCGCGCAGGCGGTCGATGCGATGCAGAAATCCCTCCAGCGTGGGCACTCCGCCGCCGCACGGCTCGGCCGCGTACTGCATCAGCAGCATCAGGTTTGCTTCCCGGCCCGCACCGTTTTTCATCGAACGGCACAGCACGTCAAAGCTTGTTTTTTTCAGAAGCGCGCCGATCAGCTCCGCAGGCGGCGTACAGAGTGCAAGGCGGCGAAGTTCTTCGAGCGTTTGCACAAAATCCGCCGCGTGCGCGTCCTCCCGCGCAGCGGCGAGGACGGCGTTCCACAGGCGCCCCGCCGGCGTTTTCACGCGGGCCGCCGCCAGCTCATCATCGGTAAAGCCGAACATCGGAGAAGTCATTGCGCCGAGAAGTTCCACATCGCGCAGCGGGTTCGATGCGGCATGCAGCACATGCAGCACCGCCGTAATCTCCGGCGTATCGAGAAAACCGCTTTCCAGCGAAACGGCAGCTTCGATTCCGGCGCGTTCCAGCGCCCGGCGGTAGTGCTGCGCCCGGCTCGACGGCGACCGCAGAAGAATCGCAATGTCGCGCGGCTCAACCGGCCGCGTTCCCATGCCGTCGGAAATCCTCCCCTCCCGGAGAAGGCGCGCGATTTCTCCCGCCGTCCATACCGGTTCGGCAGGGCTTTCGCCGTTTTCATCCGCGACGTCCTCATCCTCTATCAAGCGGAGGCTCACACCCTTTTCGCTTTCTGCGGAAAAGGTTCCCAGCGCGGTCAGGCTCTGTTTTTCATCATAGACAAGCTCGCCGATTTCCTCACTCATCAAACGGGAAAACACCTCGTTGACAACGCCGGTGACGGCGGGCGCGGTACGAAAGCTGCCGTTTAACCGCAGCACCGCCGGAAAATGCACCCCGTCGTACTCGCGGCAGGCGGCCGCCCGCTCTAAAAACAGCTTGGGCTGTGCCATGCGAAAGCGGTAGATGCTCTGCTTGACGTCGCCGACGCAGAAAAAGTCGTCCTCTTTCGCAAGAGCGGTCAGAATGGCGCTCTGCACCTCGTTGACATCCTGATACTCGTCGACCATCACTTCGTCGAAGCGCGCGGCATATTCCCTCGCCAGAGGAGTCTTTTCCCCGTCCGCTCCGACCAGCAGAGAGCAGGCCAGCTGTTCAAGATCGGTAAAATCGAGCACACCGCGGCCTGTCTTTTCCTCCTGCAGGCGCTCGTCGGTCCGCACAGCCAGAGAGAACAGGCATTCGATCATCGGCAGAAGCTGCTTCGCATCCTCGGCAAATTCCGCGCCGCTTGCGCAGAAAATCTTTTCCGGCAGCGTCTGCGTCAAAATTTTCTTGATTTCCGCCCGTATCGCCTTAAGGGCCTCGCGGCGGACCGGATCGGCCTTTCTCACCGCGCCGAGGCGCTGCGGTTTGTATCGCGTCAGTGCCTCGCGGCAGCCGTCCCAATCGCGGCTTTCAGCGCAGGCGGAAATTTTTTCTGCCGCGGCGAGGTCCGTGCGAAACGCCTCTTCATACCCGGCCAGCGCATCGTCCGACGCAATTTCGAAAAGCGCGTTTCGAAGGCGCTGCGCCGCAAACTCGGCAAGCTTTTGTCCGTATTCAAACAGAATATCCGCCCAGACGCTCTCCTCCGGAGAGGAAAAGTCACGGTAGAGGAAAAGCTTTTTATCAAGCCACTCCCGGTAAAACGGATGCGAGCGCGCAAACGAGAGCACGCGCAGAATCGCATCGGAAAGTCCCTTGTCGCTGCGGCTCGACGACAGCAGCTCCGCCAGCGAGAGAAAAGCGGGCTCTGCGGTGCGGTAGGCTTCCTCCAGCACGGAGGAAACCGCCTCCTCCCTCAGAGCGTCCAGCTCATTTTCATCTCCGATGCGAAACGACGCAGGCAGACCCGCCAGCTGAAAATTCTGCTGCAGGAACTGCGAACAGAGTGAATGAATTGTACCGATGCAGGCACGGTCAAGCAGCGTGCGCTGGCGGCGCACCCGTGCATCCCCGGGATGCAGCGCCGCATAGTCCGAGAGCTTTTTGACGATACGTTCCTTCATCTCGGCGGCGGCCGCGCGGGTAAAGGTCACAATGAGCAAACGATCCGCGGAAACAGGCGCATCGGGATCAAGCATCCGCGAGACGGCGCGCTCGGTCAGCACCGCGGTCTTGCCGCTGCCCGCCGCGGCGGACAGCAGCAGGGAGCCGCCGCGCGCGTCGATGGCGGCTTGCTGCTCAGGCGTCGGTGAAAATGCCATCGTTCTCCTCCTCTCCGAAGATCTCCTCGCGGCTCTTTTTGAGAAGCGCGCGTTTTTCGTCTCCCGCTTCAAAGCCGCATACCCCGCGAAAGTCGCAGTACCGGCACGGATCGTTCGCGGTATCCGCGGGCAGCGCGGGGATTTCTCCCGCACGCAGGCGTTCTGCCATGCCGGTCACGCGTTCTTCCACCAGACGGCGCAGGCGGCCCAGCTCGGCAAGTGTCGCAAGAGCGTCGGATTTTTCCGTGTCCGGCTTGACCGGAATGAAGATCGCCTCTCCGTCCGTTTCCATCGCGGAGAGCACGTCCGGGTCGCGCAGCAGCAGGCCGTTCATGCGGTACTGCTTCTGCAGATCCCGCACTGCGGTCTCGCCGTCCCGCCCGCCCAAGGTGTATTTTCCCAGCGCCGGCAGATATAAAACGCCCGCCGGCAGCGTGTCCTTCCACTCGCCGCGCCCGTTTTCCCAGATCGAAAACAGGTACAGCAGCATCTGCATATTCAGGCCGTAATAAACGTCCTGCAGGCGGAAGCTCTTTCCGCCGGATTTATAATCGACAACGCGTACATAGCGCCTGCCGTTGACCGTCGCCGTATCCACACGGTCCACCGTACCCTGCACGAGTACCTCGCAGCCGTCCGCCGTCAGAAGATGCAGCGGCTCGACTGCGCTGCCTTCGCGCACGGGCAGTTCGAACGCCGCAGGCTCGAACAAGCTGCGGGAAAACTCCTCGCCGAGGCGGCGCAGCAGCTCGTACAGCCAACCGCCCACCCGCTCAAAGCCGGCAAGCAGGCGCTTCGGAACCGCACCGACATCCGCGACCACCTCGGAGAGATAGTCCTCCGTTTCCCGGCGGATCTCATCGCGGAGCGTCTGTTCCGGCAAGGTGTGAAGCGAAGCGCCGCCGTATCTCGACACGATGCGTTCCAGCACGCGATGTACCAGCGTGCCGGTCTGCACGGGAGAAAGCTCGGCCTTTTGCATGGCATGCACGCCAAGCCCGTTCTGCGCAAAATAGGCGTACGGGCAACGGTAGTACTGCTCGAGCCGCGTCGGAGAAAGACGCATTTTTTCGCCGAACAGGCGCTTCGCCAAAGCGGCGTCGGTCAGCTCGTGCGGCAGGCGTTCCCGGGCACGGTCGATGCGTCCGGCGTCGGCGGCATGTCCCGTTTCCTCGCAGAGACGGCGCAGCGCAGCCGCTTCGGGTGTGTGTTTCGGCAGAGCGGCATAGCGGCGCAGCGCAGCCTCGGCCGTTACCACGTCGGAAAACGGCTCGGATGTTTTTGGCACGGTCAGCGCGGCGGCACGCTCATACAGTTCCGACGGGACAAGCGCTTCTCCCGTCAGTTCGGCACGGGGAGCCGAGACAAACAGTTCCTTTTCGGCAGCGCAGGCCGCCTGATAGACGATCATGCGCTCATTGTCAAGAAATCGGTCGCTGTCTCCCAAAAGCGTCAATCCGCCCTCGATCAGCGCCCGGCGCTCGTCATTGCTCAAGAGACCGCCCGGCACGTGATACGCAGGAAATTCTCCCTGCACCGCGCCCAGCAGGAACACCGCTTTCGCCCCCTCGATCCGCATACGGTCGGCGGTTCCCACCGTCACCTCATCAAGGGTGCGCGGCGGCAGCGCCACCTGCGCCGTAGAAAGGGCAAGATCAAGCAGTTCGACAATGCGCCGGGGGGTAAACGACAGTCCTTTGCCCACGGCGGCGAAAAGATCGAGCGTTTCCATCAGCTTATCCCACAAAAGAGACTGCTGCGCCAGAAATTCACGGCGGGCGTTTTCTTCCATCGGCGCGGCAAACCGCGTCAGGTTCTGCGCAGCGCCGACACTGCACAGCCAGCGGTACAGCCCCGCCGCAAAGCCGTCGCCCCCGCCGCGCATCGCGGCGCGCAGCGCCTCGACCGGCTCCGTCACCGCGCGGCGGCAGGCTTCAATGCGCTGCAGGCGTTCTTTGTCCTCCTGTGTCCAGCGGTCGGTCATCCCGTCGGGATGATTCAAAAACGGTGTGTTCCAGCCGGAGGGCCTCACCGACCAGACAAAGCAGTAATTTTCCGTTTCTGCGGCCGCCGTTTCGTCAAGGCCGAGAATCGGCGATTTGAGCAGCCGCAGGGGATCGCCCTCACGATCACCCGCCGCGAGCAGAACCGCAGCCTGCACGCCCTGCAGCAGCGCGCCGGAACGCGCCTCACCCCGCACATCCAAAAAGAACGGCACGCCGCACCGCCGCAGCGCCGCGGGCAGCAGGATGCGGTAGCGCTCATCCGTGCGCATCACAACCGAAATGTCGCGCCAGCGATAGCCCTCCTGCCGGACGAGGCGCACAATTTGCGCGGCGACAGTCTCAGCCTCTTCGGCGGGATTTTGCGGCCGAAGCACGCGAATCTGTGAAAACGGCCGCGTCTCCCGCGGCATAGCGTCACATTCCATCGCATCGAGAAACGCCGCGGGAAGTCCCTCTCTCTCCGACGGAGGAAGTATCACCTTTCGGCTTTTCAGACCGTTTCGCTCCGCCATGCGCAGAAGCCGTCCCGCGGTGTCCGCGCAGTAGGCAAACGCCGCTTTCGGCGGATTGGAATCGTCTCCCGGCAGAGCGACCGTCACGTCCGCCGAACGAACGAGCAGCGCTTCAAGCATTCTGTATTCCGGTGCGGTAAAGCCGAAAAAACCGTCTGCATAGACCTGCACTTCGGAGAACGCATCCGCCTCGGCAATGCGCTGCGCCGCCAGCGTCAATTCGTCCCCTGCGCTCTGCCAGCCCCGATGCACAACCGCGTCATAGGCGTCGAGAATCAGAGACAGTTCAAAACATTTTTCCCGCAGGATTCCCTGCGGCTGCGTGTAGGAGAACCGCGCCAGATCGGCGGGAGAAATTCCCGCGTCGGCGCATTCCCGCGCGACGCCGAGCATCTGTTCGAGGAAGCCGTGCGTACGGTAGTTGCGCCGGTAGACGGACAGCTCCTCCCCGATTTCTTCCAGCGCCAGATCCATCAAAAAAAACGCGGCGGTGTCCGTCATGCGGCTGCGTCCGTCTCCGCCGTACTCCCGCAGGGTAAGCTCCGCCAGGCGTGAAAAGCTTGTCGGTGTCACAAGGGCGGCCCGCTCTTTGAGGGAAGCGATGCGCTTCTCGCTCGTAAAGGACGCCTGCTCCGGCACCAGCAGAAGGGAGCGTTTTCCCTCGAGGGTGTTTTTTTCAATTTCGGAGAACAAATACGACGTTTTTCCGGATTTGGCCGGCCCCATCACAAGCGTCAGCACGAAACCGCCGCCTCCTTTTCTTTCATACGGCTATATTGTAGCACGCGCCAAAAGGCAAACGCAACTTTTCAAAACCAGATTCTGTGCTTTGCTTGACTTTTGAAGCGCACTTTTCAGAAGCAAAAACGGCGGACGCACCCGCATCCGCCGCCGAAATGTACTTTGGGAATTATCCGGCCTCTTCCTGCCGCTTTTCAAGGCGCAGCCGGTCGCTGATCATCGCGATAAATTCGCTGTTTGTGGGTTTCCCCTTCGTATTGTGGATCGTATATCCAAAATAAGAGGTAAGCACATCCACATCGCCGCGGTCCCATGCGACCTCGATCGCATGGCGGATCGCACGCTCGACCCGCGAGGGCGTGGTGGAAAAGCTTTTGGCCACCGTAGGATACAAAAGCTTTGTCACGGAATTGATCGCCTCGGGATTGCGGATGGAAAGAAGAATCGCCTCCCGCAGGTAATGATACCCCTTAATATGCGCGGGAACGCCGATCTGATGCAGAATCTCGGTGACCTGCACCTCAAGGTCCGGACTTTTTTTCGCGGGAGCCTGCCGCGGCGCACGCCGGTTATTCGCCAGATCCAAAAGACGGTGCGCAACCGTTTCGGCGTCAAGCGGGCGGATAAAATAGTAAGCGGCTCCGGCGCGGAGCAGTTCCTCACCCAGTGTTCCGTTGTCATAGACCGCCGTCATCACAAACAGAGTACGCAGATCCGTCTTGTCCGCGCGAACCGCATTCATCACGCCGATGCCATCCAAACGCGGCATGAACACATCAAACAGCGCAATATCCGGAGCGTCGGATAAAATCGCCTCTGCGACCTTGATTCCATCCTTAGGGGCAAAAATTGTCTCACACCCCTCTTGCTGAAGCAGAGCGGCACATTGTGCGCAAAATTCTTTGTTATCATCCGCAATCAGGATTTTCATGGCTTCTTTCATGGATCATATCCTCCTTGTTGTATATTGGAATGCAGGAAAATAATACCATAATTTTCCAAAGCGTGCAAGGGGTTTTGTAAAATAAATGGAAAAAAATTACAAGTTTGCCGGAGGGCGCAGAATTTCCCGTCTTTGCGGCGACTGCCGTCAAAGTGCGGAAAGAAGAGAAGGCTTTTCACGAATCAGGCGGGGATCTGCGGAAAATTACCGTCGAATCATCCCCGAAGAAATTTCGGAAAGCGTTTTTGCGCCGCACATGCGCATCACATCTTTCAGCTCATCTCCCAGACGCTCGGTCAGGGCAAGCACACCCGCGGCGCCTCCGCCGTACATTGCCGTAACAAACGGACGGGCAAGAATCACGGCGTCGGCTCCCAGCGCCAATGCACGAAACACATCCAGCCCGGTACGGATCCCGCCGTCTACAAAAATTTTCATAGAACCCGCCGCAGCCTCGGCGATTTCCGGCAGGACCTCTGCCGTGGAGGGACAGCCGTCGAGCACGCGGCCGCCGTGATTGGAAACAACGATCGCCGCCGCGCCCGCCTGCCGCGCCTTCTGCGCGCCCTGCGCCGTCATAATGCCCTTGACGATAAAGGGGACGCCTGCCGCGTCAATGATTTCTTTGAGCTCTTCAGGGGTCTTGCTGCCCGCCGCGGGGATGCGTCCTCTTAAAAACGGAAGTCCCGCCGCGTCCACATCCATCGCGGCGGCAAATGCGCCGCTTTCCCGCACGAGAGCAAGCTTTTCAAATACGGTGTCTCTGTCCCACGGCTTGACCGTGGGCACACCGACGCCGCCCGTGCGCCCGATGGCTCCGCAGGCGGAACGCATCACGCCGGCGTCCACTCCGTCACCCGTAAAGGCCGCAATACCCGCCTCGGCGCAGGCCGGAACCAGCACATCGTTGTAGCCCGCGTCCGTATAAAGGTCGCCGTAATGTACCGCGACCGCGCCCACGGGGCCCGCGAAAAACGGATAGGAAAATTTTCGGCCGAACAGCGTCAAAGAAGGATCCGGTTCTCCACCCGGACAAAGCGTGTCCATATTCACACGAATCTGCGCCCATGCGTCAAAATTGCGGATTGCTCCGTCTCCGGAGCCCTTTGCGCCGGGTCCCGGCATTTTATTTCTGCAGGCACGTCCGTCGCAGACGGGACAGGCTCTGCAATTCGGTCCGAGTGTTTTTCTGGCGTTTTCCAGCACTTCCTGCCATGTCATTTCCTTTTCCTCCCTCAAGCACTGTTATAAAAAGATCCCGATCACCTGAATCAGGCTGAATACAAGGCCCAAAATCGTCAGCATGTTGACAAAAAAATTCGTTCGCGTCGAGTACATCAGGTCGAGTCCCGCCTCTAAAATATCCAGAAGATTGCGCAGACGCTCAATCACAGGGTGAATCCGCAGGCTCTCCATCACAAGCTGCTGCAGTTCTCCCATCTCGGAAATACCGACATTTTCCACACTGTTGATCGCAATGATCAGATCGCGGCGAAACCGCTTCATCCTGCGGATTTCACCCGCAAAGCTTTTCAGGTCCTCGCGCATCCATGTATCCTGCTGGTCAAGAATGCTCTGTGAAAAGCTCTTGACCAGCGCGCCCGTCTCAACCGCGAAGAACAGCCCGTGATTCACGCCCGCCATGGAGGATCTCATTAAAAAATACGGATTCATCCCGCCGTAATATGTATGGAAAATTTTCTGCTGATGCGCAAGATAACTTTGGGCCGCCGGACTATCCCACAGGTTCAGAAGCAAAAATCCGTTTCCAAAGGCGATCGCCGAGACAAACTCACGGCTGCTCCAGCCATGCGCGAGGCGCTCCCGCGCAAGTCCCTCCGGCAGATGCTCCCATCCCTCGTCACCGGTCAGAATACCGTACAGGCGCCGCGGCTCCCTCTCGATCAGATCCGGCACATTGTCATACCCGTCTACGGAATGCAGCTCCGCGATATAAAAATCCTGCGTGCCGCCGAGCGGCAGTCCGACGGCCTCAAATACGGACTGTGTAAGAAGGCTCACCGTCGTTTCAAATTTTTTGTCCGGCGTCACGACGGAAAGCCGCTCGCCGTTGCCCTGCATATGACGCAGAAAAACAAAATCGTCCGTCGAAGCGTGTTGAATTTCCAAGCCGACCGCCACAGCGATTACGCCGACCTGAGGATAAACGCTCACCATGAGCTGCATTTCCCCGATGGAAAAGCGTTCGCTCTCGGCGCCAAAGCCGCCGATTACCGCCCGCCGGGTGTCAAACGGCAGACCGCCTCCGTGCAGAAAGCCCTGCGCCGTAAAAAGATCACGCAGAAGAGGATTCTCGGCCCGTTCTTCTTCCAAATATACGGTTTTATACGTGCGCTTCAGCGCCGCGAAAACCGATTCGCTCAAATTTGCCTCTCTGTTTTGCAGATAAGCGTACCGCAAATAACATACGCCGCCGCTGATAGGACCACACTGCTCCATCCTTCTCTCACTGCCTTTCAGCAAAAATTTGAAAACCCACAGCGTCCTTTGTGTCGAAAAGAAATCGGAACGCTTGTCGAAAAAAGTCGGATTTCTTTTTTCAGTATATAAAACGGATGTCTTTCTGTCAATGCCCGACATGCCTCGGGGAAGGCAAATTGCTTTGCCTTCCCCGTTTTCAAGAAAATTCTCAGGCCGCCGCAGGCAGCGTCTGGGCAGTGGATTCCATATTTTCCGCAAAGATCGCATATCCGCGCGTCGGGTCATTTACAAACACATGCGTAACCGCGCCGACAAGCTTGCCATCCTGCAGAATCGGAGAACCGCTCATCCCCTGCACGATTCCCCCTGTTTTCTCTAAGAGCCGCTCATCCGTCACATGAACGACCATGTTTCGGGTCGCCCCGGATTCTCCCACATAAATCTTTTCAATCTGAATGGAATATTCCTCCGGAGTTTCTCCCTCCAGCGTTGTACGGATTACCGCATCACCGGTCTTTACCTCGCCGGCCGTCGCCAAACGGACCGGTTCTGCCTGCACCGGGCTGACCGCAGACACTCCGTATATGCCTGTCTCGGTATTTGCCGAAAGGGTGCCGAACGCATTTCCTCCCGCAAACATACCCCGCAGCTCTCCCGGAATTCCCGCGACGCCCTTGGTCACGCCCGTGATGGAAATGTGCACCGCTTCGCCCGTGCCGAGAGGCATTTCTTCATTGGTATCCACGTCGCAGACCGCATGACCCAGACCGACAAAATAATGCGTTGAAGGGTTATAATAAGTCAGAGTTCCGATGCCCGCCGTGCTGTCGCGCACCCACATACCGGCCTTATAAGTGCCGTCCGCCGGCGACTCAACCGGCGTCAGCACCGCTGTCTGCTCAATTCCTTCCCGCGAAAAACGCACGGTGACGTCTTTCCCTTTGCTTTGCGAGATCAGCTCGCCGACCTCTTCGTTCGTAGAAACCGCTTTTCCGTCGATGGAGAGCAGTACGTCTCCCGTACGCAGGCCACATGCCTTAGCGGGATTTTTTTGAGAACCTTCCACAGAAATATCGCTCATGCCCACAATCATCACGCCCTGGGTAAACATTTTGATGCCGAACGGCGTACCGCCCGGAATCACCATATCCGCCTCTACCACCCGCACATCGACGGTTTTAATGGGGACCGCGCCGCCGAGCGTCAGCTGTGTGCGATACGAATTGCCTGCCTTGGAAACCAGCGAAGCGGGCATCGCCTGTGAAAATCCTCTTGTGCGCACTCCAGCGACCCAGCTGAGGGAAAATGTTTCGCCCTGCGCGACGTAATACGAGTCCGGCAGTGTCTGTCCAAGCCATACCGAAAAGCCGACAAGCGTAAGCATAACGGCTCCGATCACCGCCGCGAGGGCACGGCAAACCGTTTTCATAAAGGCCGCCTCCTTTTTTTAAAAAATCGGGAAGAATTTTTTAAAAAAGCGCCTGCTTTGACAAATGAAATACAAAGTGCAGACTGCGCCTGCAAAGCCGCCGCTTCTTATTTTTATAAAGACAATCTTCTTCCCTGTGCTATCGTGCGCCGAAGCGCGGACTTTTATCGCGGGAAAAAGTCCGTGAAAAGGCAGGGCTTTCACCTGTTTCCACAAACAATTTCGTCAAAAGCAGTCTCCACGCCTCATGGAAACGCTTTTTGAAAAAATTACAAAAATAGAATGCCCCGATTATTCACGCGTAGCCATATGATTTCGGGGAAATATAAAGGAAAAAGGAGGAGGCGCGGGCATGTACGTAACGTTGTGGAGAAGCGTATTTTTATATGCGCTCGTCATCACACTGCTGCGTTTTATGGGAAAAAGACAGATCGGAGAGCTGCAGCCGTCGGAATTGGTGACGGCAATTATGATTTCCAACATTGCCGCAATTCCGATCGAAAATCTTGACACGCCTTTATTAGACGGTGCGCTGCCGATATTAGCTCTCGCCTGCCTCGAAGTGCTGTTCTCCGCCGCCGCTTTAAAATCAAGGCGCCTGCGCCGTATTCTGGTCGGCCGTCCCCGACGGCTTATCCGCAACGGAGTCATCGATCAAAAAGAGCTTTCTCTTCTGCGGTGGTCGCTCGACGATCTGACGGAGCAGCTGCGTGCAAACGGCGTATTTGATTTAAACGAAGTCAGCGAGGCCGTTGTGGAAACAAACGGCACGCTCTCTGTCTATCAGAAATTTTCTTACAGACCGGCAACGGCAGGCGATTTAAAGCTTGAGCCGCCAAAATGCGACGCGCCGCCTGCTCTGCTGATCTGCGACGGAGAAATCTCAAAGGACGCGCTTGCCGCCTGCGGCGTTGACCGTGCGTGGCTGGACAAAACTTTGCAGCAAGAACAGATCGCCGCCTCGGACGTGTTTGTTCTCGCCTGCGACCCCGCGCGGCGATATACTTTGATTCCAAAGGAGCGTGCTTCCCAATGAAAAGGGCTTCGTTCGCTCTCGTTCTTTTACTGGGGATTGCCGCAGCCTGTCTGTTTGTATCCCAGACGCTGCACACAGACGCCGGCATACTTGCGGACACAGCCCGCCTGCTCGCAGAAAAGGCAGACGACCCCGCAGCCGCCGCAAACGAGCTTCTGCACCTTGAGGAAAAATGGAACCGTGTTTCTTTGCGCATGGTCGTTCTGGTTGGACGCGGCTGCACCGACCCCATTGAGGAATCTCTCGCCCGGCTGCGGGCTCTTGTGCCATTCGGAGAGAAAGTCGACGTCGCACAGGAGGCCCTCGCACTGGCTGTACGCTTCGAGGGCCTTTGGCGCTCGGGTGCTCTGCTGTGGGAAAATATCCTTTAAACGCACAGTCTCCTTTGACGCTCATACAGAAGAGGTTAAGCGGCTTTGTTTTTCTTCAAGCCTTCGCCTCGCTGCCGATCTTGGCGGCGCACTCGTTTATGCCAAGCCAAGCAGGCATCCTCCGCGTTTTAAAAAATGGATTTCTCCGTGAAATTTTATGGCGGCCGCAGTGTTGAAAAGCCAGCGCTTGCAGGCAGAAATTTCTTCTGTTCTTTCTAAAAGTCAAAGGCGTATTTTCTTTTCAAACGGCCTGCCGCAAAAAACAGAGAGCCTCGGACATTTCCATCCGAGGCTCTCTGTTTTGCAGACAACGGTTCTCAGCGATTTTCCAAAATCTTTTTCAATTCGTCCATAAAGGAGTTGATATCCTTAAACTGGCGATATACCGACGCAAAGCGCACATAAGCCGCCTCATCGATTGACTTGAGCTTTTTCATGGCCATTTCTCCGATCATTTTGGTGGACAGTTCCTGTTCCATGGAGTTCTGCAAGGCCTGTTCGATCTCGCTGACGGCCTGATCAATCTGAGAAAGAGAGACCTGCCGCTTTTCACAGGCGCGCAGCATGCTGTTGAGCAGTTTTCCCCGGTCAAACGCCTCCAGCGAGCCGTCTTTTTTCACAACCATCATCGGCGTCGTTTCGATCACTTCGTATGTCGTGAAGCGTTTTTGGCAGGAAAGACATTCCCGGCGGCGGCGAATCCGCTCTCCGTCGTCCGTAGGACGCGAATCGACCACCTTACTCTCTGCAAAGCCGCAGAAGGGGCATTTCATAGCCTGTCACCTCGCTGAATGTTTGACAAAAGAATATCATAAACCGCTTTCTTTTTCAATAGCGGTCTGTGATGGCATCCTCCAAAATCTCGCGAAAATGACACAAGAACGCATTTTCTTTATTCAAAAGAGCTGCAAGACCTGAAACAAAAGCCTCGTCGGGATCAACGTCCTCCACTGCGTCAACCCGAACACTGCCTTGAACCGCCTCAATTCCGAAAGAAAAATAGCGGTCGCCCTCTGGATGAATAAACTCCCCGCGAATCAGACGATACTTGGGCGCAAAATTGTACGAACATTTTTCTGTCATTTGGTTTCGTTCCCTTCCCATATCTGTCAAATTGCATCGCGCCTTTTTATTATAGCCCAGCACTCTGCCACGGGAAAGTGGAAAAATAGCTAAAAATGTTTAAAATCCGCAAATTTCTCGCTTAATTTCAATCAAATTCGACTTAATTCGATTTATTCCGTTTGAATTAGCACTTTTAATTTTTTTTCACATACTGCTAATTCTATTTCTTCGTCAAAATTCCATCGGTATAATTCTATCATCCAATCACCCAGAAAGCCCTGACTTTCTGCTTCTGCCGCCAGCGACGAAAAATCCTCCGTTCCTTTGCCGGGCGGGACACAGTCGCACAATTCCGTATGATCGCTGACATGAATGCGGGATAGATGTCCCCGCATCGCGCGCATCGCTTCCAGAGCCGAATATCCCGAGCGCAGAGCCTGTTTGATATCCAGCACAAACTGCACATCGGGAATTGCTTCGGCCATTTCGTGCAGAAAATCGAGGTCGCGCGACATACAGCGGGCGACGTTTTCCTGGCAAAGCTCTGTTTTGAATTTTCGGCCCTCTTCCCGCAGTCGGGAAAAACGCTCGAAATAGCGTTCCCGTGAAATCACGGGGCGAGGTTTTGCGCCGTGAAAAATCAGATACGGCGCGCCGAGCACCGCGCAGGCCTCAAACATCCTGCGGTATTCGTCAAGACCGTCTGAAAACCGGCGCGGATAACGTCCGAAAAACATGATGCCTTCGCTGTCCGAACAGTAGGGGTGCAGTCCAGTGACACGCATTCCCTCCCCCCGTGCGATCGTCGCCAGCTCTTTGACAAAATCGGGTTTTGCCTCTGACGAACTGTTGAGAAAAATCTCCGTCCTGCGCACGCCCAGCGCCGCTAAACGGCGCAGAGCCTTCTCCGTTTCCATCGGAAACAGGCAGGAGGTGGAAACCCCGACCTGCATATGCGTCTCCTCCTTCTTCCTAAATGGATAAAACCTCCCAGAGGGGAACGGCGAGCATCCGCAAAGACGAAGCACCTTCGTCCGCATCATTTTCTTCGCTCGCCGTCCCTGTCGGCGGGAGGTTTTTCAGTTCAGATCAATTTATGCGGCTTTTTTCTTCTGCCACACCGTCCAGAGCATCGGTGCGATGCAGGTGGAGGAATAGAAGCCGGACACCATACCGAACAGCATCGGCACGGAGAAGCTGATGATCGACGTCACGTTGTACAAATACGCCACAACGGATACAACCAGCATGGCTACGCAGGTCGTAACGCTCGTCATCAGAGAGCGGGAGAAGGACTGATTTACGCTGCGCGTCACCAGTTCTTCAATGGGTACGGTCTCTCCAAGAATCCGCTTGTTCTCACGGATACGGTCGTAAACCACAATCGTATCGTTCAGCGAGTAGCCCAGAATCGTAAGGCATACGGCGATAAAATTTGCATTGACGGAAAAGCCGCCCCAGATAAAGACAAAAAACACCATCATCAAGTCGTGCAGCAGTGCGACGACCGCGGTCAGACCGGCGGACCATCCGCTGATGCGCCGGAAACGAACGCCGATATATACCAGCATCAGTACTGCAGCAAAGGCAATCGCAACAAGGCTCTTGGCCAGAAACTCCGTACCGATCGTGGGGTCAACGACACTGGATGAGGTCAGCTCCAGCTTCGCATCGGGAAATGCCGCTTCCAGTGCGGCGCCGAGCTCTGTCTGCACCGCGGGGTCAAGTCCTTCCGCCGTAGGCAGCGAGATCACAAAGTTTTGTCCGCCGGTCGCAATATCCGTAGACTCCTGCAGGGAAATGTCCTTGCCGAGCACTTCCTGTGCGGCAGCGGTAAACGCTTTCGCGTCCACCTCTCCCTGATAGGAATAGGTCAGCAGCGCACCGCCCTTGAACTGGATATCCAGACTGACGCCCCGCACCAGCAGACCGAGCAGCATTGCCGCAGCCAGAAGAAGGGAAATCGCGAAGTAAATCTTCCTGTGCTCATAAAAGCGAATGTTCCAAGTTTTCATGCCTGTTTCCCTCCCCCATACAGCGCCGGATTCCGAAACGGCTTAAATCTGGAAACAGACTTGAGCATCAGACGCGAAGCGAAAACTCCCATCAGCAGGTTCAGCAGCACGCCCACCAAAAGCGTATACCCGAAGGAGTAAATCATACCTGCCGCGGACTGTCCGAACAGGAAAAACACCGGGCTCAGCAGACGAGAGAAAATACTGTCTGTCGGGCCGAAGGCGCCCAGCAACACAATCGCCACAATAATAACGGTCACGTTGCCGTCGATAATGGCGGAGGAGGCGTTCTGAAATCCCGCTTCGATCGCGGCATCGAGAGAACGTCCCTTTTGAAATTCTTCCTTAATGCGCTCGGCCGTGATGATGTTGGCGTCTACGCCGAAGCCGATCGCAAGAATGATGCCCGCGATACCGGGCAGCGTCAGCGTAAACGACGGGAACGCCGCAAAGAAGCCCGTAATGGATGCGATCATCAGAATCACCTGTCCGATCAGTGCGATCACCGCCACAAAGCCGGGCATCCGGTACAGAGCGATCATAATCAGAGAGACGATCAGCAGGGCAATTCCTCCGGCCAGCACCATGGCGTCTTTTGCGCCGGAGCCAAGCGTCGGAGAAATGGTGGAATAGCTTTCGGTTTCCAGTGCAAACGGCAGCGCGCCCGCGTTGATTTTCTGTGCGAGATCAATTGCGGTTTCCGCGGTGAAGTTTCCTTCGATCGTGGCGATTCCGTCGGAAATCTGAGACTTGACAGACGGAGCGGAAAGCATTGTGTCATCCATCCAGATGGAAATCTGAGAGCCGAGCAGGCGCCCGGTGGCCTCGGAAAATTTCTCCTTGCCGGAATCCTTGAGCGTCAGTTTGACCATATGGGTCTGCCGTCCGCTCTCGTCCTGCGTATAGACCGCCTCGGCGGATTCGATGTCACTGCCGGTGAGAATTATGTTTTCCAGCGTAGTGCCCGTGGGCTTGCCCGCCTGGTCGTACGAGGCTCCCTCACGGAACGTAAGATTTGCCATGCTTCCGAGTTCGGCGATCGCCGCCTCAGCATTAAACTCGGTTTCGTCCGCTTTCCACGGGAAACGCAGAATCACACGGTTTTTGTTC
>CAKQGD010000031.1 GCA_934232845.1 uncultured Oscillospiraceae bacterium
TACTTGGATGGAGACGTCCCGGGAAAATAGGTCGGCGCCGACACTTAAAAAAGACAGTCACCCCCAGTGGGGTGGCTGTCTTTTTTGCATCTTCACAATGACAGATAGAATGATGATTCGAGAATTCGCGGATATCGAGGGTCATTTCCTTGGAAGAGACGCCAAAGGACACGTCGCGGTGACGGCCGATCTTGACGGTCACGCTGCCCTCGGTGGCGTCCTGCCGGATGATGGAACCGGTGAAGTTGTTCGCCACAAAGGACGCGGGCTTGCGGACGGTGATCGTGCCGCCCACGTTGACAAACTCGTTCGAGTAGTCACGATGGACGAGGTTCGCCATAATCAGGTTGTTTTCGAGGACGACGAGCGCCTCTCCTGCGATAATATCAGGGGTCAGAAAGGTATTTGCCATTTTGATTTTCTCCTTTTCCGGTTAGTTCCGGGGGAAATCTCCCGCCTGTTCCCGATAGGCTCGGTATTCAGACATGGACATTCGCCCGATTTCCTCTTGCGTATAGGTCTTTGCGGGCGCGCCGCTCCCGGGGGCTGCGGGCTTTGCCCCCTTGACCTTGGCCGGCGCAGGTTCCTTATCCTCTGCAAAGAGATAAGGTTTGCTCTCTCGAATCGTCTTGAGAAGGTCGTCGACGCTGCCTTTCAGATTGCCGCTTTCATCCAGCTCGATCTTTTCGGCGTCGAGCAAGCGAATCATGTCGTTCGGGTCGTGAGCCTTGCTGTTGAGGGCAAGCTTCAGCGCCGCGTCCCGCTTGATCGCCTTTCGATGCCCTGCGTCATTTCCTCGCGCAGAGAAAAGAGCAGGGCGCGCTTGTTCTGCCATAGGCGCATGGAAAAGTCCGCGCCAAAGGATAAAATGCCTGCCGTTGTTTGAAAAACACCGTGCGACGCGCTACAATACAGATAGAGATTTTATGGCGAATAGGGGAGGCACTTTGGGTGAACGAGTTGTTTGTGCGGGGCGTGAGGCTTTCGCGGCCCCTGCCGGAAGAAAACTGGCTCTGCGGCGTATCGGCGGTGCGCGTGCTGCGGCAGATGGAACGGTTGGATTTTTCTGTGCCGGTGACTTTTTTTGTCGGGGAGAACGGGGTCGGAAAATCCACGCTGCTGGAGGGAATCGCCGTCGCGTTGGGCTTTAACCCCGAGGGCGGCACCGTCAACTTTCGCTTTTCGACGTGCGATACGCATTCTTCGCTTGCGCCGTATCTGACCGTGGAAAAAGGTCCCTACCGTCATCGCGACGGGTTTTTCCTTCGTGCGGAGAGCTTTTACAACGCGGCCTCCTATCTGGACCAGCTGGATCGAATTGCGCCCTCGCTCGGCGCATACGGCGGTGTCTCTCTGCATCAGCAGTCGCACGGCGAGAGCTTTTTGTCTCTGCTGATCAACAAATTCATTCCCAAGGGGCTTTATCTACTTGACGAGCCGGAGGCGGCGCTCTCACCTATGCGGCAGCTGTCCATGCTGTACCGCATGGGCGAACTTGTGCGGGGAGGCGCGCAGTTTTTGATTTCGACGCATTCGCCGATTCTGATGGCGATGCCGGGCGCGCAGGTGCTTGAACTGTCAAACGACGGCATCCGCCCGACACCGTATGAGCAGACGGAGCATTTTGCCCTGTCCAAGCGTTTCTTGAACGCACCGGAGAAAATGCTGCGCCAGCTTTTTGAAGAGGAAGATACCCACTGAAAAAAGTACCCGTCTCTTTTTGTGAGGCGGGTACTTTTGACTGAATATGAAAAGAGCTGTGTGCCCCAACAGGGCGGAAATTTGATAAATCACGAAGGCAGGGCGAAAACAGCACTCGCACCGCATTTTGTACGCGGTCATGCTTTTATTTAAAATAGAGATCTTTTGTCGGGAATTCCGGCTCGCAGGTGAAATTCACGCCGAGCTTGCGGAAGGTGTTTGCATCATTCTGCGCCATGATGTCGGAGCTGTGCAGCTCGCATCCGCGCAGCTCGGGCAGCTTATCCAGCGCAAACTGCGCGGTGGGATTGAACGTCGCGGAGATGGAAAGCGCCTGAAGCACTTCCTCAAGCTGAAGCACGGGATAACGGGATCCCAGAATATCCTTTTTCATCTTGATGATCGGTTCCAAAACGACGGGGGACATCAAAAGGATTTCGTCCGCAAGGCCCGCCAGCACCTTGACGGCGTTCAGAACGGCGCTGGCGGTGTCATTCATCAGCTCAGAGGATTTTCCCGTCACGATACGGCCGTCATGCAGCTCGATCGCGACCGCGGAACGGTCCGATTCCTTGGCTTTCTGCAGAGCCGGCGCGACGCAGCGGCGGTCGTTTGACCGCAGCCCCAGCGTGCTCATCAGCATCTCGATGCGTCCGCAGGCCTCTATATCGCCCTCGCCCTGCTTGTAGGCGCAGCGCGCTTTGTACCAGCGGCGGATGATTTCCTGCCGGGCCGCCTCTCGGCAGACTTCGTCGTCGCAGATGCAGCGGCCGATGGTGTTTACTCCCATATCGGTCGGGGACTTGTAAAGATCCTCACCGTTGATGCGGTGCAGAATGGTGCGCACCACGGGAAATGCTTCGATATCGCGGTTATAATTGACGGTGGTGACGCCGTAGGCCTGCAAATGAAAGGGGTCGATCATGTTGACGTCGCGCAGATCGGCGGTTGCGGCCTCATAGGCGACGTTGACGGGATGGTTGAGCGGCAGATCCCACACGGGAAAGGTCTCGTATTTTGCGTAGCCGGCACGCACGCCGCGCTTCTGCTCATGGTAGAGCTGAGAGAGACAGGTGGCAAGCTTGCCGCTGCCGGGGCCGGGCGCCGTGACAATGACGAGAGGGCGGGTCGTCTCAATGTACGGGTTTGCGCCGTAGCCCTCTTCGGATACGATGGTGTTGACGTCCGACGGGTAGCCCTTGGTCATGCGGTGCACATAGACGCGTTCGCCGCGCAGCTCAAGCTTTTTGCGGAATATGTCCGCCGCGGACTGGTCCCTGTATTGTGTAATCAGAATCGAGCCGATGTAAAGACCGCGTTTGCGCAGGCTGTCGATCAGCCGAAGCACATCCATGTCGTAGGTGATGCCGATATCCGCGCGCACCTTGTTTTTCTCAATGGCGTCGGCGGAAATACAGAAAATGATCTCCGCCTGATCGCGCAGTCCGGCCAGCAGCTTGACTTTGCCGTTTAAATCAAAACCCGGCAGCACCCGCGCCGCGTGAAAATCGTCGAACAGCTTGCCGCCGAATTCCAGATACAGCTTGCCGCCGAACTGCTCGACGCGCTGTCGGATGTGTGCAGTCTGCTCGCGCATATATGTTTCGTTGTCAAATCCGATCTGATTCATCATGAATCTGTCCCCTCCGCTTTTGCTTTCACAATCTAACATTATAGCAGAATCAATGGGTTTTGCAAGGCGGGAAGACAGATATCTTTTTGAGGATGCGCAAGACAAAAACGGGATACGAAAACTTTAAAAAAGAAAAGCTCCGCGCTGCGCCGCAGGGCAAAGCGGCTCTGGAAAAATCACAAAACGTCCGGATTTTTCACAATGCGCGCGGCGAGAACGGTGCAGTCGTCCGCGCGTCCTCCGGCGCGGCGAAGCTGTGCCGTTTTGAGCAGATTTTCACACAGCTCCTCGATCGGCCCCGCGGCATAGGCGGTGATCTGCGACGGCAGCCATTCGTCGCTCTGATCGGTCAAACCGTCGGAGACAAGCACGATCAAATCGCCTTCCCGCAGAGAAAGAGAGGTTCGCTTGGCCTGTGCTTCGCCGAGGATGCCGACCGGCAGACCCGAGTCTCCGATGCGGCGCACACGTCCCTCCCGGCAGAGGAAGGAGGGGGCGGCTCCGGCCTTGCAGCAGGTCAGAGTCATTGAGTACAGATCAATGAGCGCGGCGTCCACGGTGCAGAGGCGCTCTTCCCCGCGGGAGAGCAGCGCCGCATTGGAGATGCACAGCGCCGCGTCAAAGTCCGCGCCCGCGCTGAGCAGACGCTCAAGCAGGGAAACGGTCAGCGCCGCATCGAGAGCGGCGGGCCTTCCGACGCCCATTCCGTCGGAGAGCAGCAGCAGAAAACTGCCCTCTCCCGCGTCAAAGGCGCTGCAGCAGTCGCCGCAGAGAGCCCCCTGCGCCGTTTTCTGCCGAAAGCAGGATTCGGCGCGAAAGGGGGCTTTTTCCTCCCACAAAAGGCAGGCTTCCTCCTCTTCTCCGGAGAGAAGCCGCGCGGGAGCGAGCGGCCGGCGTATCATTTCCGACAGCGCGGCGGCGGTTTTTTCGGGATCAAGGCGGGCTACTTTCCGCCGCGGCAGTTTGGCAAGAATCTGCGGGCGGCCGTTTTGACCGAAATAGCAGGAGACAAGAGAAGGCTCGGCGCCGAGGGATACGAGCAGTTCGTTTGCGGCGAGAGAAACGCTTTCGTCCGCGCAGGAAAAGGAGGAAAGCGTCTTGGCAAGAGAATCGATCAGCAGGCTCATGCCGGAAAACTGCTCGCAGGTAACGCTGCGCAGTCCGGCGGCCTGTTCCCGCAGCGCGCGGTGCGCGGCGTACTCCGCGGCGGCGGCTCGCAGACGTGCGCGCAGCGTTTCAAAGCGGGAGCAGGAGAATTGCGGGGGCAGTTCTTCACAGCGGCCGAAGAATAGATCCGCGCAGACCTCAGCGGTCGTGTCGTACTGCAGCTGCCAGCAGTTTGTATTGCGCGGACAGCCGCGGCAGACCTCTTCGCAGGTGCGGTCAATCAATGTCTGCGCCCGGTCGCAGCGCATGATTTCAAGCTTTTCCGAGACCTCCTGCGTCATTTGGGCGATCTGGGACAAGGCCGCGCGTGTTCGTTCGAGAGAAAAGGACGTCAGCTCCCGCAGGGCCTCGCTCTGGGTTCTGTCGGGAGAAGGCACAAGCCCGGCTGCTTGTAAAAAAGAGAACGGCGTCAGAAAAAAAGCGGCGCCCGCCGCGGCTGTCCCGATCAGAAACGGCGCGGCGGCATAGGTCATCCCCTGCGAGAGCAGCGCCAGTACACCGGAAACGGCGGCCGCGATCCATGTGCCGGAGCGGCCCAGAGGAGAAAAGGCCTGCGCCGCGAGAGAAACGGCGGTCAGAACGGGAAGAAGACCGGCACTTCCCGACAAGGCGGCGGCGATGCCCGCGGCGGCGCCGATCACCACGGCCTGTCCCGCGCGTCCGTACTGGGCAAAAAGCAGAATCCCCCACAGCGCCGCCCAGTAGGCGGGGGAAAAGGAGCCGCCGAGAATCCGCGCGGCGCCTGTGAGCAGAACGCAGAGCAGCACGCCCATACACACGCCCGTCGTACCGGAGAACGGCGCGCCGTCAAACGCGCCGCGAAGCGCGCGGGAAAACAAAATGCCCGCGGCGGCGCAGATCGCCGTTTCGCAGAGAGCCATCGCCCAGCCGTAGGCGGCGTCGCCGCCCGACCAAGCCACGGCGAAGCCCGTCACCGCAGCGCAGAGTGCCGCAAGCAGAGGCGTGTACAGCGCGAGACGGTCGGGATCGGCAAAGGCAAAGGCCCACCGAAGCCCCAGCAGAAGCACCAGCGAGGCGAGATAACGCAGAGAGTGCGCCGGGTCGGTCTGGGTCAGATAGCCCGCTACGGCGCCCGCCGTGGCCCAAAGGGCGTGCGGTGCGCTGACGGCCCCCGCAAAAGCGAGGCCGAACGGCGACGCGGCGGACAGAATGGGGGATGCGCTTGTCACAAAGCCGCACGCGGCGGTCAGAACACAGACGGCGGCGTCGCGCTGTTTTGAGAGAACGGCGCGCAGGCGCGAAAGCGCGGCAGCTGCAAATTCCATGGGAAGCCTTCCTTTCAGGATATTTCTTCCAGTATAGAACGCGTTTCGGGCGGATTGTGTCGCAGAAGCGAGGGACAAGCCCCGCCGTGCAAAAAAATGCGCGGCCCGCACGAAAACACGGGATGAACCTGCCGCAGGAGAACGCGCATTTCCCTGCAAAAAAAGCGCGTCACGGCGCGCGAATCCTTGACAATGCGGACAAACTGCTTTAAGATGGAAATTGTCATCCGGACGCGCGGCCGCAGACGCCGCCGCCCTGAATTTTTTGGAGGGGATCACTGTGATCGATTACAAACATCCGCGCACCCGTTTTGCGCCCAGCCCCACGGGATATATGCACGTCGGCAATCTTCGCACGGCGCTCTACGCCTATCTGGCGGCGAAAGGCAGCGAACAGGGTACGTTTATTCTTCGTGTGGAGGACACCGATCAGGAGCGCTACGTCGAAGGCGCGATGGACGTCATCTACGCCACGCTCAAGGAGACCGGCCTGATTTGGGACGAGGGCCCGGACGTCGGCGGCCCCGTGGGCCCGTACGTGCAGTCTCAGCGCAAAGACATCTATAAGAAATATGCCGACCAGCTTATCGCGCAGGGTGACGCATACCGCTGCTTCTGCGACAAGGAGCGGCTTGAGGAGATGAAAAACGTTCAGAAGGCCTCCGGCGCGGCAACAAAATACGACCGTCACTGCCTGCATCTGACGCAGGAGGAAATCGATGAAAAGCTTGCGGCAGGCGTGCCCTACGTCGTGCGCCAGCGCATCCCTGATTCGGGAACGGTCACCTTCCACGACGAGCTGCGCGGCGACATTACGGTCGACTGCGACACGCTTGACGATCAGATTCTGGTCAAAACCGACGGTATGCCGACCTACAACTTCGCCAATGTCGTCGATGACCACCTGATGGGCATCACCACCGTGATCCGCGGCATCGAATATCTTTCTTCCGCGCCGAAATACAACCTTTTGTATCAGGCTTTCGGATGGGAGATTCCGAAATACCTGCACTGCCCGCCTGTGATGAAGGACGCGCAGAACAAGCTTTCCAAGCGAAACGGCGACGCCTCGTATCAGGATCTCATCGCCAAGGGCTATCTCACGGAAGCGATTCTCAACTATATCGCACTGCTGGGCTGGAGCCCGAAGGGCGAGCAGGAGATCATGAGCCTTTCGGAAATGGCAAGGGAGTTCTCCATCCACGATGTAGCCAAGGCGCCCGCGATCTTCGACCCGCTCAAACTCAACTATATCAACGCCGAGTATATCCGCCGCCTCTCTCCGGAGGAATTTCTCGCCGCGGCCCTGCCGTGGATGAAAAAATCCGTGACCCGCGAGGATGTGGATTTCTCCGTGCTGGCCGAAGCGCTGCATCCGCGCTGCGAATTTCTGGGACAGATTCCCGAGCAGGTCGATTTTATCGATCGGCTGCCGGATTATGATCTGGAGCTGTTCACTTCCAAGAAGATGAAAACAAATCCGGCCGTGGCGCTTGATTCCCTGCAGAAGATTCGTCCCGTGCTCGAGGCGATTGAAGAAAAGGATTTTCATACCGCGGTGATTCACGAGAAGCTTTTTGCGCTGATCGAATCCCTCGGCTGCAAAAACGGCGTGATTCTCTGGCCGCTGCGCGTCGCGCTGTCGGGCAAACAGTTCACCCCGGGAGGCGGCATCGAGCTGGCTGCCGCACTCGGCAAGAACGATTCTCTCGCGCGCATCGACGCCGCGCTGTGCCGCCTCGCCGGGGCGAACGCATAAAGAACGGTTCGACATCCGAAAAAAACAGGCGCACGGCGGTATCCGTCATGCGCCTGTTCTGTTGAAAGAAGGAGTGAAGTGCGCTGTGAGTGAGAAAAAATCTGCGTCGGAGCAATTTTCCGATCTGCCCCTCTTGGCGCTGGGCAGCCTGCTTGCGAAAAAAGACGGCGCCGCACGCCGCGAACGTACCGCCGAGGAGAGAAACGCGGACCGCGCCGCGATGTTCGCCGCGCTGGAGACGCTTTACAACGAAAAAGAGGACGAATAAAATTATTTTTGGTATCTTCTGTGCACGGATGCGCCGGAAAATCACCCCTCGGCCGTCTGCCATACAAGAAAGGAAAGAATTGCCGTGAAAGCTGATATTTTGATTCAAAACGGCCGGGTAATCGACCCCTATGACGGCACGGACGAAATTCGTTCTGTCGCCATGGCAGGCGGTGTGCTCATCGACCCGGCCGGTGTGACCGACGCCGAGCAGATCGTCGACGCCTCGGGCTGTATTGTGACGCCCGGTCTGATCGATCTGCACGCGCATGTTGCCTCTGCCGTGTCGGAGATCGCCGTGCATCCCGAGGCGGCGTGCTTCCCCACCGGGGTGACGACCGCCGTCGATCCCGGCACGACGGGGATCGCGAATTATCCGGCCTTTCGCGCACAGTCCGCGGCCTGCGGCGTGCACCTGCGCGCCCTGCTGCACTGCAGTGTCGGAGGAATTTCGACCATCCGCACGCACGAGGATCACGATCCCGCGCATTTTGATGAAGCGGGAATGCTGCGCTGCCTGCGCGAAAACAAGGACCGGCTGTTTGGCGTCAAGGTGCGGGTCAGCCGCGACGTCGTCGGCGCCCATGGGCTGGAGCCCCTGCTGCGTGCCCGCGAAATCGCGGAAAAGGCGGGCGTTCTGCTGGGCTGCCATGTGACGGGTGCGCCGGTTTTGGCGGATGAATTGGCGTCGTATTTTCGGCCGGGCGATCTGTTTATTCATGCGTTTCACGGCACGGGGCACACGATTCTGGGAGAGAACGGGCATGTTCTGCCCGGCGTGTGGGACGCCAAGCGCCGCGGGGTACTCTTTGACGTATCCTGCGGGCGGACGCATTTTTGCTTCTCGACCGCACGGCGCGCATTGGCCGAGGGTTTTCTGCCCGATATAATCGGTACGGATCTGATCCGAGCCAGCGCATGGCGGCATGGAAAGTGCTTTTCTCTGCCGTATCAGATGTCAAAGTATCTGGCGCTGGGGATGACCCTGCCGCAGGTTGTCGCCTGCGTGACGACGAATCCCGCGCGGGCCATGGGCGAGGAGCGCGAGCTCGGCAGCCTGCAGCCCGGCACTGCGGCGGACGTCGCCGTGCATCTGCCGCTGCGGCGGGAGGAGCGATTTATCGATGCGGCGGAGGAGTCTCTCACCGGGCAAACGCTGCTGAAAACACAGATGACCGTGCGCGCGGGCGAGGTCGTGTACCGCCAGATCGATTTTTAAAAAGCCTTCGGGAAAAATGACCGGAGACCTCCTTGTGAAGAGAAAAGTACTGCACGTTGCTGCCGAAACGGACTGAAATAATAAAAAGCGAAGCTGCGCACCTGAACGGCTTCGCTTTTTTGGTCTATATCCGAAAGAAGGCCTGACGTGTAAGACCGGCCTTTTTGCTTCATGTCCCGAAATTATGGCCGCCGGCTGCGCCGATCGGCTCATTGAGAACATCTGCCGCCTGCGAAAAGTGCCCTGCCGCTGTTTGAAATCGCTGTGGGGCGGCTTTTCCGGCTTCTAACCGTCAGAGTTCCGATTTGCCTGTTCAGCAGCGTTTTCTCGCTTCGCTCGGATGATTTTTTTCGGGCACAAGCGAAAGCCTTTTTTAAAGCCGCCGCTGCAGCCGGTGCTTTTCTTTGCACAAAAAAGGAGCAGGGCATCTTGTATCCTTGCTCCTTTTCTAAAGCGGCATCTGTTTTTCAGTTCGGCAAGGCATTTCTTGCCCGGCGCGATTCCTCTCTTATCTCTGCCGTCTGATGAGGACGATACCGTTGTTCAACTACAACACCGGCCGCCATTCCAAGAAACACATGGATAACCGGCATAAAGCATCTCCGCGATTCAAAAAACAATTCTGCCGCTATCGGCAAAAAACGCAAAGCGTCCCCGATGCGCTTTCACCGCAGGCATAGATCGCTTTGCGAAGGAGGCTTAAAGCCGCGCCGTGATGCGGAATTTTCCTCATCTTAAACGGGGCATTCGGCATAAAACCGGTCAGCGCCGGTTTTTCTCATAGATTACGCCCAGCCCTTTTAACAGAAGATCGGGATCGTACACATGGGGGCGAAGGATCAGCGGCTCGGCCCAGCGGGCGAAGCCGCCCGTTACGACAAGGGTGACCGCGCGGCCCAGCTCGCGCTCGATCTGGGCGGCAATGCCGTCCGCGAGGGCGGCGGCGCCCGCGACGGCGCCGGAGCGCATGCAGTCCTCTGTGTTTTTGCCGATTACGGCTCGGGGGGTGAACAGCTCGACGGGGGGAAGCTGCGACGTATCCGCGTGCAGTGCCCGCAGACCGAGGGCGGCTCCGGGGGTGATTACGCCTCCCTGAAAAACAGGCCCCTCTGTGATGACGTTGAAGGTGGTCGCCGTGCCCATATCGACGGTTACAACAGGCGGCGAAAAGAGTGCCGCGGCCGCGGCCGCGTCCGCAAAGCGGTCACGCCCCACTTGATCGGGAAAATCCACCTCCACGGCAAGGCCGCAGTTTTTCCATGTGACCGAGAGAGGCGCTTTTCCGGTCAGGGCCTTGACGCATGCGGCGACGGCGGTCTCGGCTTCCGGCACGACGCTGACCAAGACGCCGTCTTCAAAGAATGCGCCGGGCGCCGCTTTGGCCAAAAGCGCGCGAAGCTCTCCGGAGCAGTCCTCTCCCGCGCGAAAGCGCGCGGTGGCGATGCGCACGGAAAAGGCAGGCGTCCAGCCGTTCTCGCGGCGGACAAGCCCGCCGAAGGTCACGCTGGTGTTGCCTGCGTCGGCGGCGAGAAGCATTGGCAGATTCCTCCTTTGCTCATAAAATCAATCTCAATGACTGCAGACTGCGCGAAGCGCTTTGCTGTTTGTGTCGTTTCAGGTATAAAAAAGCCTTCCCTCATCGAAATGACGGCGAAAGGTTTTTGCACAGTCCTGTCAGATCGCCGAAGCGGAATTTTGTTTACGAAACTCTTCCCTCAGAATAGCATATTCCAGTTCATCTTCCCAACGAATGCCCGCGTCGCTCGAGTATTTTACTTTTTTGATGTAATACGCCTCTCGTCTCAATCCGCATTTTTCCAGCACTTTCCACGAGCCTATATTTTGCGGGTGGCAGAGCGCGCACACGCGATGAACCTCAAGTACCTGAAAACAATACTCAAGCAATGATTTTGTGATTTCCGTGGCGGTTCCTTTCCTCTATTCGGATTGAATAAGGAGCCATCCGATCATTGCTGTATCACTCTCGTAATCCATATGGATTCTTGCTCTTCCGATTTTCTTTGAACCCAATTTACGAACGACTGTCATTCCATAATTGATCCGCGGTGTTTTACCCCAGTCAGATATTACACTCTGTAAATGAAGCGGAAGTTCGCTTTCCGTCAGGCAGCCGCAAGGCATATATGCCATAATATCGGGATTTCCATACAGCGATGAGATAAGATCTAAGTCCGCAATTTCAAACGGACGGAGGATGAAACGCTGCGTTTCGATCATAATATGTCCTCCTTTAAGACCCTTTTGTTCCGGTAATATTATATCTTGCTTTAGAAAGGAGCGCAAGAAGAACGCGAGAATATCAGATGCCCTTCCGGCGGCACAAAAGGCGAAAGGAGGCCTGCGCAGCGGGTTGCAATCCTTTTCTGTGCCTGCTATACTGAGTGCATCTGAAAAAGGGGGTCCTCTCCATGGAAAGCTTGCAGGGAAAATGCGTCGTACTCGGTGTGGCGGGCGGTATCGCCGCCTATAAAATGGCGAATGTCGCGAGCGCTCTGCGCAAGGCGGGAGCAGAGGTGCGTGTCGTAATGACGAAAAATGCCGCGCAGTTTATCACACCGCTGACGTTTGAGACGCTGACCGGACAAAAATGCATGGTGGACACCTTTGACCGCGACTTTAAATTTGAGGTCACACATATCGAGACGGCCAAGGCCGCCGATCTGATTCTGATCGCGCCCGCCACGGCCAACGTCATCGCAAAAATGGCGCACGGCATTGCCGACGATATGCTTACGACTGTGGTGCTCGCCGCGAGCTGCCCCAAGCTGGTCGCCCCCGCGATGAATACCGCCATGCTTGAAAACCCCGTCACGCAGGACAATCTCACCACGCTTGAGCGGTACGGCTTCGTAGTCATTCCGTCGGACAGCGGCAGGCTCGCCTGCGGGGATACCGGCTCCGGCAAGCTGCCGAAAGAAGAGGTGCTGCTCGACTATATTCTGCACGAGCTGGCGAGGGAGAAAGATATGAGGGGACTGCATGTCACGGTGACGGCGGGCCCCACGCAGGAGCCGCTCGATCCGGTGCGGTATCTGACCAACCACAGCTCGGGCAAGATGGGCTACGCGATTGCGCGCGAGGCGATGCTGCGCGGTGCGCGGGTGACGCTCATTACCGGAAAAACGGCGCTGACGCCTCCGCCGTTTCTAAAGGTGGAGGAAGTGACGACCGCGCGCGAAATGTTCGAGGCCGTCGCAAGGCGTCTGCCGGAGACGGATATTCTGATCAAGTCCGCCGCCGTGGCGGATTACCGCCCCGCAGTGGTTGCGGAGGATAAGATCAAGAAGGGCGCCTCGGGGGACATGTCCTCCATCCCGCTTGAGCGCACCGACGACATTCTCGGCTGGGTTGCACAGCACCGGCACGAGGGGCTGTTTGTCTGCGGCTTTTCGATGGAAACGCAGAACGTATTGGAAAACTCCAGAGAAAAGCTTGTGCGCAAAAAGCTTGACCTGATCGCGGCCAACAGCCTGAGAGACGAGGGCGCGGGGTTCGGCACGGAGACAAACCGCGTCGCCCTCATCACGGCGGACGGCGCCGAGGAACTGCCCCTGCTTGGCAAAGATGAGGTCGCCCGCCGCTTGCTCGACCGTATTCTTGCGCTTCGGGCAAAGTGACCGCCGCCCATCTTTACAGCGGACAAACAGGGTGCAAAGCCTCATCCTTATTTTGACCGCTGTCTGCGAGCCGAAGTCAAAACAGAATAGCGAAAGAAAGCCCCTCTCTAATGAAAGATTCCCCGGCTGCATCGGGGAATCTTTTCTATTATTTATACAATTTGTATAGAAAGCCGCGCCGCCGAGAGAATAGTGACGGGAAATACTTTTTGAAGAGGCGTTTTGCGCAGGAATGGGCGCCAAAAAAGAAGTATGAGTATGACGGCATCATCGCTGCCGCATCACGCGGGGGCGGTGCGTATGTGCGGCTTCCTTGGAACCTGCGAAAGAAATTCGGAAGAGAACGGGTGGAAGGTACGCGCCCTGTTTGACGGCGAGCCTTATGGCGGCAGCGTTGTGAATATGGGAGTCAAAAATGACGACGGCACCGTCTGTTGGCTGATTGACACCCCAAAGGAGATTCGCGGTAAAATTCGAAAACAGTGCAAAGAGCCCGTGCATGTGATTCTGTACGAGAGAAAATGAAATTTTCATAAGTTCCGGGCAAAAAATCAAGCGGAGAAGCCGTTTAAAACTTCTCCGCTTGATTTTTGAACATTTATTCGGGAATGTCGGGAGCCAGATAGGACAGAACAGCCTTACGGTGTGCGGCAATGGAGCGCTCGGCGGCGGCGCGGTCCTTCTGTCGGGTGGAGTGGTAGATTTTAATCTTGGGCTCCGTGCCGGAGGGACGCACGGCCATCCACGAGCCGTCTTCAAAGCAGAATTTAAGCACGTCGCAGCGCGGCAGGCCGCCGATGCCTGTGGCGTAGTCGAGCACCGTGACGGGGCCGCCGGCCAGCTCTCTTCCATGCAGGCGAAGCACGGCCATCAGAGTGCGGACCTTTTCTTTCCAGTTGTGTCCGGTGATCGTATAGGTGTCGAGAACGGACATGTGGTATCCGTATTGTTCATAGAGAGAGGACAGCACGTCGATCAGCGTCAGGCCCTGCGATTTGTAGTAGGCCGCCATTTCGCAGATAAGCAGGCAGGTGCCGACGGCATCCTTGTCGAGCGCGTGTGTACCGATTAAAAAACCGCAGCTTTCTTCGTATCCCATGATAAATTCAAGCTCGGGATCGCTTTCGCAGCGGCGGATCTGGTCGCCGATGTACTTAAAACCGGTCGGCACCTCGACCACACGCACGCCGTGCGCGCGGGCGACGGCCGGGGCCAGCTCGCCGGAAACGATCGTCTTGACAAGAACGGAGGCGGAAGTCAGACGATCCGCCCGCCGGGTGAAGATATAGTTGGCCAGCAGCGCGCCGAGCTGATTGCCGGTAAAGTTTTGATATAACCCATTGTGCAGTGCGGAAATCGTCACGCGGTCGCAGTCCGGATCGGTTGCGATCACAAGATCGGCGTCACGCACTGCCGCCAGACGTACGCCCAGCGTGAGGGCCTCGCGGTCCTCGGGATTCGGCACGGCGACGGTGGGAAAAGCGCCGTCGGGCTTTTCCTGCTCGGGAACGATCAGGACGTTTTGGTATCCCTGCCGCTCGAGAATGCGGCGCACGGGAATGCTTCCAGCGCCGTGCAGCGGGGAATAGACCACGCGCAGCGCTCTCTTGGCGGAGGAATCGAGCGTATGCGACTGCGCCGCCGCCGCGTCAAGAAAGGCGTCGAGCACAGAGGGGTCAACCGAGCGCAGCAGCTTTGCGGAGAGCGCAGCCGCCCGATCCATCGGCACGACGGAGGTAAGCGGCACCGCCGCGGCCCGCGCAAGCACGGCGTCGGCCTGCCGCTCAAGAAGCTGGCAGCCGTCGCGGTCAAAGACCTTGTAGCCGTTATATTCCTTGGGGTTGTGGCTGGCGGTAATCATCACACCGGCGCAGCAGCCGAGGTGGCGTACCGCGAAGGAGAGCACGGGCGTCGGCGTCAGCACCGGAAAACAGTAGGCGGGAATGCCGTCGGCGCAGAGCGTCAGCGCGGTTTCCTCAGCGAAATCGGCGGAATGAAACCGGCTGTCAAAGGCAATCACAACGCCGCGGCGGCGCGCGGTGGCTTCGCCCTCCGAGGCGATCAGCCACCCCGCGAGGCCTTTGGTCGCGCGGCGTACGGTGTAGCGGTTCATACGGTTTGTGCCGGCGCCCATCAGACCGCGCAGGCCGGCCGTACCAAAGGTCATTTCGCTGCCGAAGCGGTCCTCAAACTCGGCTTCATCGGTGAGGGCGGCGGTTTCCGCCCGCGTCTGGGCGTCAAAAAACGGGTCTTCACGCCAGCTTTTCAAGCGGCGTTCGCATTCTGTTGTCATGTCATGATCCACCCTTTATTTCAATTGATCGCAGTCAATTTTTTTAAAATACATAGAACCTGCCGCAGCCGTAAAAAGACAGGGAAACGGCCTTAAGCGTACATATTAAAAGAAAGAAAAAGCATTAATTCTTATTATACTATACGGCAGAGGAAAAAGCCAGTTCGTGTTTGTCTGAATAAACGCGGTAAAAAGTGTGCCTTTCGCCCAAAAACGACACGGTTTGCCTTATCTTGAAAACAGCGGTCGCAAAAGAAGAAACAGCACGGGCTGGTGCAGCAGGTATACGGGCAGAGCGTGCCGCCCCAAGCGGGAGAGCGCCGGCACGGGATCGCGGCGCAGCGCGTCGGGAAAACCCCGCCGTTCCCAGAACGCGCCGAGTGCGCCTCCTGCGAAGAAAACGGGCGCCCATGGCAGCAGGGGAAAATAGTCGGCGCTGAAAAAAGACGGATCCCAAAGACCGAGCCAGCCCAGTCCCGCGGGAGGCGGGGGAAGAAGCAGCTCTCCGGCAAAGGGAACCGTCAGAACTCCTTCGGGCAGACGGCGCAGCAAAACGGCCGAAACGGCGCACAGGCCCAGAGAGATGCCCGGCGCCCGCCGAACGGCACGCCCCAGACCCGCCGCCCAGAGCAGGCGGCAGAAACCCAGACAGTGCAGCACGCCGAACAGAATTCTCTGCGAAGGAAGAAAGACCGCGGTGGCCCCGGTGAGCAGCAGGCCAGCACCCAGCGTCAGCGCCCCGCGGCGCAGATTGCTGTGCGAGAGAACACAGGATACGCCCGACAGCACAAACAGCGTGCAGACGGCGGCGTACCGGGCCGCAAGAAAGAGGGGGCTTTGCAGAAACGGCAGGGATACGCCGCAGAACGCCGTCAGGTCGTAGCACAGGTGGTGCAGCACGACAAGCGCGGCGATCATGCCGCGCGCCGCGTCGATCAGGGGAAAGCGCTCGCGCATGAGACCATCTCCTTTTTTAAAGAAAAACCGCTTTCCGTGCGGCTTTTTTATAGAAACAGCTTGACTTGTGTCCAAAGGGTGTGGTATGATATCCATACCTCAAAGAGGGCTTATTTTTTTGTGCCCAAAAAATGGGGAAGGAATACGGCCTCACTCGGCGAGGAAGGCAGAAAAAAATCCGTGATACAGGAGGTGCCGAAATGCGGGTAAAAATCACTTTGGCTTGCACGGAATGCAAGCAGCGCAACTACAACACGATGAAGAACAAGAAAAACGATCCGGACAGACTGGAAATGAACAAGTACTGCAGGTTCTGCAAGAAACACACCCTTCACAAGGAAACGAAGTAAAGAAAGGAAGGAATCCACATGGCAGAAAACGTCAAGAAGCCTTCCGTCTTTGCGCGCATCGCGAAATTTTTCCGCGATCAGAAGGGCGAGATCAAGAAAATCGTCTGGCCGTCCAAGAAGCAGACATTCAACAACACCAAGGTTGTGCTGATCGCGGTCGCGCTCACGGCCGTCGCGGTGTGCTGCTTTGACTGGCTGCTCGGCGCTCTGATCGCTTTCCTGATTAACCTGTGACGGAGGACGATCATGTCAGAGCAAGCGAGATGGTACGTCGTCCACACCTATTCGGGATATGAGAACAAGGTTGCGACCAGCATTGAAAACGCGGTGGAAAACCGCAAGCTGGGCGACTTGATCTGCGAAGTGCGCGTGCCGACCGAGACCGTCACCGAGATTAAGGACAATCAAAAACGCGAGGTCGAGCGCAAGATATTCCCCGGCTACGTGCTCATCAAAATGGTGATGAACGACGAAACGTGGTATATCGTGCGCAATATCCGCGGCGTGACCGGCTTCGTCGGACCCGGGTCCAAGCCCGTTCCCCTGACGGAGGAAGAAGTACAGCGCCTCGGCGTCGAGACCAATGAGATCGAGATCAACTTCGCGGTGGGCGACAGCGTGTCGATTATAGACGGCTATTTTGCCGGGTTTATCGGACGCGTCAACCAAATCGAAAAGGAAAAGGGACTGGTCCGCGTGACCGTCTCCATGATGGGCAAGGATGTGCCGGTCGAGCTTTCGCTCGAGCAGGTCTCCGTGCTCTCCTGACTTTTGGCAAATTACGAAAATCCGCGCGGCAGAAGAAAAAGCCGCAGATGGGCCGGTGATCCGCCGGCCTGTGGGAGGGGGACTCCGCTTCCCCGCAGAGGAACCACTAATTTTGGAGGTGCAAATTCACTATGGCACAGAAAGTCGTAGGCTATATCAAGCTGCAGATCCCGGCCGGCAAGGCAACTCCGGCCCCGCCCGTCGGCCCCGCGCTGGGCCAGCACGGCGTCAACATCATGGCATTCACCAAGGAATTCAACGAGCGCACGAAGAAGGATGTCGGCATGGTCATTCCGGTCGTCATCACCGTCTTCGCGGACCGCTCCTTCTCCTTCATCACCAAGACTCCGCCCGCGGCCGTTCTCATCAAGAAGGCTGTCGGACTCGAGAGCGGCTCCGGCGTGCCGAATAAGCAGAAGGTCGCCAAGATCACCAGAAAGCAGCTCGAAGAGATCGCGAACATCAAGATGCCCGACCTCAACGCCGCGAACCTCGAAGCCGCGGTCAGCATGGTCGCCGGCACCTGCCGCAGCATGGGCGTTGAAATCGCCGACTGAATGAGTACGCGCGGGTGAAAACAGCCCCGCACACAGTGGGAGGAACAATACTCCGTTTGACCACATCAAGGAGGAAAAGGTATGAAGCACGGAAAGAATTACAACGCGAGCGCACAGCTCGTTGAAAAAACCAAGTTTTATGAGCCCGACGAGGCACTGGGTCTCTGCGTACAGACCGCCAAGGCGAAGTTTGACGAGACCGTCGAGTGCCACATCCGTTTGGGCGTCGATTCCCGCCATGCGGACCAGCAGGTCCGCGGCGCCGTCGTTCTTCCGAACGGCACCGGTAAGTCCGTCCGCGTCGTCGCATTCTGCAAGGGCGACAACGTGGCCAAGGCGCAGGCGGCGGGCGCCGAGTATATCGGCGATGCCGATCTCGCACAGAAGATCGCCGGCGGCTGGCTCGACTTTGACGTCGTGATCGCCACCCCCGACATGATGGGCGTAATCGGCCGTCTCGGTAAGATCCTCGGTCCGCGCGGCATGATGCCGAACCCCAAGGCCGGCACCGTCACCCCCGACATTGCCAAGGCTGTCACCGAGGCGAAAGCCGGTAAGATCGAGTACCGCCTCGACAAGACCAACATCATTCACTGCCCGATCGGCAAGGTTTCCTTCGGCGCCGAAAAGCTCAAGGAAAACTTCGATGCTCTGATGGGCGCCGTCGTCAAGGCGAAGCCCGCCGCGGCGAAGGGCCAGTATGTCAAGAGCTGCGTCGTTGCCTCCACCATGGGCCCCGGCGTGCGTATCAGCACCGCCAAGTTCCAGGGTACGGCCGTCGCCGCCGAGCAGTAAGAAATTTCTTGACAAGCCCGCGTTTTGCGGGTATAATCAGTCTGTTGCGATCCAAAGACAGCAGGTGCCGTATGGCGTAAGCGTTTTCCGCCTGCCGAGGAAAGAGAACATTCTGCGATGAATACGGCGAAACGCCGTTTGCAGGGGCCTTTCTTCCCGTCCTTTGGAGGGGGAGAGGGGCCTTTTTTCGTTCCTTCTCTGTGATCGGACGCAAACGATTTTTTCGGGAGGTGAACAAACAAATGGCAAGCGAAAAGATTCTGGCTCAGAAGCAGGCCAAGGTAGCGGATCTCGCCGGCAAGATGCAGAACTCCGTCGCGGGCGTCCTCGTGGACTACAAGGGCATCAGCGTGGCGGACGACACCAAGCTGCGCCGCGAGCTGCGCGAAGCGGGCGTACACTACTTTGTGGTCAAGAACACCATGCTCGAGCGCGCCGCCGATCAGGTCGGCTACGGCGATCTTAAGGAGCATCTCTCCGGCACGTCCGCCCTTGCGATCAGCGAAAGCGATCAGGTGGCCGCCGCGAAGATTCTGTCCAAGTATGCCGAGGGCAGCAAGGGAAAATTCACCGTCAAGGCCGGCTATGTCGACGGTGCGGTGATTACCGCGGAAAAGGTTACCGAACTCGGTAAGCTGCCCAACCGCGAGGGACTTCTCTCGATGCTGCTTTCCGCAATGACCGGCAACCTCAGAGGACTGGCCTGCGCGATCAACGCGATCGCAGAAAAGCAGGAGGCTCCCGCACAGGAGGCCGCCGAAGCTCCCGCCGCGGAATAAGCGGTCAAAAGCTTCTTTTTCTTACAAAATCATCATAAAATAATAGGAGGGTACAACCATGGCTTCTGAGAAGATCATGAAATTCGTAGAAGATATCAAGGGCCTGACCGTTCTCGAACTCAACGAGCTGGTCAAGGCGATCGAGGAGGAGTTCGGCGTTTCCGCTGCGGCTCCCGTCGTAATGGCCGGCGGCGCTGCTCCCGCGGCTGCCGCTGCCGAGGAGAAGACCGAGTTTGACGTCGTCCTCGTCGAGGCGGGCGCTGCCAAGATGGGCGTCATCAAGCTCGTCAAGGAAGTTTGCGGTCTGGGCCTCAAGGAGTCCAAGGACCTCGTTGACAACGCTCCCAAGCCCCTCAAGACCGGCGTTTCCAAGGCTGAGGCCGACGAGCTTGCCGCTAAGTTCACCGAGGCCGGCGCAAAGGTCGAGGTCAAGTAATCCTATCCCTTATTTTAAAACAAAGAGCAGGCTTCGGCCTGCTCTTTTCTTATGAATGCGCTGTAAAGCACAAAGTGGAGCAGGCGGACAGCCCAGCAATTCCCGAGTCGTCACGTTCCCTTGCCGGGGAAAGGAGATTCTGCCTTGGCAGAAGTACCCCGCAAAAGCCGATTGGCGTGCTCTTATAAGAGAGGAAGCCGAACGGGTGAGAGCGCGCAATCAAAACCGGCAGCGGCAAGCAGGAGCGCCTGCTGATGTTACATATCGCAGGCGGGCAAACGCGTTGCTGCGTCTGCAAAGGTCGGCTTCGCCGGCGATCCGCGCATCTGCCGAATGCCGCTCGGTTTGCGCTTCGGGCGCCGCGATTTTTTGCGCTGTTCTTTTCTTCTGCACGGTCACGTCTCCTCTTTTCTATGGAAAAGGGAGCCGTTTTTTATTTTAAAAACGGCGGCTTCGCCGCAAAAACGCAGTCTGTCCGCGGTTTGTAACTGTGGATCGGGTGAAAATCTCACGCAAAAGACAAAACGGCGAAAAAAATAATGACAAACCTGTCATTATTATGTTAAACTTATGAAAAAAAAAAAAAAAAAAATGACAACAAATTAAAATAATAGTTGCAATATGGAAATTTTGCTGTTATATTTTGTAACAAGGACGG